>CAYYBR010000007.1:0-37528 GCA_964470035.1 uncultured Saprospiraceae bacterium
CGTCACTTCTGATCCCTTATGCCAAGTCTCTACAGCTACATCGCAGGCAGAATTTGCTGCACCGATGATAAGCACCTTCTGACCAACATAAGGGTGCGCCTCATCATAATAGTGTTTTACTTTAGGGAGCTCTTCTCCAGGGATCTGCAGCATGCGGGGTTGATCATAAAATCCTGTACAAACCACGACTTGCTTAGCCGAGTAAGTGTCTTTGCTAGTCTTTACGTTAAAGACCTCTTTCTTATGGAGCTCCAACACCTCTTCATAGAAATGAACATTGAGCTCATAACTATCTACTATACGACGATAGTACTCCAAAGCCTCCTTACGGGTGGGTTTTTCTGTATGCGAGATAAAAGGGATTTCTACGATCTCTAAATTTTTAGATGTAGAGAAGAATGTCATATTAGCGGGAAAGTGGAAGAGGCTATTGACAAGTACTCCTTTCTCGATGACGAGATAGTTGAGACCTGCTTTTTTAGCTTCTACTGCGATATTGATGCCCGTCGGTCCACCGCCGATGATGAGTAGATCTAACATGTAGCTTATAGATTAGTCTACCTAAGTAAGGTCATATCTCCTCGTCTCTCACATGTGGTCGTGCCATCGTTGTATCGCACCCAATAGTAATAAACTCCCCCAGGTTGATTGTTGCCATCGATAGCTCCATTCCACATGACATTCACGTCAGTGGAAGTGAAGATATTCTTGCCCCATCTGTTAAAGATTTGAAGTTCATAATCTTCAATGAGATCTTCACAACCTGCCCTTATGACGGGTCCAAAAACTTGATTTTCAGGATCACCATTATTCGGTTGTAAGGCATTGGGCCATGTAAGACAAGGATTATCGCAGGTAGTACATGCATCGAGATCATCGGCAGATATCGTTATCTCATCTACAACTGCTGGTTCTCCGCATGCATCGAAAAGAGTCAAGGTGAATGTGCCTGGCTCAGTGATATTAAGTAGCCGTGTTGTATCACCAGTGGACCAGAGTAAGCTACCAAATCCTGACCCCAGCGCTGTTAAAAGTCCGGGGTTGCCACAGCTAAACTCTATTTGTCCATCCACAGGGGGGATGAGGTCATCTATCGTTATCGTGGTGGAGGCATCTGCCGGCAGATCGCATCCGTCTACGGTCATCACAGAGTACTGATCTCCTTCGATACCGGGGACTGTGATACTTACTGTAGTTTCACCTGTAGACCATACTATAGACTCTGCGGAAGAGCCTGTTTGTTGAGCTGTAAGTATGATGTCACCGGTAACACAAAATCCCGTTGAGCTTTTTCCTATTGTTACCATAGGAGGATCCAGTTGAGAGACATTGATAGTGTCACACAACTTAAAGCAGAGATCTTCTTCTATTGTCACCGTCACCGAAAACATACCTTCCTCTGTTATTAACCTGACAGGGTCAGTACTATCATCTTCCCAGATATACTCGGTGCCACCATTGACAGTGGCATCTACGATGTAGACTATCGGATCCTGTGGGCAGAATGTAGTGTCATTTATAGTGAGGACTGGAGGTTGAAATCTTCCATAGGGTATAGCATCTGTCTCTATTGAGTCGATCGCTATATTCTGATCCTCTATTACTAAGTCCAGCGGTGTCTCTCGGAAGTCTACGCTATCGACTACCATGATCATCGAAGTTTCTTCGCACTGAGTGGTGCCGAGTGGATCCAACTTCGATAAATAGGGCTGAGAGTCACCATCAAAAGCTGAAGTCGTCAAGTAGCTCACGCTTAGACTATCAGTAGTCACTAGCTCAGAAAGTCTCGGCTCAAAAGAGGGTATAGTATCTAGTAGTGTCTGATAGTTAAAAGCAGAGTCGAGATCAAAGTTTACAAGCAGAGGATTGAGACTTCCATTAGCCATGTCCTCTCTAGTCATACTTAGTGTTACTGTTGAATCCAAGAGTTCTACCACCCCTGTTGGATATATTTGGAACTGCGTAGAGCTCTGACTAAACGTCCTAGTTTGAAGTCGCTGGCCGGTGTTATCCACCTGCATGATAAATCCTTGATTACGCTGTATCCCATTTCCTAATACAGATCCTGTCACCACCCAGGTGGTATCCACGAGCTGGATGAGATCATAACCATCGGTATCGAGTGCTCTATTAAAGTCTGAGTTATAACCTCTGGTCCAATTGACAGAAGCCGTTGTATCGAGATTACTCAGAAAAAAGGGTGACTCCGGATCATCTGTAGAACCTAGAAGCATGATGGTAGAGTCGATGCCTACGGCCATCTCGAAGAGATCTTCGTCGAGAACCAATCTATCTTCACTATTGAGATTGAGTGTACGCACAAAGTTTTTGGTGCCATCGAACTCAAACTCAGTGATCTGCAGCTGAGTGGTGCTTCCCAGACCATCTATGATATGAGCATGCCATATCTTTTCGCCGGGTATCTCAACGAGTACAGAATTACTTCTTCGCAAGTCTGGAGTATCGGATTCTTGTCCAGTGAGTTCGGTCCATGCTATATTACCTTGAGCGTCTATACGCGTGATTGCTTTATTCAAGGAGTCTTTGTCAAGTATGGCCGAGAATGCATAGGTATCATCGCTAAGCCGTATGATGTCTCCTGCTTCAAGTATCCTTACATCTGTACTGTCATATGTAAACTCTAAGGAGTTTGATATCGTCCCCTTAAAATCTAAAAAGGTAACTATCACTCTTTCTTGTAAGGTGTCCTGCTGGATTTCCAACCCTAGCATGACATGCCCATTACCATTTGGAAAGACAGCTGATGTCTCAAAGTCTAGGCCGCGTGCACGATAAATTCTTTCGTATTGATCTCCAGGCTCAGAAAAAGGTGCGTCCTGCGCCATTATCATATCCGATGACGATATTATCCCGATGCTGATCAGGAATATAACATTGTATAGGCTCTTTAAAGTCATATATGCAAATGTAAGAAGCTCACAAGTAAATGTTAGAACGATTATATTTCACTATAGTGTGCCGTCAAGTCTATGACTTTTATCTATTTATACTTTCGTAAATGTTCATTTGGCTCGACCGCAATAATTAATACGCCTCAAGACTTAATATTATATTGGGAACTCTTATCCCTGCCTTCAGCATTAACAAAGTGTAGTGTTGTAGGGCACTTGAGATGTATATTATTAATACTTAAACATACAGATAAAAACATGGGTTTATTTTCATTTATCAAGAACGCAGGTAAACAAGTTTTCAAAAAGAAAGAGACTGCACCCCAGCTCTCAGAAGAACAAGCTAAAATTCAAGCCTTAGGTAGCGCAGTGACGGACCTTGGTATACCAGTAAGAGGTCTACGTATAGATTTAGCAGAACAAGTCATAGTCGAAGGAACAACAGATACTAATGCTGAACGCGAAAAAATCATACTAGCTCTAGGAAATGTAGAAGGGATAGGTGCTGTATCTGATAATATAACGGTACTAAACCCTGAGCCTGAGTCTAGGTTTCATGAGGTGAAAAGTGGTGATAGCTTATCCAAGATTGCCCGTGATGTATATGGAGATCCGATGAAGTACAATGCCATATTTGAAGCTAATCAGCCGATGTTATCTCATCCGGACAAGATATATCCAGGACAAATACTCCGTATCCCAGCAATATAATAGTTGATTTGACCCAAAACTTACTCAGCTAGGGTTTATCATTAGGACCATATAGTAACAGAAAGGATATCTTGCTGCTATAATATTTTATCTCTTTATATGAGTGCACTCAGATTTTTTGTCTTCCTCGCATTGATATCACTGCTTTGCTCATGTAAGGGAGCTGAGCCCGAATTACCGACACTTGATCTACTCTCACAAGGACTGCCCCTAAAGATTAAGGCTCCAGAAAACGTGGAAGTAGCTTCAAGTGATCTTGGTATTATGAAGGATGTTACCGTGAAGAATGATGAAGGATATTCGATCCAGATTTTTGAATCTGAGGCTACTACTCTTGTTATCAAGGACATAAAGGATCAGATCAAGATCGACATCGAGGAGTCCTTGTTTTTCTCGAAGATGATCCGTGAGGAAGATGAAGGCTTCATCTTTGAGAAAAAAATCGATGAGAACTATATTACTTATGATTTTAGGCGTGTTCGGGTTGCTGGTGATAAACAATATGTGATACAAGCAGGATTAAGTAGTCAGCACAGCCTTGAGAATGTTGAAGTGATGTATGCTTCGGTAGATTAAAAAATGGCACGAAGGAGGAAATATAATAAGAGGTCGCCCATCTGGCCTTGGGTGAGCTTTATAGTATTTGGAGCGATCATAGCATTGCTAGGATACTCCGTTATCACGAAGACTTCTCCAGCAAAGGTGATATCATCGTTGTTTTCTTCGGATTTGCCAGCTGATGATCTTCGCAGATTAAATAAAGATGAACTGATCGAGAGAATCGGTGCAAGCCAAGGAGTGATATCAGACTTGGAATCTCAACTTGCCGATTGTAAGAATGATGACGGCTATACAAAAGGTATCATCGAAACCTCATCACCCACTCTCAACTTGAGATCCGATCCATCACTTGAAAGTGATATCATATTCAAGATTCCCACTAACAGTAAGGTAAGTATACTCTACTACGACGAAAAAGAACTCCTACTTGATGGTGCTATGGGCAAATGGTGTAAGGTAAGTTACGCTGACCAAGAAGGTTGGGTTTGGGGTAACTACCTCCGAGAAGTTGAATAAACGACTAAATTTTCTGACTAATTAGAATGCTACTGATAACGGCTTGGGCTGTATGTAGTCTGTTTTCTGCTAGCTCGTAGATAGCGCTGTGATGGCTATCCATAGCGTCGTCACTGATCACAACATTTCTCCTCACAGGAAGACAGTGTAAAAGCTTTGCATTATTAGTCTGCTCAAGTTTTTCTTTAGTGATCATCCAAGAGTCGTCCTGATTAATGGCATTTCCATAGTCCGACAATGGAGACCAATTTTTCACATAGATGATATCCGCCTCCTCAAAGGCTTTTTCTTGATCATATTCTACAACATGGCCATCAGTGAATGTTGGATCCAGCTCGTAGCCTTTAGGATGAGTGATAGTCACTTCATAATCAGCAACCTTCATCCATTCTAAAAAAGAATTACTGACAGCTTGCGGAAGTGCTTTTGGGTGTGGAGCCCATGAAAGAACAATCTTCGGATTAGGCTTAGTCACATGTGCTTTGATCGTCATCAGGTCAGCACATGATTGTAGAGGGTGTCTGATGGCAGACTCTAAATTGATAACAGGTACTGCACTATAGCGCATGAAGTTTTTGATAACCATATCCTGATAATCTGCTTCTTTATCTTTCAGTCCTGGAAAAGATCTGATGGCTATGATATCTGCATAACTAGATATCACCCTTGCCGCCTCTTTTACATGTTCTGCTTTATCTGCAGACATGGTGACGCCATCTTCAAACTCCCAGGCCCAACTATCTTTCATGTCCATACTAATCACTTGCATGCCTAAGTTCATGGCTGCTTTTTGGGTGCTTAGTTTAGTCCGAAGGCTAGGGTTAAAAAATAAAAGGACTAGTAGTTTGCCTTCGCCAAGATTCTTGTCTTTATGAGGATGTACTTTGTAGCTGTTAGCTATGTGGATAAGTTCATCGACATCGTATACATCCTGAGCTGAGTAAAAGTTGTTCATAGCTAGATTTGGTGAAGAGCTTCAGAGATTTTTTCTAAAAAAAGGTCTGCTTGTTCGGTGGTAATATTGAGAGGGGGAAGTAATCTCAATAGTCTCTTATTAGAAGAGCTTCCAGTAAATAATTTATAATCATATACCAGTTTCTTTCGGATGTGGGCAACTTCTTGATCAAGTTCTAATCCCATCATTAGACCTCGGCCCTTGATCCTAATCACATGAGGAAGTTGGCTCAGTCTTTCTTTAAGATATATCCCTATGTTTTTTGCATTTTCTACAAGCTGTTCTTCATGGATTATATCTAGTACGGCTGATGCAGCACGACATGCGAGATGATTGCCTCCATAAGTTGTACCAAGTTGAGCCTTTACTGCTGGTAGCTTACGGGAGTCGATCAGTATACCGCCTATGGGAAATCCATTTCCCATACCCTTAGCCATGCTGACGATATCTGGTTGTATCCCAGCAGATTGAAAAGCAAAGAAGTCCCCTGACCGAGCATAACCGCATTGCACTTCATCCATGATTAGTATTGTATCAGTATCATCGCAGTGCTTTCTGATCATTCTTAGAGAATCATCGGCGATCATATCTAGTCCTCCTACACCCTGTATGGCTTCTATAATGATGCCTGCATATTGCGCACTTTTTATTTCTCTGATGATAGATTCTATATCTTCATAGTAACAGTAGGTGACATCAACTCCATGATTAATCGGAGCTTGATGCTTTTGACCAGTGTGAGTGACATTGATGGCTGCTGATGTCCTTCCGTGAAAGCCATTAGTCAAGGCTAAGACCTTCTTTCTTCCTTTGTAAAAAGAGGCAAGCTTTAAGGCATTGTCATTTGCTTCTGCACCACTATTGATAAGAAACAGATCATAACCTGTTGTTCCACTTACTGATTCTAATCTATCTGCAAGTACTTGTTGCAGAGGATTGATGACAGAGTTAGAATAAAATCCAATTTTCGATATCTGATCCTGTAGGGCAGCCACATAAGTCGGATGACTATGGCCCACGCTGATCACGGCGTGCCCGCCGTAAAAATCAAGGTATTCCGTACCTTCTTGATCATAGACATATGCACCTAGTCCTTTTACAGGAGTAACATCAAAAAGGGTATATACATTATAGAGATCCATGATTTCAATTTAAAATGCACTTGCCTTTAACTTCAGCCCTGTATCTTCTGGCCATCCCATGATAAGATTCATGTTTTGTACAGCCTGTCCTGCAGCACCTTTGACTAGATTGTCTATTATAGACTCTATTCTAAGTTTACCATGATTTTGCTCGAGATAGATGAGCGTATTATTAGTATTTACAACCTCTTTTACTGATAGTGGGTCTTTTGAAACATGTACAAAAGGAGAGTCCTTATAAAATTCTGTATAAATCTCTTGAGCTTCTTCAGTAGATAAAGAGCTTTCCAAATACATGCTTGCGAATATCCCTCTGGTGAAATTGCCACGCATAGGTATGAAGTTGATTTCTTGATCAAACTGAGCATCTAGTTGTAAAAGACTTTGCTTGATTTCACCCAAATGCTGGTGGGAAAAAGGCTTGTAGATTGAGATGTTATTGTTTCGCCAAGAATTATGAGTTGTTGCCACCGGGTTTTGACCAGCACCTGTGCTGCCCGTGATAGCCGTTATATGTACTTCTGATTGTATTAGGCGACGAGCGGCCAAAGGAAGAAGTCCAAGTTGGATGCATGAGGCGAAGCATCCAGGATTAGCTATGCTATTAGATTTTTTAATTTCTTCTTTGTTCAATTCGCATAGGCCATATGTAAATTTTCCTGCTTCCTCTTTGAGCCTAAAGTCGCGACTTAGATCTATAATTATATCAGAGGGCTTTGTTTTAGCGAGATACTCTTTAGACTTACCATGGCCCATACATAAAAATGTAATATCAGCATCTGTTTTATAAGCATCTTCAAAAGTGAGATCTGTCCACCCTTTTAGATCAGGATGTATGTGGTATAGTTTTTTGCCAGCCTGAGATCGACTAGTTACTCTATTTATAGCGCAGTACGGATGTTGTAGGATCAGGCGGATCATCTCACCACCTACATAACCGGCTCCACCTACTATATCTATTTTAGTTTTTTTCATTTTTGGTCTGGGTTAACATGATAGTAGATCTTGTCAGCATTGGAGAAGATTTTGATAAAGCCCTTGGCGTCATCAGCAGACCAGGCTTTATTTACTTCTCCATATTGGCCAAAGTCATTTTCTAAAAGATCATTTTTGGATTCTATGCCGATCAATTCAAATCTGTAGGGATGGAGTCTGATGAATACTTTACCATTCACGGTTTCTTGTGAGCTGGTTAAAAACCCTTCGATATCTCTCATGACGGGATCGAAATACCTGCCTTCATGCATGAACATGCCATACCAATCTGCTAGCTGCTTTTTCCAATGGATCTGCCACTTAGAGAGAGTATGTTTTTCTAAAAGTTCGTGAGCATTGATTAGAAGAAGCGCCGCGGGTGCTTCAAAACCTACGCGACCTTTGATTCCTATAATCGTATCGCCGACATGGATGTCTCTTCCGATGGCATATGCATGCCCGATGGTATTAAGCTCTTTTATAAGTGCAACTGGAGTACTAAACCTAACTCCATTGAGTTCGATAGCTTGTCCCTTACTAAAAGTAATTTCTATTTCTTCCGAACCTTCCTTAGTGCAGTGATGAGGCCAAGCTTCTTCGGGTAAATCACGACGACTAGTAAGCGTCTCTCTTCCACCGACGCTAGTGCCCCAGAGGCCTTGGTTGATAGAATACGCTCCTTTTTCATCTGACCAGTCAAATCCACGATCTCGGAGAAATTTAATTTCTTCTTGTCTGCTTAAGCTGTTATCTCTGATCGGTGTGATGATGGTGATATCACCAGCGAGACTCTCAAAGGTGCTGTCAAATCTGATCTGATCATTGCCGGCACCGGTGCTACCATGAGCTACATGAGTGGCATCTACTTCTTTACAGTATTCTAGTATGGCGATAGCTTGGAATACTCTTTCTGAACTGACGGAGAGAGGATATGTATTGTTCCGAAGTACATTGCCATATAGCAAGTACCTCAGACACTGAGCATAATAGTCTTTCTCATTATTGATACTCTTACATGTCGTGGCTCCAAGATGGAGTGCCCTTTTAGTAAGGTCTTCTACTTCGTCGTCTGAAAATCCACCTGTATTGACGTGAAGAGCATGGACATCGTATCCTTGTTCTTTGAGATATGGGATACAAAAACTTGTATCTAATCCTCCACTATAGGCAAGCACTACTTTATGGTTATCCATATTATTTGTTCGGTTTTTTAAGGTCATGGTCCTTTTGGTCATTTTTGCTTGGAGCAAGCATGGCTGTACAGAGACACATCTTTTTATCATTCCTTAGGAGTATGTCATAATTCTTACAACTGCTACACCCTTTCCAAAATTCGTCATCATCCGTAAGTTGATTAAACGAGACTGGACGATATCCAAGATCACTATTGATATTCATAACCACATCACTCGTTGTGATGCCAAAAACCTTGGCATCGGGATGGGTATTTCGAGCATGATTGAATGCCACCTTTTTGATTTTCTTTGCTAACCCCATTTTTCGAAACTTATGAGTTACAATCAAACCACTGTTAGATATATACTCACCAGAGCTAAATATCTCAACATAGCAAAACCCAGCTAGCTCTTTATCTACGAAAGCGATGATGCCATTGCCATTGATCATCCTCGTCTCTAAGTATTCTGGCGTTCTGGTTGCTATGCCAGTTCCTCTTTCTTTTGACGAAACTACATACCAGTCAGATATGGTCTGAGCATGATGTACATCCTCCGCAGCGGCGACACGAATTTGTATAGAATCAAGGGACATTAAAATCTTGGTGTTGTGATGAAAAATATATGATAGTCGATTGATGGAGCAACAGATATGTTACTCCTTATAAAAAAGATTTAGGACCTGTTGGTCCTGAGTCGCCTGAATCTGCGGTCGTTTGATCTATGTGTTCTATCTGGTGACATCACAACCCAAAGTTATCACTAATTTGAATAATGAAATTAGGTCAATTTCATATTAGCGATAATCCTGATGTCAAAACTCATCTTCTAGGAGCTCTAGAGTTAAGTTCTGCTCTAATCTGTAGGTTGAAGGTTGATATTCACCAGATATCAGGTCGTAATTGCAAAATCATTCTTTTTTAACCCCTTGAAGTGCCTTTTAACATGGGGACAAAAGCACATGGTCCATGGTTCTCCTTTTTGCAACTCCCTTGTGCAGTTTTGATGTATCTCATCATCACTTGTTGGCCCTCAACGCCTTCTGGTATAACCATGATGCCTCCGACCTTTAGTTGGTCCATGAGTAAATGAGGAAATGTCGCAGCCCCCGCAGTTACAATGATCTTATCAAAAGGAGCAAAGCGAATCGAACCTTTGTATCCATCTCCATACAAAGTCCTTATCTGATGAAGCCCGATACGATTCAGAAGGGTAGACGTCTTATCAAATAATGCCCTTTGTCTCTCCACAGTGTATACCTTGGCTCCAAGGTATAGCAGAACAGCGGCTTGATATCCAGACCCTGTGCCCACCTCAAAAATCTTATCTCCTCTTTTCACCTCGAGTAACTCACTTTGCCGAGCTACTGTGTAGGGCATCGAGATGGTTTGATCTGCATCTATCGGAAATGCCATGTCTTTATATGCCCAATCTGCAAAAGCTTTATCAAGCATGTAGTGTCTGGGAATAATTGATATAGCTGACAATACATTTTCATCACATATTCCTTTACTTCGTAGTGTATTAACTAGTTGCTGACGCAAACCTCGATGGCGATAGTTGTCAATGAGAGCTGAGCCCGATTTTGGGCTTTCGTTTTTCATATAAGTATGCTATACTTCTGTAAATGTGATGCTAATATATTAAAGAAATATTTAATATGTATAAGATAAAATTTGGAACTGATGGTTGGAGGGCGATTATAGCCAAAGGGTATACAGTAGATAACCTGAAGAGAGTATCAGAGGCAACAGCCAGATGGATGATCTCAAAAGGAGCCAAGAAAGCGGTCATCGGCTACGATTGTCGATTTGCTGGCAAATTATTTAGCGAAGTGACAGCTGAGGTACTTGGACATTTAGGTATAGAGGTGATACTCTCCGATTCATATGTAAGTACACCTATGGTATCACTAGGAGTTGTGAAGCATCAGGCAGATTTAGGTATCGTCATCACAGCTAGTCATAATCCTCCAAGCTACAATGGCTATAAGCTCAAGTCAAAATTTGGAGGACCTTCAGTGCCAAGTGAGATAGCAGAAGTAGAATCCATAATACCAGATAACCCACTGGGTTCACCCAAGCCACTGGCTACACTGATAGATGAAGGTTTGGTGTCCTACTCCGATCTAGAGCAGATATATATGGATCACATAGACGAAAATTTTGATCTCGATCTTATCAGAAATAATGTGTTGCTCGCGTATGACGCCATGTATGGTGCTGGACAGAATGCAGTGCGTCGACTGTTTGATAACGCTCACTTACTGCACTGTGATTTTAATCCATCTTTTATGGGTCGCTCTCCCGAGCCGATCCTTAGAAACCTGCCAGAACTTGCGGATTTCCTTAAAAATGATCCTAACTATAACATAGGCCTAGCTAACGATGGGGATGCTGATCGTATCGGATTATTCGATGAAGACGGAGAGTTCGTAGACTCCCATCATATCCTCTTATTGCTTCTTGTATACATGTATGAGCACAAGGGCTTAAGAGGGAAGGTGATAGTGACATTTTCGGTGACTGATAAGATGCAGATATTAGCAGATCATTATGGCGTAGACATCCAGGTGACAAAGATTGGATTTAAGTATATCGCAGAGATCATGCAAACGGAAGATGTCCTTGTCGGCGGAGAAGAATCAGGCGGATTAGCGGTAAAAGGACACATCCCTGAGCGCGATGGAGTCTGGATAGGTCTCGTGATCATGGAGTTTATGGCCAAGACTGGTAAGTCTCTAAAGCAGTTGATCCAGGACATCTACGACATCGTTGGTCCCTTCAAGTTTAGTAGAGATGATCTGCATATCACAGAAGCAGCTAAGCAAAAAATTATCCAACACTGTGTAGCTGGTGGTATTACTGAGATAGGTGGTCTTCCAGTTGAAAAGTATGAAGATATAGATGGGCACAAGTATTATTTGCCTGGAGATCGCTGGGTGATGATGAGACCCTCTGGTACAGAACCAGTCTTAAGAGTGTATGCTCAAGCTCCAGATATGGATCAAGTTAAAGACATTTTGGCCAAGACACATGAGACACTCAATGCCATCTGATCATAAGTTCTCGAGTAAGACTAGCTAGTCAAGAAAGTCACCAAGACCTATCGTACATCGAGTTCTAAACCTTGAGCCGTCCACAGCGAAGAGGCTGATATCAAAAATATAAATACCGATAGGTGCGCGCTGTCCATCTATCAACCCATCCCATCGCCACTGTCCTTGTACAGATGCCGGAGAAGAGGTAACGATCTCGGTCATCTCTTGACCACGATCATTGAATAATCGGATGGTTGCCACGTAGTCGGATCGGTCCAACTGGTAGTTTATGACAGCGACGTCATTATCCCCATCGCCGTTAGGCGAAAAGACATTCGACATAGTCTCTATGACCATCTGAGTATTCGCTTCGCCTGCTACACTATTAGGTAGACCTGGCGTACCTCCTCCAGTCGAAAGAGCCGCACTTGTCCAGTTAGAAGGATCATTGGGTTGATCTAGAGATATGCGCTCCAGACTTACCCCTTCTTCATCGTCTAACAGAGTGAAGTGGTGATCTTCATCGTAGTCATAACTATCTAGGACGTCACCTCTATGCATGATGGTGACATTGCCGTCAGAATTATTCAGGGCAGGTATGTTAAGCTCCACCATCGAAGACCTATCATTAGTAGGAAATGAAACTATGATCTCATCTATATCTTCTGTCAATACTAGAAAAGAACCGGCTGAGAGGCTCGGAAGTTGAGAAAGAGCTACCTCTTGGGAGTTTTGTGTGTTGAGTACGATGACATCAGAAAGATCAATCCTCTTATCAGAGACATTGATGAGTTCTATATAATCAGAGTTACTTCCTTCTGGATTGAATAATATCTCATTCACTAGAAGTTCGCCTTGACTAGGTGCTTCTGCGACTTGTATGGGGATAGAAGCAGAGATCTGATTGCCACTCAGATCGCTCAAGCCTGATATGGCAAGTTCATAATCAAGGCTACTCAACAATGGATTTGCAAAGTCTAGCTGAAGCTGATTTTTAACTAGTGAAGAAGAAAAATCTGCAACAGGAGAGATTTGGATCACGGCATCATTTAAAGATGCTTCATCCATCACTTCCGTAAATGTTATAATTATTTGATCCGGAGTGGCATCTATATTATCTATGGCAGGAGGAGTTACATCTATGCGGGGTTCGCCGGCATATATGTCATCAAAGAAGAAGGCTTGACTACGTGTACTGGTATATCGACATATCCAACCTATATAAAACTCTCCAGACGGAAGCACGATATCTTCAGATAGCGCGATCTCTATCTCGGGTAAAAAACATACACCGCCTAAGTCATCAGCTTCGATCGTTAGTATATCATCTGTTAAGTGAGCGATAAAGCGCAGCGTGACAGGTCCTGCTCCAACTAACCCAATACTGCCCTCAGCAAGGGTGGTTCTATCACCATCAATTTGGCTGATCAACTCTATAGTATCATCACTGCCAGTTTCACCTATCCGTAGCAATAGTGCATCAGATGTTTCGAGATCTTCATTCTCAGACCAAAGAAAATACTCTAGTCTATTACTGTTAGATGGACTAAAATCCATCCTGATGAATGCTTCCCAAGAAAAAGTATTTACGAAAGTGGTAGTAGCAAAAAGCGTGGCTTGACCAGCACCATTATCGTTGAGTTGTAACAACCCATCTTCTGTGATGATGAACTTGTCTCGATCTCCTATCCACTGGCTACTGAGCTCCAAACTAGGCTCAAAGGTATCTTCCACCTGACAGAGCGCTAGGTTTGCGCTTGTCAATAACAAAAATATGAGCCACATTTGTTTCACAATAGGTGGATTAAAGCTTTTGCAAAATAGGCGAATTTTCTTCTTTCTCTCTCGGTGTTTTTCCAGAATAGAATAATGATAAGGCTGATTTTTGCCAGGAGTATTTAGGCATACATTTTGACCTATATAAACGATTGAGATTATAGATAATCATAACTATGAAGTTAGCAGTAGTAGGAGTCACAGGATTAGTCGGAGGAGTGATGATGCAAGTACTCGAAGAAAGGGGGTTTGAGATAACTGAATTTCTGCCAGTTGCGTCACCGAGATCCGTAGGGAAGAATATAAAGTTTAGAGGTGCTGATCATACTGTGATCTCTATGGAAGATGCTATAAAAGCGAGACCCGATATCGCCATCTTTTCGGCAGGAGGAGGTACTTCAAAAGAGTGGGCCCCGAAGTTTGCTGAAGTTGGCACATTTGTGATAGACAACTCTTCTGCTTGGAGGATGGACACAACTAAGCATCTGGTTGTACCAGAAATCAATGCAAACCTTTTAACTGAAGACGATAAAATCATAGCTAATCCTAACTGTAGCACGATCCAACTTGTAGTAGCCCTTCATCAGTTACATCGCAGATATGTCATAGACCGTATGGTCATAAGTACGTATCAGTCAGTAACTGGTACTGGAGTGGATGCAGTGAAACAACTGGAAGAAGAAAGAATTCATGGAAAAGCAGAATCACCAGCTTATCCTCATCCTATAGATAAGAACTGCTTCCCTCATGGAGGTAGTTTCTTAGAAAACGGATACACTACAGAAGAGATGAAACTGGTTCATGAAACCAGAAAGATCTATGGTAGTCCAGATATCAAGGTGTCCGCCACTGTAGTGCGTATACCTGTTGTGGGAGGTCACTCGGAAGCGGTAAACATAGCTTTCAAAAAACCGTATGATATAGCAGATGTCAGGGATATCCTTGGAGATACACCCGGTGTCAGTGTGCAAGATGATCCAGCGGCTAATGAATACCCTATGCCTTTATATGCTCATGGCAAGGATGAGGTATTTGTAGGACGAATAAGAAGAGATGAGTCTATAGAGAATGGACTAGATCTTTGGATAGTATCAGATAACTTGAGAAAAGGTGCTGCTACCAATGCTGTGCAGATAGCAGAGCACCTGGTAAACGAAAGAATAATAAAAACGACTGTAATTGCTTAGTAATTAAGCAGAATCGATAGAACGTAAATAAGCTCTAACTATGAAAACTAAGATCGTACTATGGGGAGAAACCGGTCAAGATGAAAAGATCTTGCTAGGTATCGAGCTTATTCAGGATGAGAACGTCATCCGGATCCATAAGATAAAAGAAAGCGAAGCGACTGAGACTTTTTACAATCAGATGATGAACCAATGGCGCCAGGGTCAAGACCTGCAGATGCCAGCATCAACGGAAGTTATCGACCGTGCACTTTCGATGACTGAAGGATTATTACCTGATGATATACGCACTGACAGACAAGATATCCTTGCAAGGGCTAAGACAGAGTGGCACTTTGTGATTCTATCAAGTAAGCTATATGAAGCCTATGCAGATGAGGTAAGTCAGATAAAAGAGCGTGTAAAAGATCTATCAGAGTTTAACGGTGGGATATGGGAAGAGATGAAATCTTTCTGGAAAAAGGTCCAGAATCAAGTCCAAGAAAAGAATCTGTTTAGAGAGCATGCCGTGGCCCTTCGACAAGAGACTAATGAAGTCTTTGATCAACTCAAGAGTCTAAAAAAAGCTATGAACGATGAGTTCGAGCGTGCAAGCATAGGACATAAAGAGAAGTTCATTAAGATGCTTGATGATATAGATGAGAGAATCGAAAAAGGGTTAGGCCTTCAACCTATCTTTAGTGAACTAAAGGATATCCAGCAAAAGTTCAAAGGAGCCAAGTTTACCAGGAAGCACCATAACGATGTCTGGAAGCGTATTGATGGTTCCTTCAAAAAGGTAAAGGAGAAAAAGTATGGAGACGGTGCTGCTAAAGGATCAGGACCAGTTGTAAGACTCACAAGACGCTACGAAGGGCTTCTAGGAGCCATAGACAAGATGGAACAATCTATCAAACGAGATGTCAAGGATAAGGAGTTTCAAGTCAAAAGAATCGGCGCCACTGACGGACAGTTAGAGCTACAGATACGCCAGGCAAAAATGGCGATGATAGAGGAGCGTATCAAAAGCAAGCAAGTGAAGCTTGATGATATGTTGTCTACACGAAGTGAGCTAGAGAAGAAGATAGAAAAAGAGAAAAAGAGAGAGGCGAGCAAGGCAGAAAAAAAGGTCATAGCCAAGGAGGTGAAGAAAGCCAAAGCTGCGATCAAAGAAGATATAGCAAAAGACATAGAATCAAAAACAGAAGAAAGATCAGCAGTTGCTGACAAGCTGGCCATTGCTGCATCGGCTATTAAGACATCTAAAGGACCCAAAGAGTCCAAGAAACCTACCCCAAAACCAAACCATGATAATTCTAATCTGCCTGACGATAAGGAGATTTCTCCTGAAGCGACTGTAGAAGAACCTGCGAGCGCGAAATCTGAAGAAGAATAAGAGGATCCTACCGATCAATAATTCCTTGGATGAATTCTTTCTGAAGAACTAGTTTGATATTAGCTAGTACTATTTCTCCCATACTTTTGCATGAGAAGAAGATGTCGTTGTTATGATGATCAGCAAGATCTTCGGATAACTTCTCAACTTTTTCTTTGCTTGATATCGTATCGCTGCACATGCAATCTAACAATTGATTCAACCGTGTTCTTGAAGACCTCGCACGTCTTGCGATAAGTGACCTCTCCTCAAGTTGGTACTGACGTACCGCTTCCTTTTTGAGGTGATCTATGCCTAGGTATATGATCGGATTGTTCTCTTTGAAATACTGTGGAAGATAAAAGCTCTTCCACCCTTCATAAGACTGCTGATCAAAGTCTATCGCTCGAAACCTATATTGGTTTCCCTCTATATCAGGCGTGATATCAACTATATAGTTGTAAGCTCTCATGTCACCAAGAAGTCTTACAAAACAACGTTCATTAAACTTGATAAACTCTTTGGCTATCCTTATCTGATCGAACTTCGGTACATCGAGATAGTTGCTCATGAAGTCATCTCCGGGTACGCCAGCTACATGTTCTTCTATCAGCGTCTTTCCATAAGTTAGATATGACACGCGATTAGGAGATAATATACCCTCGAGTTCTAGTCCATAGATCCTACTGCTATCGATCTGTTTTATATAGAAGTGATCATAATTATCATTCAGGCGATTGATGATTCTTACTCTGAAGGGTTTTGTATTACCAAAGGTGCAGAAGTCGATTCTTGCTATCGTCAGATGTTCTATCACCTCCATATTTCCTTCAGTTTTCAGGAGGGCATAAACTTCGCAGAGACTCTGGTTGATTTCTTCACTTTCTGACTGATCGAAGTAGACAGTTTCCCATAAAGTATCCTTGCCACGTCTATCGACCAGTTGAGTGGAAGCCATATAGCGCAGCATATCTTCGTATTGGATAGGAAGTCGATCTTTTCTGCCATAGGTCGACAGATAACCGTCTAGCTCAGCAGAAGGAGGAAAAATCTTCTTCTTTTTTGAAGGTTTATTAAGCTGCATGATAAGTTTATAACTCAATTATTGTACCCAATTAGACACTTCATGTACGGCATAATAAGAGATCACTTACTTTTGGCTTTGATTATGAGAAGATGAGGATAGTGGAGTTGTTGATCATGAAAAGGAACTATAGCAATGCCGTCGATCTCTAAGAGAGGTAATAGGATGATTCATTCGCCTATTAGGTCACTCATACCTTATGCACGCAGAGCAAAGGAAAGTGGTGTTAAGGTATATCATCTTAATATCGGACAACCAGATATAGAAACTCCAAAGCAAGCGTTAGCAGCATTAAGAAGCTATGATCATAGTATCATAGAGTATGGGGCTTCAGAAGGCTCCTACGAATTGCGCAAGGTCGTCTGCGAGTATTACTGTTCTCAAGTTGCAAAAGTTGAAGTAGAAGATATATTTATAACAACTGGAGCTTCTGAGGCTATTATGTTCTCGCTTTTTTCTTGTTTTGATGAGGGTGCTGAGATCATCATCCCAGAACCATTCTATGCGAATTACATAGGTTTTTCACAAGTATCGGATGTTTCTCTTGTACCTGTAACTAGTTCTATAGCATCTGGATTTGGTTTACCTGATACTGAGGAAATAAAGTCAAAAATTACTAACCGCACGAAAGGCATCTTCTTATGTAATCCGAGTAACCCTACTGGAAATCTTTATAGCAAGGACGAACTCCTCGCGATAGCTGCGATCGTTAAAAAATACGATCTATATCTCATAGTAGACGAGGTGTATCGAGAGTTCACTTATGACGAGAAGTTCTGTAGTGTATTGCAGCTCGAAGAGATAGCAGATCAAGTGCTTGTTATAGATTCTATCTCAAAGGTCTTTAGTGCATGTGGGTCCCGGATCGGCTACATTGTCACTCGAAATGATGAGGTTAAATCCAATATCTTAAAGTATGCTCAGCTTAGACTATGTCCGCCGATGATCGGCCAGCACATGGCTCGCGCTTGTTATGATGGACGAGAGGATTATATCAGTGAGGTAAGGGCTGAATACGAGAAGAGAAGAGATTACCTATATAACAGGTTAAGTCAGATGGATGGAGTGGTGTGCTATCTGCCTAAGGCCGCTTTTTATATCATGACTGAGCTACCAGTAAGCGATACAGACCACTTTTGTAAATGGTTACTCTCAGACTTCAACTATAAAGGCTCAACTATCATGATGGCTCCTGGTCAGGGATTTTATCTTACACCTGAGGCCGGTAGACGCCAAGTACGTATAGCCTTTGTCTTAGATGTCGAAGCTTTGGCTGTTACCATGGACATACTTGAGAAGGGACTAGCAACTTATCAAGCTAAAGTTGCCTCCACTGAGAACTCAGCGATGATCTAATCAAAAAGAACAGTTCTATTTTTATAGATCAGTACCTGATGATTTAGGTGTGCCCAGACAGCTTTTGCAAGGACGATTTTTTCTATATCACGTCCTTTTCGCTTCATATCAGATATACTATCCCTATGTGTTATAGGAAATACATCTTGCGCTATGATGGGCCCTTCATCTAGATCCTCTGTGACAAAGTGTGCCGTAGCACCCATAAACTTTACACCACGTTTGAAGGCTGCTTTATATGGGTTAGCACCTGCAAAAGCTGGTAGAGAAGAGTGGTGTATGTTGATAATCTTGAGCGGAAAGGTATCTGTCATTTTTCCGCTTAATATCTGCATATACCGAGCTAGGACGATAAGGTCTACATTAGCCTCTTTCAACAGTGCTATTTCCAAATCTTCTTGCTCGCTTTTAGTCGCTTTGGTGATAGGTATATAGTGATAGGGGATATCTAGTCTCTCCGCCAGAGGTTTGAATTTATCGTGATTGCTTATGATCAATGGGATCTCTATGGCCCACTCACCAGACTCATACCTACTTATCAGATCGTATATACAATGAGCATACTTGGACACGAAGAGGGCTACTCTAGGCTTACGCTGCGAAGAGTATAAGTCCCATGTCATGTCATACTCCTGGGCGATAAGGGTGTTGAAGTATTCGCCTATCTTTTCTCTAGGAATAGCAAAGTCAGTTAAATCCCACTGAACTCGCATGAAGAAGTGTGATTCATCTTCATCTACATGCTCATCAAGTTTCGTGATATTGCCGTTATTACTTAGGACAAAATCAGTTACAGCATGGAGTATACCTTTAGCATCTGGACAGTGAGCCAGTAAGATGGCGTTATTTGAAGGAACAATCATAATCTATACATCCTCAACAAAGATGATGCCTTTAAAGATCGGATTGTAAGCAGTTATACAGACTAGCCTTGAGCTTCCTTGATGATCTTTTTCACATCTTCTAAGGTGAGCTTTTCAAGATCTTCTTTCTCAAGCTTCTTATCGCCGACTTTTGGAATCTTGACACTCTTCTTCTTCACTCTGATGAATGGCCCCCATCTTCCATTTTCGATAGCGATCTTTTCCTTTGGCCATTGCTTGATATATCGATTAGCTTCTTTTTCAACTTTAGCTGCAATCAACTCAAACATCTCAGCTTCAGTTAGATTTTCGAAGTCATATCTCTTGGGAACATTCACAAAGAGTCCTTCCCACTTTAGATATGGTCCGAATCTACCTTTTCCTTTTGTGACAGGTTTGTCTTCATACATGGCCACCGGAGCATCTTCCTTTTGTTTTTGCTTGATGAGCTCAACGGCCATATCCATTTCTACTTCCATAGGATCTTGTCCTTTTGGGATAGAGATAAACTTTTCGTCATATTTTACATATGGGCCATATCTGCCAGCTCCTATGATGACTTCTTTGCCTTCGAATTCTCCGAGCGTCTTCGGGAGTTCGAATAACTTCATAGCCTCGTCGTACGATATAGTCTCCATAGACTGACCAGGCCTTAAGTTGGCAAACTTTGGTTTGCCTTCTTCACCTACTTCTTCGACAGTTCCTATCTGGATGACTGGCCCATACCGCGTAAGCTGAACCATAACAGTATGTCCTGACTCTGGGTCTATACCTAGGTCTCTGCGACCTTTAGCACGCTCAGCTTTTTCTAGTGTTTCTTCTACATCTGTATGAAAAGGACCATAAAACTCCTTGATCATCTTCTTCCACTCTTCATGTCCACCAGCGATTTTATCGAATTTGGCTTCCATCTCTGCAGTGAAACCATAGTTCATAATCTCATCAAAATGCTGGTCTAAGAAGTCTGTGACTACCATCCCCATATCACTTGCATAGAGCCTTTTGGATGTTGCTCCAGTAGTTTCTTCTAGTGTTTTTTGACTTAGCTCATCTGCTGCAAGCGTTATCTCTCTGTATTCGCGGAGTGTACCTTCTCTACTTTCCTTAGTCACATAACCTCTTGCTTCCTCCATAATCTTAGAGATGGTAGGAGCATATGTAGATGGTCTTCCTATACCGAGTTCTTCAAGTTTTTTCACAAGGCTTGCCTCAGTATATCTCGCAGGAGGCCGAGTGAATTTTTCCGTTGCTTTGATGTGTTCGAGGTCGAGTACTTGTCCTTCATTTAGAGGAGGCAGTATGCCTCGTGTATCTTCCGGATCATCTTCATCAGTAGACTCCATATATACTTTAAGGAATCCATCAAATTTTAATACCTCACCATGGGCCACAAGATTGCGATCAGGAAGAGATGCAATCGCTATGTCGACAGTTGTTTTTTCAAGTTGAGCATCTGACATTTGGCAAGCTATAGTGCGCTTCCAGATCAATTCGTAAAGCCTCTGTTGATCTTTATCATCGGTTACTTGCTTGCGATCTGCATAAGTAGGTCTGATCGCTTCGTGTGCCTCTTGAGCATTAGCACTTTTTGATTTATACGTTCTTACTTTTAAGTATTCTTCACCAAAGTTGTTAGTGATCTCATCACTTATAGCACCTATGGCGGTGGCACTCAGCGCTGTTGAATCCGTACGCATATAAGTGATAAATCCTTGTTCGTATAGACGCTGTGCATTGGACATGGTCCTCTTTACGCTGAAGCCTAACTTTCGACTCGCCTCTTGCTGGAGTGTAGAAGTAGTAAAGGGAGCAGAAGGTTTTCTTTTTGTGGGCTTTACTGTGATCTTCTTGATCTCATAGATGGTGCCTTTGCACTTCTCTAAAAAGTCTTGTGCCTCTTTTTCTGATTCGAGTCTATCTTTTAGTTCTGCCTTTAGTTTCGCTTTGAAGCCATTGGCATCGGCAACATCAAATACCGCCGTTACTTTGAAGTAAGGTGTAGACTCGAATTTCTGAATTTCTCTTTCCCTTTCTACTATTAACTTCACCGCGACCGATTGGACACGACCAGCGGAGAGTTTATTTTTCACTTTTCGCCATAGAACACTACTCAGCTCAAATCCTACAAGTCGGTCTAGTATCCTTCGCGCCTGCTGGGCATTTACGAGATTTTTGTCTACTCTCCTTGGATTCTCTATCGCCTTCTGTACTGCGGGCTTTGTGATCTCTCTGAATACTATGCGCTTTGTTTCGTCTATATCGAGACCTAACTCATCACACAAATGCCATGAGATAGCTTCCCCTTCGCGGTCTTCATCCGTAGCTAACCATACTTCACTAGCTTTCTTGATTTCGGCTTTCAGCTCTTTGACTACTTTTTGCTTCTCGGGAGAAACAACATAGTGTGGTTCAAAGTCATTTTCTATGCTTATGCCTTTCTTTCCTTTGTCTAGATCTCTTATGTGGCCGTAGCTAGACTTTACTTTAAAGTCCTTGCCTAGATATTTTTCTATTGTCTTGGCTTTTGCAGGAGACTCCACTATTAGAAGATTCTTCGCCATAGGTTTTAAGTTTTTAGGATACGTTTATATGGGTCACAAAACTATAAATTTCCTTCAGGTAGTATTGGTAATTAAACTATTACAATTGATGAGTCGACTGTCAGCGTCAGGATATCTTGGTCAATGCTATCTAACTGAAGCAGTCAAGAAGAAATTATTTACGAAAGTATAAGATTCTTAGATCTTGAACCTTCCATTTTCATAAATGAGCTGATCATCGGTATAAATCTCACCTTCTTTCATATCAGAGATCAGGTCCCAATGAATAACAGATTTGTTCTTTCCACCAGTCTGAATATAGCTCTGACCAACAGCCATATGTATGGTGCCTCCGATCTTTTCATCAAATAATATATTCTTTGTGGCGCGCTGTATGTTGTAGTTAGTGCCTATCGCGACCTCTCCGAAATATCTTGCTCCTTCTAGTTGCATCACTTCATCTAACACGCTTTGGCCGATCTCAGCATGCCACTTCTTGACCTGACCTTTCTCAACTTCTAGCGTTACTCCTTTTACTTCTTTACCCAGATAGATAGCAGGATAATCAAAATATACTACACCTTCTACCGAGTTCTCTACTGGACCAGAAAATACTTCACCACTTGGCATATTAACCCTGCCGTCTGAGTTGATCCATGTTCTTCCATCCACTGAGAAAGTGATATCTGTCTTGGGGCCTTTGTATTGTACCTTTTTGACTTCGTTAAGGTGGTCTACGTAGCGTTGTTGTTCGTTTCTGATTTTTAACCAAGAAGCAGCCGGATTGTCATCATAAAGATGACAGGCTCCGAAGACAAAATCTTGGTATTCTTCTAATGACATGCCCGCTTCTTGAGCACTCGCTAGGGTAGGATACTGACAAAGTGATCTTGTCAAGCTTCCATCTGCAGTCCGCTTCGAGTAGACTTGATTTACACCTGACATAGCTTGAGACCGCAGCTTTCTTTTATGTTGATCTATAGACCCATCTTCTCGTAAGTTATGTGGTGCACGGATGTATAAGGTAGCATCAAACTCATTGATGATCATCTGTGTTATGGGAGATACAACTTGTACCTGCTGTTCACTTGCTTCTTCCATGAAGATCCGATTGCGCTCTCTGAAGTCGAGGGTAACTTCAGGGAGAGCTCCTACTTGGACGGCCGATCTATATACTTCTCTTACAAGAGGTTCACCTAGTGTCGAAGAGTGTATATGGACCTTTTGGCCGGGTTTTAATTCGAGACAATAATTAACAAGGAGGTCGGCATACTTCGACTCTATAGACTGCATGAAAGTTGGATTTTTAGAACTGTTTGATTTTGTAGGGATATATCACCTTATATCTTTCTTCGACCTCTTGCTTTAGTAACTCCCTAAGGCCGTCGATGTTTTCTTTCTTAAGGGCAGAGATTAATATTGTGGGTACTTGATAGTCATTAGAGAGCTTTTCTTTGAGCTCTGTTATTATCTGATGTTTTACTTCGGATTCTAGAAGCTTATCGAAGCTTTTATCACGGTAAGCATCTACTTTATTGAAAATAAGAATTTGCTTCTTGTCTTCTACTCCTAGAGAGATAAGGGTTTCTTGTACAGTAGTAATATGATCTTCATATTGGGGATGAGACAGGTCGACTACATGAAGAAGGAGATCGCTTTCTCTGACTTCGTCAAGAGTAGACTTGAAACTCTCGATCAGATGATGTGGAAGCTTGCGGATGAAGCCTACTGTATCAGAAAGCAGAAATGGCATCCTTTCGAATACAACTTTTCTAACTGTAGTATCAAGCGTTGCGAATAGTTTGTCTTCAGCAAAAACTTCCGACTTGGACAGCAGATTCATCAGAGTTGACTTGCCTACATTGGTGTATCCAACTAAGGCGACTCGGATCATCTGATTTCTATTGTTCCGTTGAGTCTTGTTTTGCTGATCAATCTTAATCAGTTTCTTTTTTAGTTGAGATATTTTATCTCTTACGATTCGTCTATCAGTTTCAATCTCCATCTCTCCTGGACCTCTCATACCTATACCTCCACGCTGTCTTTCAAGGTGAGTCCAGAGGCCTCTTAGACGTGGCAAGAGGTATTGCATTTGCGCTAACTCAACTTGAGTTTTTGACTGTGCTGTACGCGCTCTAGCAGCAAATATGTCAAGTATCAATGAGCTACGATCAATGATCTTTCGCTTGAATATTTCTTCTAGTATGCCGGTTTGCTTGGCAGTGAGATCATCGTCAAAGATGATGAGATCGATATCATGATCTGTGATATACTCAGATATCTCTTCAGCTTTTCCTGACCCAATAAAAGTGCGAGGATGTGGGTGATCTAACTGTTGGATGAATATTTTCTTGGTCTCGGCACCAGCTGTTTCTGCCAAAAACTCCAACTCATCAAGATATTCTTGGACGAGTTCTTTTGATTGGTCTTTTCTAGCTAATCCAACGAGGATAGCACTTTCTTTTTTCTTTGCTAACCCTGAAGCTTTCTGTTTTCCTATCTGCCACTGATCTTCCATGTATCTGCTATTTTAACCATTGTTGAGGATCCAGCCGCTCCTGGTTATACCATATCTCAAAGTGAAAGTCAGCTTCATCGACACTTGTACGAAGTTGTCCGATGGTTTGACCTGCTTGCACTACATCCCCTTGTTTAACGTAGGGTGTGATGAGATAGTAATAGGCAGTTGTATAGTCACCATGTTTTATAGTCACGATGATATCATAAGGCGATTGTCTTCTTGCTAACAATACGGTACCGCTATGTACGGCTTTGACGACGGTGCCAGCGGGGCATAACATGTCGATACCATAATTTTGAGGACTTAGACCACGGGCTTCCGCATTCTGTCTTAAGCCATAGCCATCTGTGACTCTTCCATTTACAGGCCATGGTAGGCTTCCTCGCAAACTAGCAAAGGCTGCCGGCGCCAAAGAAGAATTAAATGAAGATGTAACTGGAGTCGCAGGTTTCGGCACTTCAGTTTTTTTGATAACTGGTGGAGGTGGACTTGGAGTAGTAGGTTCTTGAACGACAACTTCATTTTTAGGTTCTGGCACGTCCTGAGTAACATCAGGAGGAGTATCTTCAGCAAGTTCCTTTGCTTCCTCATTATTTACAACTGGTTCTTCAATCAGAACATCAGCTGCTTGCTCCACTTTATTTCTTTCTCTAAGTTCTCCATAATCAACATCCGGTAAAAGCCAAGGTGCTCTAGTGACCACTTCATAGGTTGGGCTTTGAGTGGGCAGCTCTTCTTCCTTAGACTCTTCTCTAGACTCTTCCTGTACAGCTACTTTAATCACAGTATCAGATGCTACCTCATCCAATACAATAGAGGCAGATTCTTTCTTCAGTTCTGATGGAGTTGTTTTGACAGCTATTATAGCAGGCTCTGTTTTCATAGGGGCTTTCTCTTCATGCTCCCTTAAGATGATGATATTTTGATCACTACTCGTCAAGTAGGATTTTAGATGACTCCAGTATCTCCACTTTCTGACATTTTTATCCCATCCCTTTGAATTTAGATATCTGGACCATGGGGATGTCGTCAGGCGGTGGTAGTAAGTATGTCTTAACATCGTATGGATGTAAGCCTGCTTACGGTAGGTATCAGGATCTCTTTGATTAATCTGGTCGTGTACTGGGGCTGCTACTGTTGTGCTGGATTGAGACAACCTAACTGATATCGAATCTGCATCTAAAGTTTGATCAACTTCGATGGTTCTGCTTTGTGGTCTAGATCTAATATTTACTTCTTCGAGATCTTGACCGCATAGCGTTGCGACTATCAGTACACTAAGGCAACTTGCGATAGTGATCCGGGATGTTAAACTTGATAGATCTAGGTTCATCAAAAACTACAGTAGAAAATTTCAGAGCGATATGAGAACTGGTGGAGTCGGTATCTATAATCTGGATATCTCTTTTACGACCGAATCCAGCATCATCATATTCGCTGATACTCATGGCAAAAGTACGCCCTTGCATATCATTTATCTCTATATGTGATAAATTCATATCAACATCTAGTTTATAGGTCAAGCGATTTTGCTTCTCAGTAAACTCTATAAGGTACTCTGAAGACTCTCGATATAGGTCGATATTTTCAGGTTTTGGCACGATTACATTGCCAACCATGAACTCTTGGAGTTGTCGAAAACTCATGTCTACTTTGTAGAAGTCAAGATAAGCTTGGGTATAGTCTGCTTCATATAAGTCATCAAACCTGTATAAAATCCACATAGAATCAGGTCTAATCAAAGTCCTTGCACCTTCTATACTTATCTTCTTAAAAGCCATCCAGATGGCACTGTCAGGCACCATCATGACAGTGACTCTTCCGCCTATCCTGGATTCTACTCCGTTGTACTTTATTCTCGCTTTTGCATAGAGAAAGTCGTAGTCTCTGTACTTTGATGATAGCGTATCTAATACTTCGGATATAGTTCTCGCAGGTACCTGGACTGCAGCTCTTTTATTAGACTTACAAGAGAATAGAATCATACATAGGCCAGCAAGTAGGACTATATATTTGAAACTTGTAGGAAGCATTAAAGAGAGTCGATCTTTGACGATATACGATCAGAACCACCACCCTTCATCAGTGCTTTTTTCCATGCCTCCGCAGCTTTGGTCCTATCCCCAGATTGAAAGTATAGGTCTCCAAGAAGCTCTAGCATACTCGCAGAATTTGATGATGACTCATTAGAAATGATTGACTCTATAGCACCAGTCATATCTCCTTGAGCTACTAATATCTGAGCAGAAAGAATAGCAATGTCTTCTTGCATCAATTGATCATCACCTGCGATAAAAGAAGCTTCTTCATTGGCGTCTGCAGCATCCTCAAGTTCTCCTTGAGCAACTAGCGCTACTGCTTGATAATGATAAGGCCCTGCTTGATTTGGATAATAATCGATTGCCTCTTCTGCTACATCATGCAGTTTGTCAAAATCCTGATTGATCTTTAGCATCTCCATGAGCTGGGACCAGACCTGATAAACAGATTTGCTCTTTTCAAGCGATAATTCATACTGTGCAGCGGCTCCTTTAGGATCGTCAGACAGCCATAACGCATCTCCGTAGAAAGCATATACTTTGGCATCTTCCGGATATTGATTAGTGAGAGACAAACAATATGGCAATATACTTTGAGCGTCTGATTCTAGACGCGGAAAGAGTGCAGCTATCTTTTTATCAAGGTTAATTCGGTTGTCATTGATAAATGCACCTAGTTCACCAGCACCTACATCATTCAGTTCTTTCTCTTTACTCTTGAACAATGCTTCTTCATTGTTCGGATCTAAAGAGAGTACCTTTTCATAAGTCTTCAAAGCTTTCTTTTGATCACCTCGGTATTCATAGAATCGGGCTAGTCTTATCCAGGCTTCTACATCATATGCTGATTGCTCGGGCCATCGCTTGACTTCTGCAAGAGCATCTTTGTCTTTTCCCAACGAGAGATATAAGTCCACTTTGCTATCACTTCGCGATAGGCTCCATCCGTATTGTTGATCTGCACGATTATAAGCCTGGATAGATTGTTCCTTTTGACCGGCATGTTCTAGATTGATCGCCCATCGATTGTAGAGATCTTCACTCGGAGATAACCTGATGACCTTGGATATGGCGTCAGCAGCCTTCTGAGGCTCTATGGCCTCTTCATACATTTGCGCAAGCGATATGAGATACCATGGGTTATCTGGCTCGTATTTGGTGGCTTTTAACCCTGAGGCTATAGCCTGCTCTTTTTTACCCATCTCATTATAGATGCGCGCCATGTCGTGATGTACAGCTGGGGAGACTTCATTCTTCTTCAGAATCTGGCTATATATCTTTATAGCTTCATCGTACTTCTGAAGAATCTTTTTCTGGTTAGCAAGTATATATAGATCTTGGACTTGGATTTCTTCCTCAGCATACCTTGTACCGCTGTCTGTTATTTGACCAGATATATCGGCAAAAGCAAAGTGAAATAATATCGCCAACATTATAAATCTCATGTCACAAACTATAGCCATAACCTTGTTTTAAACGTCTAGATCGATATGGTCATTGCAGCTTACTCAACGATTGTAACCTTGATCATATTTGTAGTAAACCTCTTTTCTATAGGCATACTACTAGTGTTTATCACCGCATCACCAGGTCCGATAAGCTTATTTTCTTTTAGAATCGCTATTGTATCCTCGATAGTTCCATCTGTAGTGGTAAACTTGTCATAATAAAAGCCAGATACCCCCCACACAAGATTCAGCGTACGGAGTATTCTTTTAGAGTTTGAAAAGATATAAATCTTGGTTTTGGGTCGATAGCTGGAGACTTTAAAAGCCGTATAACCAGAGACCGTTAGCCCTATTATAGCCTTGGCCTTGATTTTTTCACTCATCTCAGAAGCTGTGTAGCACACTACATCGCTATAGTAAGTTAGAGAGCCTCTATCTGCTTTTGGACGTTTATCTTTTAGTTGATAGTGTTGTTCTGCTTCATATATGATCTTATTCATCGCGATCACAGTCTCTACGGGATGCTTTCCTACTGATGTCTCCCCTGATAGCATGACTGCATCAGTACCGTCTAATACGGCATTAGCCACATCTGTTATCTCGGCTCTTGATGGGCTTGGAGCAGTCATCATGCTTTCCATCATTTGAGTGGCAACGATAACAGGTCTTCCTTTTTGGATACATCTTCTGATGATGTCCTTTTGGATAGTTGGTACTTGCTCCATAGGAACTTCAACTCCTAGGTCACCACGAGCAACCATGACCGCATCTGTTGCTTTTATGATGCTCTTTAAGTTTAAGATAGCTTGAGGCTTTTCAATTTTCGCTATCACTTTTGCCCTATGACCTTTACTTTCTATGATCTCCTTGAGCTCGATTATTTCAGCAGCCTCTCTTACAAATGATAGAGCAATCCAGTCTATAGGCATAGTCAAAATCACCTCAAGGTCTGCTCGATCTTTTTCTGTCAATGAAGGCAGGGAGATACTTGTATCAGGAAGATTAACTCCTTTATTAGATTGGAGGATTCCTCCATATATGGTTTTTAATCTCACAACACCACTACCATCTGTCTCTAACACCTCGAAAACAAGCTTCCCATCATCGCATAGCACTCGTTCTCCTACCTGAACATCGCTAGCGAAGTGTTCGTATCTCATGTATACCTTGTTAGCATCACCTATGCACTCTTCACCGACGAACTTTATCTCATCGCCAGGTGCCAGCGGGATACCACCTTCTTGTACAGTACCCACTCTGAGTTTTGGCCCTTGCAAGTCGGCCAGCACACCGATGTGATTGCCCATCTCTTTGTTAAGTTCAGAGATCTTCTGAAAATTTTCCTTGTGTACCTCATGAGAACCATGAGAAAAGTTGAGTCTAAAAATGTCTACGCCCGCTTCGATCAATGATCTGAGGACTTCCTTATCTTGACACGCAGGACCTACTGTCGCTACGATCTTTGTGTTTTGTTCATGGTGTATACGCATAACAACCTTTTTCTATGATAATATAATGACGACGACTCGACTTTACTAATGAAAAAGACCATATTATAGCCTCGGGTCGAGATAATTATGACCTAAAAAGTCACTTACGTAAATGTATAAAAAGAAAATTACTGGAACTTTACCTTGGGTGTATGCCTTGTAAACTCGTAATTTCGCAATTCAACAATTTAAATACTTTGAATTATGGCAGATATTGCTAATCAAGTTATGAAAATCATTGTAGACAAATTAGGTGTAGATGAGTCAGAAGTGACTCCTGAAGCAAGTTTTACAGATGATCTTGGAGCAGACTCTCTAGATACAGTAGAGTTGATCATGGAGTTTGAAAAAGAATTTGACATTTCTATTCCTGATGAAGAAGCAGAAAAAATAGCAACCGTAGGTGATGCTATCACATACTTAAGCAAGTAAAAAGGTATAAAATACATCAAGAATCGAATATCCACAGGCCGATCAGACCTGTGGATATTTTGTTTGTGCTATCACCTTCTTAATTTTGATCTATGAAAAGAGTTGTCATCACAGGTATCGGGGCGTTAACACCTATCGGCAATGATGTCGATGCATACAAGGAAGGATTGCAGTCAGGCAGCAGTGGTGCGGCTTTGATAACTCATTTTGATGCTTCCGACTTTAGAACAAAGTTTGCTTGTGAGTTGAAAGACTTTAACATTGAGGACTTTTATCACCGCAAGCAAGCACGGAAGATGGATCCTTTTTCGCAGTTTGCTATGGTATCGGCAGATCAAGCTTGGGCTATGTCCGGACTTGAAGGTGATAAAATCGATCCTCCTCGTGCTGCTGTTGTGTGGGGAAGTGGTATAGGTGGATTTGAGACACTGGAGTATGAGATTTCCAATGAAGCATTGAGAGATGGTCCACCTAGATACAACCCATTTCTTATACCAAAACTCATCATCGATATAGCTGCAGGACACATCTCGATGAAATATAACCTTCAAGGACCCAATTATGCGGTTGTTTCGGCTTGTGCTTCTTCGACCAATGCTCTAGCAAGTTCATTTGATCTAATCAGACTTGGACGTGCAGATATAGTGGTCACAGGAGGATCTGAAGCAGCCATCACGAAAACTGGAGTTGGAGGATTTGGATCTATGAAAGCCTTAAGTCCTCGAAATGATGACCCAGCTACGGCGAGTAGGCCATTTGACAATGATAGAGATGGCTTTGTGCTAGGCGAAGGTGGAGGAGCATTTGTCCTTGAGTCTTTAGAACACGCCCAAGCCAGAGGAGCTAATATCTTGGCAGAAGTTGCAGGGTGTGGCATGTCAGGAGATGCACACCATATCACTGCACCTCATCCAGAAGGTAAAGGAGCCATCAAAGCGATGAAAGATGCTCTTGCGGATGCGGAGATGAATCCTGAAGATATACAGTATATCAATGTTCATGGCACATCTACACCACTTGGAGATAAAGCAGAAGTCTTAGCTATACAGCAAGTCTTTAAGGATCATTCCTATAATCTGAATATAAGCTCTACCAAATCCATGACTGGTCACTTGTTAGGAGCTGCAGGAGCGGTAGAGGCTATTGCAGGTATATTAGCGATACAACATGATTTTATACCCCCTACGATCAACCACTTTACAGACGACCCCGACTTAGATCAAAAATTAAATTTTACTTTTAATCAACCGCAAGAACGAAAGATCGATGCTTTCCTCAGCAATACCTTTGGTTTTGGAGGCCATAATGCATCGGTCATAATTAAAAGGTTTGATTCCTAGCACAGTGTTTTGATAAAGGAAGTCTATAATTATTACCTGGCAAAAGACAAGATTCTAGCTAAAAAGCTTAGAAGCGTACTAGGCTTCACCCCTCGCAGTCTCGCATTGTTCAAGTTGGCATTCTATCACAAATCGATGAATGATGCCCAGACTCACAACAATCAGCATAACGAACGTCTAGAGTTTCTTGGAGATTCGATACTGAGCACAGTTGTCGCAGAGTATCTTTTTAAGAAGTATCCTGGACGCAATGAGGGTTTTCTTACTAAGATGAGATCCAAGATCGTAAAACGTAAGACACTTAATAAGCTGGCCAATGACATGGGGCTAGATATCATCCTATCTACATATAGCCAAGGCAAGATGAGCAAGTCTATGCTTGGTAATGCTCTCGAGGCGTTGATCGGAGCTATGTATCTAGAAAAGGGTTTCGCAGGCACGCGAGACTATGTTATCAGTGAAGTTCTCCTCAAGCATTTGGATATTCATGAACTCGAACGCATGGACGATAACTTCAAAAGCCAGTTGCTAGAGTGGGGTCAAAAAAATAGTATATCCATCGACTACAAGCTTAAGAGTAAGTATAAACTTGACAAAAGAGATCGATTCAAGGTTGCAGTATTGGTAGGAGGAGAAGAAGTAGCTAATGCTGATGACTTCAATAAGAAAGCTGCAGAACAACATGCCTCTGAGCTGGCTATACAGAAACTTAATATCAAGACTACAGAACCAGTTTCATCATAGGTGAACAAATTCCCTTCTTTTTTCTTCCGTTATAGATCATTCAGTTTGACTTAAAGTGGATTCGCTTACGCAAATAGTTCTTGGTGCTGCTGTCGGAGAGACTATAGCAGGCAAAAAGCTTGGTAACAGGGCCATGTTATGGGGAGGCATAGGTGGTACAATACCAGATCTAGATATCATAGCTAACGGCTTTCTAACACCACTTCAAGCACTTGTTACACATCGTGGTTTTAGTCATTCGATATTGTTTGCTTGCATAGGAGCTTTTGTCTTTGGGTGGCTCATACATGCGATGTACAAATCACCTTACCATAGATACATCGCCTTTGTGAGTTGGTTTGCCCTACCTGCTGGCGTCTTGTTTTTTTTCTCACGCATATTTGAAGCGGCCAAGCTTGGTATGTGGTCGACAGGACTTCTTATAGTTGTTCTTATTGGTATAGGATACGTCCTGTTCAAGAAGTATTTCCGTTCAGAGTTAAACACTCCAGATGCCTCTATCAATACTTGGAGATGGTTGATGTTCTGGACCATAGTGACTCATCCTTTATTGGATTGTTTTACAACCTATGGGACTCAGTTATTCCAGCCCTTTTCTGATTATCGCGTAGCCTTTAATGCGATAGCTGTAGCCGACCCTTTTTATACTTTGCCTTTTCTCCTTTGTGTTGTGGCGGCTTCTTACTTCAAACGAGAAAGAGAGGTACGAAGAAAATTGGTTTGGTCTGGTTTGGCTATAAGCTCCATGTATATGGCATTTTGCGTATTTAATAAAAGTAGGGTCAATGCTCATTGGGAAAAGACTTTGGATAAAAGCGAAATCTCCTATAGCAGATATATGACTTCGCCCTCCATACTTTCTAACTTCTTGTGGACCCTAGTCGCAGAAACAGAAGATGGATATGTGACTGGTCAGTATTCGATCTTTGATACTTCACCTACTTCGATAGAGTTTATACCTCAAAATGATACAGGCACTTCTGTCAACTTCGACGATCCTAGCATGGAGAGACTGAGATGGTTTAGCAACAACTACTTCTCAGTGATCAATCATCCCGATGGCATACAATTCAATGACTTGAGATTTGGATCTCAACCAGATGAGGCTGGAGGTAAGCACTACATCTTCAATTTTGTCCTACGATCCATCTCCGAGCAATCTTATGTGATGACCGGTAGCAACGGTGGTCCTCCACCTGGTGAGGAGCAGGAGATGATCTCCCGACTCTATACCAGGATCAAAGGTATCTAGAGCGCTTCAAGTGCTCTTCTTACATAGACCTTAGCTAGATGAGATCTATACTCTTCTGACGCAAAGTGATCTCCCATGACATCTACTCCATCTACAGCATGTTCAGCAGCCGAGCTTGTACCATCATATGCAGCCTCTACAGCAGAAGCGCGATAAGGAGTATCTGATACTCCTGTCATACCGATGCTGACCTTGTCACCATTTTTCACGGCTGCACATCCCACCACAGCAAACCTAGAAGCTGATTGGAAAAACTTCTTATATACACCACGACACTTCGGAAACCTGATCGATACGATGATCTCATCATCTTCTAAAGCAGTTGTATATATACCTTGAAAAAAATCTTGAGCTGAGATTTCTCTTTTTCCATTAGACCCATGTACGACGATCGTTGCATCTGTGGCTAATATAACTGCAGGATAGTCAGAAGCGGGATCGGCGTGTGCAAGGCTTCCACCGATGGTGCCGCGATTACGAACCTGTATATCGCCGATCACACCTGCTGCTGCAGAGAGCACGTCTACATGCTCATTTACGACAGTGGAGTTTTTAATCATCTTATGAGTGCAGTTAGCACCGATGGTAACTGAAGATCCACTATCTGTGATCTGATTCATATCTGATAAGCCTCCTATATCTACGAGGATGGCAGGTCTGTTCAATCTGAGTTTCATAGCGGGGACGAGACTATGTCCTCCAGATATCACCTTAGCGTCATAGCCATGTTGTGATAATAGTGACACGGCATGATCTACAGAAGTAGCTTTTATATATTCGAATTGAGCTGGTATCATGTTTTTAATTCTATTTATTAAGTAGTTGATGTGATTAATCCGGCTGCATGGCGCGCCAGACTCTTTCAGGTGTTAATGGCATCTGGATATCTCTGATAGCTATATGAGAGATAGCATCCATCACCGCATTAGCAATAGCCGGCGTGGACCCGATAGCCCCTGCTTCTCCAGCACCCTTTACGCCAAGTGGATTATGTGGGCATGGAGTTGTCGTACGATCTGTCTCGATAAATGGCACGTCATCAGCTCGAGGCATAGCATAGTCCATATACGAACCGGTGATCATCTGACCACCTTCGTCATAAGAGACGCCTTCTAAAAGGGCTTGCCCGATACCCTGGACAACGCCGCCATGTATCTGTCCATCCACTATCATCGGATTGATCACATTACCTACGTCATCAACTGCTATAAATCTCTTGATGGTTACTTTACCTGTATCCTGATCTACTTCTACCACTGCGATATGACAACCAAAGGGATAAGTAAAGTTGGCAGGATCATAGAAGCTCGAGAAATCTAGCCCTGGTTCGAGACCTTCAGGATAGTCATGTGGCACGTATGCTGTCAGTGCTATATCTCCAAATGCTATGGCCTTATCTGTTCCTTTGACTTTATACTGTCCTTCCACAAAATCTAGATCTGCTTCTGCGGCTTCTAATTTGTGCGCTGCGATCTTGGCCCCTTTTTCGATCACCTTATCTAAGCTCCGCATGATAGCACTTCCGCCTACTGCCAGACTTCGCGAACCATATGTCCCCATGCCAAATGCTACTTGATCTGTATCTCCGTGGTGTATCTCGACATCATCCATAGATATACCTAACCTATCTGCCACAAACTGCGCATAGGCGGTCTCGTGACCTTGGCCATGAGAGTGTGACCCTGTGAATACACTCACCTTACCTGTGGGTTGTATTCTGACATGTCCTACCTCATAAAGACCCGCCCGAGCACCGAGAGATCCAACTACAGCAGATGGAGCGATACCACATCCTTCTATATATGTAGATAGACCGATACCTAGGAGCTTTCCGCTATCTCTTGATGCGGCTTGCTCCTTTCGGAAGTTTTCATAATCCACCATCTCTAGAGCTCGCTTTAGAGTGCCATGGTAGTTACCGCTATCATACTGCAGTGCAACTTGTGTTTGATATCCTGGCTGATCAACTCCATCAAAAGGCTCAATAAAATTTTTAAATCTTAACTCAGCAGGATCTATACCCATCTCAAGCGCAGCAGTATCCATCAGATGTTCTAAAATGTAAGTTATCTCTGGACGTCCCGCACCACGATAAGCATCTACAGGGTTAGTATGCGTAAAGGCTGCAGTGATATCTATGTTGATCAGTGGAGTTGTATAACAACCCTGCGCGAGTGTACCGTGCAAGTAAGTAGGGCAAGCTGTTGAGAAGGTAGAGAGGTAAGCACCGAGGTTGGCCTCACTGTGTACTCTTAGAGCAGTAATATTGCCCTCCGCATCAAAGCCCATCTCGGCGGTTGTACAGTAGTCACGACCATGTGCATCCGTATAAAAAGCTTCGGTTCTATCGGAAGTCCACTTGATCGGTCTGCCTATTTGTTTAGAAGCCCACGTCAATAATGCTTCTTCTGTATAGTGATATATCTTACTGCCAAAGCCGCCACCTACATCATAGCTGACTATTCTCACCTTGTGCTCAGGTATGCCGAGCACGAAGGCACACATCAGCAGCCTAATCAGATGTGGGTTTTGGGTACTTGTATACAGTGTCCATCTGTCTCCATTGCTATCATAGTCTGCGATATAGCTTCTAGGTTCGATGGCATTAGGAGCAAGTCGTTGATTTTTAAAGTCAAGTTTTGTGACGTGGTGTGATCCATCTATAGCTGCATCGACCTCCGACTTTGGATTGCCGATCTCCCAGTCAAAAACTGTATTGTTAGGTGCATCGGGATGTACTTGTGGTGCTCCATCTTTTACCGCAAGACGAGGGTTAGTAACGGCAGGTAGTTCTTCATACTCTACGTCTACAAGATCTGCTGCATCGCGCGCCTGCTGAAGTGTCTCTGCTATCACAACAACTACATTTTCTCCGACGTGTAAGGCTCGACCCTTTGCTAAAAGAGGATGAGGAGGTTCCTTCATCGTATCTCCGTTTTTGAAGTCTACTTGCCATCCACACGGGACGCCGTAGGTGCCACATTCGTCTTCTCCTGTGTATACTGCTATCACACCTGGTGCTTCTTGTGCAGCTTTGATATCTATGGAAACTAGCTGAGCATGAGCATATGGACTTCTCACAAAGGCAGCATGGAGCATACCTGGAAGTTTGATGTCATCAGTGTATTTCCCTTTACCAGTCAAGAAGCGATTGTCCTCTCTTCGTTTTATTGGTTTTCCTATATAGTTTGTCGTCATGGCTTAAGCATTTAGGTTTTGAGATGCGTGTTGTATGGACTTGACGATATTGTGATACCCAGTACATCGACAGAAGTTGCCTTCCAGCCCGTGGCGGATTTCTTCTTCGCTAGGATTGGGGTTGTTTTTAAGGATATCTGCTGCAGTCATGACCATGCCAGGTGTGCAAAATCCACACTGCAGACCATGATGCTCTTTGAAAGCAGCTTGGATAGGGTGTAGTTCACCATTGGTGGACATCCCTTCGATGGTCGTGATCTCTGATCCACTAGCCTGGACGGCAAGGATGGTACACGACTTGACAGCGTCACCGTTCATAGTGATCGTACAAGCACCACAGCTACTTGTATCACAACCGATATGGGTGCCGGTGAGAGACATATGTTCCCTCAAAAATTGAGCAAGAGTAGTCATAGGCGAGACCTCTTTGGTGTAGTCTTTTCCATTGACCTTGATCTTTATTTCCATATACTTTTTATTTTCTCTAGGATGATTTGAATGAATGATTTGGAGTCTTGATTAGTTGATTTGCTGTTTGGTGGGATTATGGTTTGAGATTGAGTTGTATGCGAAGATTGTTGAGCTATCGGAGCAGAATTTGCTGATGCCGTGACCTCCTCACGTACTTCATTTTTAGGCATCTCTTCGATCACCTTATCTAGCTCTTTGAAGACTTGTTTACTGAGAGTCTTCACTACACCTCCGAGTATGTGCTGACCCATGGTGGCTAGTCTTCCGGATACTTTGGCTGTACCTTCATAAGTTATCTCGGTCTTCCCACCTTCTAATTCAGAGAGCATCATCTTGATGCTAGCTTTGGCATTGCCGATTTTGCTTTTTTGTGATAGGTTGAGCGTCATCGTCTCATGTTCGACCACATCAGTCAATGTGAGGTCTCCCTCAAATGAGCCTCTCAC
>CAYYBR010000008.1:0-37241 GCA_964470035.1 uncultured Saprospiraceae bacterium
ATAGATAGCATACAGTGCTTGCAGGGTAGTTCTGATATCATTGAAGTCGATCTCTTGAGCATGGAGTGATCTGCCTGAAGTCTGGATATGATACTTGAGCTTTTGTGATCGCTCATTGGCTCCATATTTATACTTCATGGCCTTGGACCATATCCTCCTCGCTACCCTGCCTATCACGGCATACTCTGGGTCGATACCATTAGAAAAGAAGAAAGAAAGGTTAGGGGCAAATTCATCGATGTGCATGCCCCGTGCCAAGTAATACTCTACGAATGTAAATCCATTGGATATCGTAAATGCCAACTGCGAGATTGGATTTGCTCCTGCCTCGGCTATGTGATAACCAGATATCGACACAGAGTAAAAGTTACGTATCTGATGATCGATAAAATATTGCTGAAGGTCACCCATCAACCGGAGCGAAAACTCTGTAGAAAAGATACACGTATTCTGAGCTTGGTCTTCTTTCAAGATATCCGCCTGTACAGTTCCTCTTACTGCTTTGAGGGCCTTCGCCTTAAGCTCTGCATATATGTTACTATCTAATACTTGATCTCCTGTAAGTCCCAGCAGCATCAGGCCTAATCCATCGTTACCTTCTGGGAGGTCTCCTTCATACTGCGGCCGCTTTAATCCTCGATCATCATAATACTTACGAAATGCCGCATCCACTTTACTTTCCAAACCATGTTCCTTGATGTATAGCTCACACTGCTGGTCTATAGCGGCATTCATAAAGAAAGCACTGATAGTAGCTGCTGGGCCATTGATCGTCATGGAGACGGATGTCTTTGGATCGCATAGGTCAAATCCTGAGTAGAGTTTCTTCGCATCATTTAAGGAAGAGATGTTGACTCCTGAGTTGCCGACTTTTCCATATATATCAGGTCTATGATCTGGGTCATATCCATAGAGGGTCACTGAGTCAAATGCAGTCGATAGTCGCTTTGCTGGCATACCCATGGAGAGATAATGAAAGCGGCGATTAGTGCGCTCCGGTCCTCCCTCTCCGGCAAACATCCTAGTAGGATCTTCACCTTTTCGCTTAAAAGGGAAAACCCCTGCTGTAAATGGAAACTCGCCAGGTACATTCTCTTGCTTCGACCAAGTCAGAATATCACCCCAGTCATGATACCGTGGTAAAACCACCTTCGGTATCTTGTTGTGCGAAAGACTCGTAGTGTAGTTATCGACCACGATATCTTTACCTCTTATCTGGTAGGTAAATTGATCTTGTTGATATGCAGTCTTCTTGGCTTGCCACTCTTCTAGAATCCTGAGATTGTCGGGGGTCAATGATTGTGTGAAGGTCTTTTCTAGCTTAGCTAGCTCTTCTTTGGCTGCCTCATCTTCCACTAGTTCTTGAGCTTTCTTCACTGACTGAAGCTTACGTGCGATCTCGGATTGTTCCTTCAACTCCTCATCATACTTAGCTATAGTCTCGGTGATCTCCGAGAGGTATCTTGTTCTGGAAGGAGGAATGATATATTGCTTTTCACTTACTCCAGTTTCTATATCTATCTGTTCACCAGGAAACAACCTTGCCACAAGATCTTTGAATAAGGTATTCACTCCTGGATCATTAAACTGGGCAGCTATGGTACCATAGACTGGCATCGTTGTGACATCTTGCTCCCATAATTCATTATTGCGCTGATACTGTTTTCTGACATCTCTGATGGCGTCCTGTGCTCCTCTTTTGTCAAACTTATTAAGTACGATCATATCAGCGAAGTCGAGCATATCTATCTTTTCGAGCTGAGATGCTGCACCAAACTCAGGTGTCATAACATATACGGAGTGATCGGCATGATCTACTATCTCAGAATCAGACTGACCTATCCCCGATGTCTCCAAGATCAATAAATCAAAGTCTGCACACTTCAGGATAGTAAGAGCGCTATCTATGTCTTTGGATAGGGCAAGATTATACTGTCTTGTGGCCATAGATCGCATGAATACGCGATCGGTTGAGATAGCATTCATCCTGATGCGATCACCAAGAAGAGCACCACCAGTTTTTCTTTTGGAAGGGTCAACGGAGATGATACCGATAGACTTCTCAGGGTATACTTTCAAGAAACGCAGTACTAGTTCATCCACAAGACTTGACTTGCCAGCGCCACCGGTACCAGTGATACCTAGTACAGGGGTAGTAGTATCTGAATATTGGCTTTTTAGTGACGAGATCCAAGCTTGGCTTTCTTCTGGGTACGCCTCGGCGACGGAGATAACCTTTGCAAGATCCTTATGATCTTGTTGGTTTAGACTCTTGAGCTCGCCATTGAGGTGTGGGTCTACGGCGATATCACATTGCATAAGAAGATCATTGATCATACCCTGAAGACCTAACTCTCGACCATCATCAGGAGAATATAACCTAGTGATGCCGTAGGCATGAAGTTCATCTATCTCTGAAGGAAGGATCGTCCCGCCTCCACCTCCGAAGATCTTGATATGCCCAGCTCCTTTTTCTTTCAGTAGATCGTGTGCATACTTAAAAAACTCTATGTGTCCTCCCTGATAAGAAGTAATAGCTATGCCCTGTACGTCTTCCTGGATAGCGGCGTCTACGATCTCTCTGACTGATCGATTATGGCCTAGGTGGATGACTTCTGCACCCGTACGCTGGATGATGCGACGCATGATATTGATCGCAGCATCGTGACCATCAAATAGAGAACCAGCGGTTAGTATTCTGATTTTATTCTTTGATTTATAAGGTGCTATTTTTTCCATGCTTATAACATTTACGAAAGTGAGAACTAAAGACCCATGGTCCTTTTAAGCTCCTGCGGATAGTCAGACTTTTTTAGAAGTCGCGTCCCATACCAAGAGAAGAACTCACCATCAACTAAGATAACGTTACTTTGAGGTATAGAGTTTGAAATCTCCTCTACATGATTCTCCTTATATGGATATGGCTCCGATGATAGAAATATAAAATCCGGCTGCAAAGAAATGATCTCATCCAGGGTAACTGTGGGATATCGCCGAGCGTCATCAAAAACATTTTTAAGACCTACCATCTCCAGCATATGATGTATATACGTATCATGTCCGATAGTCATGTAGGGATCTTTCCAGATTAAGTAGGCCGCGCTTCCAAGGAGCACGTGACTCCCCTTGATGATATCTTGTATGTCTATGCTCAGTTGAGTTGCCTTCGCTTGAGCATCAAGGATGGCACCCAGCGATTTGATCAGATGAGTACTGTCTTCCACGGTTTTCACATCACTTACCCAAACTGGAGTGTGAAGTCTTAAGGCTGATACGTCGCTCTCTCGATTTTCTTCTTTGTTAGCTATGATTAGGTCTGGGTGGAGTTCTTCGATAGCCGATAGTCTGGGGTTTTTAGTTCCTCCTATGACTGTCGTCTGTGAGCGGATAGAGGCTGGATGCACACAAAACTTCGTACAACCCACAAGCCGTTCACCGATATCAAGATCACATAGCAACTCTGTGATAGACGGCACGAGAGACACGATCCTTTGTGGAGGTCCTTCTAACCGCACCTCTTGGCCTAGCTGATCAGTGAAGATCATGTGGCTTTATCTCTTGGTACTTCTTCGTGTTCATATGGACAGTGTCGACATTTTGATCCACAACAATATCCTCTTTTCAGATGATATGCTTCTGTCATGACCAAGAGACCATCCTCCATGTAGTAGTCAGGATGTTGTGGTTCTTCTTTTTCTTTAGCCATTTTTTCACTTACGTAAATATTTGCCTTTATTCTATGCTCGACCTTGTTGGTCCTTTTGTATCCGATATATACTGCATACCGGCTAGGTCGGTCATCATCTGCATTGGATCTTTTCCTTTTCTTAATTCTGTAGCAGTAAACAGAACGTAACTCTTCAGGTCCGCCACTTCTTCAGGGCTGAGAAACGCCCCAAAATTAGGCATACCTTCTGCCTCCAATCTACCATCCAGCAAAATAGACTCATAGATATCAAATATACCATCACTAGATCGTGCAAGATCTGGGATAGCTCCCCCACCAGTACCTACCACGTGGCATCCGATACAGAAGTGAGTAAATAAGTCAAAACCATTTCCAATATTTTCAGGAGGTGCATCAGTAGTGAGTGCCGTGATGTCGCTTGCTAAAGGTGGTAACTTCTCAAGAGGTGCGGCCTTTCCGCCAAGCTTGAATGTATAGAATGTACCTTGGTGAAGTCTATCTGTAAACTTAAATGTTTGTCCCTGACCACCTCCCCATCCTATGGGTATAGTGACATATTGTTCATCATCTACCATGTAGGTGATCGGCGCTGCGATGCCCCCGCTACGGGTATCATAACTCCACAAAACCTCTCCTGTAGATCCATCACGCGCCGAAAAACTTCCTTCTGCATCCACTTGAAATACTAAGCCAGTTTCCGTTGTCAATATTCCTCCATTATAATGGGAAGGTTGAGGTATGTCCCAGACAATCTCTTGCTTTACAGGGTCATATGCTACAAGTCTGCCACTGGCCGTACCAGGTATAGGTGCTTCCGGATTTGCATCGAATGCAGGCGGATTATAGAGCTTGGCATTCATACTGATGTTCACGCCGGCTTTCCCTCCGATGGCCTCTGGATCATACGCTCCATTATCACCCATGCGGGCATATGGACCAGCTTGTACGGAGGCAGGTATATACATCAATCCAAGATCTGGGTTAAACGCTTGTGGCTGCCAGTTGTGAGCGCCATGAGAACTGGGCGTGATCCACCAGGTACGTCCATCTCTATATCGGACACCTTCATTTTCTATAGGTCGACCATTCTGATCAAGTCCACTTGCCCAGCTAACATATCCATACGTCTCGCCGGAGATAAACTCTCCTGTTACTCGATCGATAACATAGAAAAATCCATTCTTAGGAGCTTGCATGAGCACTTTGCGCATCTCTCCATTGATCTCTAAATCTGCCAGGGTGATAGGCTGTGTAGAAGTGTAATCCCAAGTATCTCCTGGTGTATGCTGAAAGTGCCATTTGTAAGCACCCGTTGTTGCATCCAATGCCACTACACTTGCTAAGAAAAGATTATCTCCGCCACCAGGACTTCTGATAGAGCGATCCCAGTGGGTACCATTACCCACTCCGAGGTAAAGAGAGTTAAGGTCAGGGTCGAAGACGATAGCATCCCACACTGTACCGCCGCCTCCGCCATTAGCCCACCACTCGCCATTCCAAGTCTTAGCGGCTTCTTCCAGTTCTGGTTGTTCAAATCCATCTGCAGGGTTACCAGGCACAGTATAAAATCTCCAAGCCATCTCTCCAGTCTCAGCATCATAGGCTGAGACGTAGCCACGTGCCGTAAACTCTGCTCCACCATTGCCGATAATTACATTTCCATTAACGATTCTTGGTGCTCCCGTGATCGAGTACTGACTACCCTCTGGTATGGTAAGTACTTCCCAGTTCTTGCTTCCTGTAGCCGCGTCTACAGAGACAAGCCGTCCATCGAGCGTCCCCCAGATCACCGCACCTTTGTATAGCGCAGGACCGCGGTTTATGACTCCACAACAGTACTCCATTGCTCTCTTTCTATCTGCTATAGGATCATGCTCCCATATCTTCTCACCAGTCCTTACATCTATAGCCCAAAGTACTGACCAAGGTCCCGTAGCGAACATAATACCATCTCGCACGAGTGGCGTACTTTGTATACCTCTCTTTGTGCCCACCTCTAAGGCCCAAGCCAGACCTAGTTGAGATACGTTCTCTTTCGTAATCTGATCCAACTTCGAATGTCTATCCTCGCGATAACTTCTACCATGGGTCAACCAATCTCCATGTTCTTCTTCTTGTGCTTTGAGGACTTCGTCATCGATGCTAGCAGTTATGTCTCTGATATGTTCTTCTGATCCTTTGGTGATATCAGAAGTAGAAGTACAGTGCCAAAACACGACAACCGCTATAGCCATAGCTACAACTGCAAGGGAGATCTTTTTCATACGAAGTTTTGATGGTTCTATGTCTGCCGAATATCCTAAACTTTAGTGACCTGACTTGCGTATTTTTCTCTTTTTAATCTTTTATATGCCAAATAATGTTTTACCACCTAATCATCAGATCTCACTAAGTGCCGCAAGATCATAGCTAGTACTACGACCACCAGAGGCGCCTTTAACTAGTACACCTTTCAGCATTAGATCTTGAATATCTCTGAGTGCCGTATCACCCGAACACTTATTGATTTTTGCCCATTTCGAGGTAGTCAGCTTGCCATAAAATGGCCCAAAGAGCTTTTTTATAGTGTGCAGTTGTCTTTGATTAAAAACTACAGACTTGTGTTGATCCCAGAAGTTATGCTTGGCGATCGTCTTTTTCACTGTTTCATCAGAGGACTCTATAGCCTTGTCTAGACAAGTTAAAAACCAAAGTATCCAATCTGTAATATCTAAAGGTCCTTTTTGAGAGGATTCTAGTTCGCGATAGTAATCTGATTTTTGAGTCTTAATCTGTGCTGACATACTATAGAACCTTTGGGGTCTATCTTCTGATCGACATAGCATCAAATCCGCTATAGCTCTACCTATGCGACCATTGCCATCCTCGAAAGGATGTATTGTTATAAACCAAAAATGAGCTATAGCTGCACTGAGTACGAGATCATCATGATCAGTACCATTGACCCAACTTAGAAATTGACTCATCTCATTATCAACAATCGCTGCGTCTGGTGCTTGAAAATGCACTCTAGGTTTTCCCATGCCCCCCGATACTATTCTCATAGGACCTTTCGCATCATCTCTCCAATCACCTACTTTAATGCGATACATACTATTACGCCCTGTAGGGAACAGCGCGGCATGCCAATCAAACAACCTAGCCTTTGATAATTCTTTATTATGATTTTGCGTAGCATCGATCATGATATCCACAATCCCCTCTACTTCTCTTTCCGCTTTCACTACTCCTCCGATATCCATACCAAGTTTACTGGCAACAGAGGATCTTACTTGCCTTTGATCAAGGATTTCTCCCTCAATTTCACTGGTATTAAGCACATCGCTGGATAGAGTTTCGATGAACGCTTCATCTTTTAGTTGAATACCTAAAGATTCCATTTTACCAGCTAGCAATCCTTGCTTATGCCTGACATTTGACAACTTGGTCAATATCTTAGCACCGTCCCAGTTAAAATTCGGCCAATCAGGACGTAGATAAATATATGAGCCTTTTATCCGCATAATATGCGGTAAAAATAAACCCTATTCACCGCATAATCAATATTTGCCGCATAATATGCGGTGATTAAGAAGTGTATTCACCGCACGCTAGACTTACTGCTCAGAGACTTCTTACTTCTTCAGACTTCCCAAGAACATCTGCATAGTCTGCAACACAAAAGGGTCTTCGGAGTCTTTTGCTATCTGTTCTACCATAGGTTCTATCGGTCGATCTACTAGAGTTAGCAAGCCTTTTCGAAAGTACTCCTTCGAACGAGTATATACTGGACCATAGACTCCTATCAACTTTTTCAGATGCTTTTCTGCACGTCCTAACACTTCATCTACCTCAACTGACTCATCTACAAGTCCGATGTCAACTGCTTCATCACTAGTGAACAACCTTGCTTGCTGAACAGCTTTCCATGCTTTCTTTTCACCTATTTGGTAGGCATATATATCACAGAGTAACTCAGGTATCTGCATAGACATTTTAAACTCATGCATACCTATGACATGCTTTTCACCTTTTCCCATAACTCTATAGTCCGCACAAAGTGTAAGTATGGTAGCACCAGCTGGAGCATATCCGGTGATCGCACAGACAAATGGTTTTGAAAACCTGACCATGCTCTGTAGCGCACCGAGATAACTTGTCCAGAAAACCTTTGATCCTTCTACTCCCCCCTTGGCCAGACTAACGATGTCTAGTCCTGCGCTAAATCCATGAGGACGTCCTGCTAAAATCAAGCCTTTTATATCTGCATCTTCATCAAACTTTTCAAATGCCGTCTTTAGATCGGCAGCTAATTTTTGATTTATAGCATTGACCTTTCCATTATCAATCTGAATGATGACATAGTTGCCTTTGCGCTCTATGTTTAAAGTTTCAAAAGTCATAGTTTAGGTTATATCCTTAGGTAAACATTTCACTTTGAGGTGGCAGACTACAAATCACTTCTCACTCATCTTTGATCTCTGCATAGAAGCGCAAAGAACGAGAGCACTTACTCTCTAAAATCTTCAAACTGCCCAGCTCTTTTTTGCATACTCGCAAAGACAGCTTCCATCTGATTCTTTTTATACATCAGAGCATCTTGCTCGACTGACTCCATCATCAATCCTTCTTCATCAGATAGATATGGCATCTTATTAAACATCTTCTTGGCTCTTACAACTGCAGTCGGACTTTTAGCGGCTATCTCATGTGCCAATGACATCGCATCTGCAAATGGATCCACCGACACATGAGTGGCAAAGCCATACTCTACGGCTTGGGTCCCACTAAAAATACGGTTAGTATATGTGAGTTCTCTGATGATGTCATCTCGCACATTGTGCCTCATGAGTACAGGGCCGGCCATATCTGGCACTAGTCCCCATTTCATCTCCATGACAGAAAGCTTTGTATCAGGTGCTACATATTTGATATCGGCACCTAGCATGATCTGAAGACCTCCCCCGAAGGCAACTCCGTGTACAGCTGCTATGACTGGTACGGGGCATGTTCGCCATACCCACGGTGCAGCTTGCCACTTATTAGCGATACCATGTGTTCGATCTATAATCGATCCTTGCGTGACCTGGCCATTAGTTTGAAAACCAGAAATATCTATACCAGCACAAAAGGCCCTACCCTCACCTCGCAGTACAACCGCTCTTACAGAGGCATCCTTAGATACTTCTAGACCAGCAGCTATGATGGCAAGAAACTGCTCATTGTCAAGCGCGTTCATTTTCTCTGGCCTATTAAAGGTGACTACAGCAACATGGTCTTCCTTCTCTATGGTTACTCTATTACTCATGTATAGGTGTTCTAATGTTTTATTCTGCTCTTCTAATTTTGAAGTGCCTTTTTCATTTCTTTTTGCGCCAGATAATGCTCTCTAAAAAGCGACCTAGAGATAATCAGTTTCATGATTTCGCTGGTCCCTCCGTAGATCCGAGCCACTCGGGCAGTAGCATATGCACGGGCGACATCATACTCCCAGATATAACCATATCCACCAAAAAGCTGTAAGCACTCATCGAGTACTTTAGCTTGCATCTCTGTAGCTTTGAGTTTGGCGATAGAGGCCTGCTCAGTGGTGAGTTTGTGCTCAGCTTGTAGTTGAACGCATTTATCCACAAAGGTCTGATACACCTGAAGTTCAGCCGCACAGTTGGCTATCTGAAACTGAGTATTTTGAAAATCAGCGATAGACTTTCCAAAGGCCTTACGCTCCTGGATATACTGCATCGTCTTCTCAAAGATTCCTACCACGGACCCCATACTTTCTACTGCAAGAGCCGCCCGCTCTCTCGGTAAGTCCGACATCATATATCTGAATCCCATACCAGCCTCTCCTAGTAATTTGGACTTAGGGACCTTGACATCTTCAAAAAATAGTTCGCAGGTATCTTGATATTTCAATCCGATTTTATCGAAAGGCTCCCCAGTGGTAAACCCATCCAAGCCTTTGTCCATTATAAGTAACGAGATACCTTCTACAGTCCTAACTGCACAGACTACAAAGTCCGCGACATATCCATTAGTGATGAAGGTCTTTGATCCATTCACTAGATAATAATCTCCCTTATCTTCTGCCACCGTTTTTAGAGCCTTTAGATCTGACCCAACGCTTGGTTCAGACATACCTATACAGCCTATCAAGTCGCCGGTGACCATCTTCGGTAGGTAGTGATTCTTTTGGTCTTCATCACCATATCGTAGGATATAAGGTGCTACGATATCAGAGTGCACGGCATGTCCGAAGTCGATACCCATCCGCCTCGTTTCTTCGAGGACCAATGCATTGAAGGTGAAGTCAAAACCTGCCCCTCCATACTCTTCAGGTATATCCATACAAAAGAATCCATGTGAGCCCATCTTTTGCCAGAAAGGCTTAGGGGCACATTTTAATCGCTCCCATTCTTCTTGATGAGGCACTGCCTCTTTTTGTAGAAAGTCTTCTAAGGCCTTACGTACCATCTCATGTTCTTCGGTACCATAGACTTCTCGTTTGATTTGGATATTAGAGAACATCAATTATAATTTTAGAGTGAACAGCTTACACACTGATTCCTGAGTATAAGTTGAGATATTCTGCTTGCGCATTCAGCGCGTCTAGAAATTCTCTTTTTAATCTGGTGATAAGTTCTGCGGTCGGAAGCGTGTCCTTGATCGTTGCAACTCCTTGGCCAGCAGACCATATCGTTGACCATGCCTTTGCTTCAGAGTCCAGTTCTTTTCCAAAGTCAACCTTGTTGGACATCTTCCACATCTCTGGAGGTATGCCACTCTTGATTAAGCTTTCTTTCAGAAAGTTAGCGGGCACACCCGATATAGATGCTGTATATACGATATCGTCAGTGCCTGCATCTATAATCATCTGCTTATAGGCATCATCAGCTATCGCTTCATCCGTATTAATAAATCTCGTGCCCATATATGCCAGGTCTGCTCCCATCTGAAGTGCAGAAGCGATGTCTCTACCAGTACTGATATTGCCACCAAGCAGTATCAGACCATCCCAGATCTCTCTGATCTCTTGTACAAATGGTATCGGATTACGCGTACCTGCATGCCCCCCAGCTCCAGCTGTAACTAGGATCAATCCATCTACACCTGCTCTGATGGCATTCTTAGCATGTCTTATATTCGTCACATCATGAAAGACTAATCCTCCATAACTATGGACCTCATCCACTAGCTCTTTTACTGCTCCTAATGAAGTGATGATGATCGGCACTTTATGTTTTACACATATCTTGAGATCTGCATCTACTCTGGGATTGGTTTTATGTACGATTAAGTTGACACCATAGGGTGGTAGCTTTTCTCCCCTCTCTAATTCCACTTTCGTAAATGTTTCCTTCAACTCTATCAACCACTCTTCAAATCCTTCTGTAGTCCTCTGATTCAGAGCTGGAAAGGTGCCAATTATTCCACCTCGACAACACTCTTTTACCAGTGCCATCTGTGAACAGATGAACATAGGTGAAGCCACAACTGGGAGTTTTAAATTGAATTTTTCTAACAATTCTGTCTTTGTCATTTATGCTCTTTTATTAAGCTGGTCTTGTTATGACTATGGATTATTCTAATTCAGTTGATCACGCATGTTACAGCCTAAAAGTTACGGTATATAGATAACCCATGCTGTGCTTGGAGTGTTCATATGAAAACTAGCTTCACGTCATATCCGATTCTCATCGAATATACAGATATCCACATGTACAACTTGGTGTAAGTAAGAGTTTAAAAGACTATTCCTCAGCTAGTAGTAACTTATCTAAAATCTTTCGCTTTCTTCCCGACCAATTCTTCAAGAGTCCCGTCCCATGTAACCATAATCTGATCTGGTTGCTTATCCTTAAAGAGAAAGCCTGCTAAGCCATCATCTTTGGTTGAAGGGACGTTGTACGCACCGTGTTGGCACTCTGGTCCAATGAAAATCACACCGATGATGTTATTGTCCAGCGAAACCTGATCACTTAGATCATATTTTTCATCCTTACATGGAATCTTCATGTCGACCTCATAAAAGCTGAGATAGCCAGATTCGTTAAAGACAGGTTCTGATATGAGGATGTTGTATCCCAAGTCCTCGAGCTGTTCATTAGTCTTAGATATTTCTTCCATCGTGGAGATGGGTGATAGATAGACTAAGACAGTTGGAGATTCGGTACTGAGTAAATTATATAACGAACAGATAGAAAACAACAAGGTCGCATGCATGACAGAGAATTTTAGTTTTAAATATAACTATTTATCATAATATAATTACTACCCATTTTGTCAAAATGTACCAATTTGTCAAATGGTTACTGAGAAGCCTAAGTCGATCATACAATTGCATAGTTCTTCAGATGATCAAAAAACAGGGAGACGACCTGAAGCGCCTAAGGATAGATCATGAACTCATTGATGACTTCCGCCATATGGAGATGATAAAGATCCTCGAAGAGTTTTATAATCTCCAAGGCAATTGTGAGCGAATCAACCAGACACCAATTCCTCGCCAATTCGGTTATTTCAGCAAAGTCTTCACATGGATTTTTATTCTCTTGATGCCGTTTGGCTTATTAGGTGAGTTTGAGAAACTTGACCATAACTACATGTGGCTTACGATACCATTTTACGTATTGATTGCCTGGATCTTTATAACTATGGAGTTAGTAGGAGATAATATCGAAGACCCTTTTGAAAATTTTGTCAATGATGTTCCTATTATGGGTGGCGGTATGTCACTTTCACCAAGCATCTGTCGCAGATCTCTCTCGATGACCCTAGTCAATTCTGTCGCTCCTGTTAATGATGTGCTTATGTAAACAAAAAGAGGTTGCTCCATATGTTCTTTACTATTGGAGCAACCTCTTGGTAAGTCAGAGTTATAACTAACCTAACTAGATGAACTAAGAGCTATCATTGTTTGATGAGCTTCTCAGTTATCTCAAGACCTTCACTATCAACGATACGCAATAGATATAGGCCCTCATGTAAATCGGAGATATCTAACCTATGATCAGGATGGTCGTATTCTCTTACGAGCCTTCCATCAATACCATAAATCCGTAGTCGCTGGATTTCTAGATCATCAGCTAAGAAAATCTCGTCGCTAGCTGGATTAGGATAAACCGAGAATTGGGATGGCTCAAGTATCTGTAAATCCTTGAAAGTAGCTTGTGAAATATCTTCTTGCTTGCCAGGGCTCTTACCTGAGTTAGATCCTGAAGAGCCACTTAAGACTATACAGTAATCCTCAGTCTCTCCATATACAAAGCTTCCGCAGGAGACTGGATAACCAGTCAAACTCATGGCTATCCGCATCCTTGTTGCACTTCTAACTGTGTTATAAGGAATTCGGATCTTCCCGCTTATTGCATTAGCACTTCTCGCTCTAGCTACAAATTCTCCAGCATCATCAAAGTCACCATCACCATTGTAATCTATCCACATACCATAGTGTGCTTGGAACTTGAAGGCTCCAAATCCTGGTGTAATAGTCAGACTAAATGTAGATCCCTCTTGCAATGAGATACATGGACTTTTGACATTGACATATCCTCCATTGTTCCCAGATTTAAAGAGTGTACGATTGAACTGTACAGAGTTGATGAATGCTCGACTACTTATAGTTCCACCTGACGCACAGTAGGATGGTTGGCTATTAGTGCTAGGTCTTACATTCACATCAAATGAACACCTCTCAACATTGCCGCATGCATCGCTACCCTCGAAAGTTACTCTTGTAGTCCCTCGTGGAAATCTTGACCCACTTACTAATCCTGAGACTTGTCGAACTCGATTACAACCCTTGACTTCCATTATAAACTCCCTCAAGTAGGTAGCACTATTATCATTCCACGTACCCGAAGGTTCTAGTTCAGCGTAGTGCTGTACACCTTGGAAATTATTAGGATTTCCGGATCTCCAATTGAAGTATTCCTGACGGTTGCCATTAACATCTCGCCAAACTCCTTCTTGTGCGTGATCAGAGATACCTATAAATGCTACCTGATTGACTAACAATTTCGACAGGAAGTAATTCTCACCTGAATCATCGATGATAGCAAGGTTACCACCAAGACCCTTAGTAATCTGATTGGCTTGTGGCCAAGTACTCTTCTCTCTAGAGCAATAGTAGTAGGAGCCATTTCGCGAGCCCATGAATACGAATCCAGGGATCGCCGCTCCAAGGTTACACTGATTACAACAAGTCATAAACTCAGGAGTATCGAAGTATACTATCTCAGAGTCATTGCTCGTAGAAATATCAATATCCTCAGGACATGTCAGTGTTAGGGCTTGATCTACGGTTGTTATGTTATAGCTACAAGTTTGAACATTGCCACAAGCATCCTCTACTCTGAATGATACGGTTGTATCATCGCTTACCTGAGATAGATCAGATGGACCAGATGTTTGCGTAATATTTAGACATCCAACTTCCATAATAAACTCTAACGGCTTGTTGTTAGTTTGATCATTCCAATATCCATTGCGCAGAAGCTCAACATAATCTTGGAAGTTGTTGTAGTTATTAGGCTGATGTGGGAACCATCGACTAAATGATAATGGTGATCCATCCACCCATGTGAAAGTTCCTTCTCGCTCAAAATCACTAAGTCCGATATATGCACTATTAGCTTCAAGCACTTGTGCTAAGAAGGCATTTTCACCTGCATCATTTATCACTGCTAGTTGTCCGCCACTTGCTTCACAGAAGGCTCTAGCATCTGGCCAAACCATCTTCTGTCGACTGCAGTAATACCTCTTTCCATTTCTCTCACCCATGAATACAAATCCAGGTATTTCTCCATCTTGACATAGATCGCAATCTGTAGAAACTTGTGGTAGAGGTACTGGTCCACTTTGAGAAGTCCCACACTCTAATACGATATCATCTACACATGTTACAAGCAAACCAGCTCCAGAGCCGCTTCCGCCGCCGCCCATACCTCCTGAACCAGATCCAGAGTCAGGATCTTCAGGTTCAACAGTTACGATGAATGTACATGTTGTTGTATTTCCACAACCGTCAGTTACTGTTGCATTTACAGCAGTGGAACCAACATCGAAGGTCGTACCAGGTTGGGAACTATATGTAAAAGTTAGTCCACCACATGCATCTGTGACCGATGGATCACTCCATGTGTAAGTTCTTTCTTCAAAAGTTAGTGTCACATCTGGCACACAAGCAGTTATGGCAGGTGATGTGTTATCCATCAAACTGATACGCTGCACGCACGAGGCAGTAGCTCCATCGCTCACCCTTGTTGCTACCCATGTTCTATCTATGACTCTTGCATTAGCACATGTAGCACCAGTCGAAATTATTGCATCAGTAAAGGTGATGTCAACACTACAGCTAGCTGATGAAGCGGATGTAGCCATCCCTGTTACACTAGGATCTATAGAAGAACTAGGGCAACCTTCAAATGTCGCTGGACATGAGATCGCAACATTCGCAGTACAACATCCTCCCTCTACTGTAACGATAAAACTACAAGTGGTTACTAATCCACAATTGTCTGTAGCTGTATATGTCACTGTATGTGAGCCTACGCCAAATACGCCGCTGTTCGAACCTGTACTACTTACGAGACTTGCTAACCCACAATTATCAGAAGCAGTAGGTGCTGTCCATGTTACTGTTGCTTGACAGTTATCATCTGCAGCTACAGTTATATTAGCAGGACAACCTGTTATAGTCGGTGCTTGTGTATCTCTCAGAGTGATACGTTGTACACAAGAGTTCGATACTCCATCAGATACTCGAGTGGCGGTCCATGTTCTATCTATCTCTACTGCTCCATTACAACTACCTGAAGATAACTGTGCATCACTGAATGTCACATTTACTGGACATGCGGCAGTCCCATTAGACGTAGCCATACCTGTAACAGAAGGATCCGTGGATGTACCTGGACAAGCTGTATAAGCTGCAGGACAGTTAATCGCTACAGTATTATTACAACAAGCACCTTCTACAATAATCAAGAAGCTACAGGTGGTAACATTACCACAGTTATCGGTAGCAGTATAAGTAATCGTATGCTGACCTACAGCAAATACTCCACTTGTTGATCCCGCACTATTTTCAAAGCTGGCAAGACCACAACCATCTGTAGCAGTTGGGTCTATCCAAGATACTGCAGCTTGACAACTTGCATCTGCCGTTACTCTTATATCTGCAGGACAACCCGTGATAACTGGAGGCGTCGAATCAATCAATCTAATCCTCTGAACGCATGAAGCCGCGACTCCATCCGAAGATCTTGTTGCAACCCATGTTCTATCTATCTCCTGTACACCTGAGCAAGCACCTGTAGCAACTATAGCATCCGTAAATGTTATATCAGCACTACATGCACCAGATCCTCCAGTAGTTGCCATGCCGGTAACACTAGGATCCGTAGACGAACCTGGACAACCTACATGCGTTGCAGGACAATTAATCGACATACCACCGCCATTAACGGTGACAGTAAAGCTGCAAGCAGTAGAGTTACCACAGTTATCAGTGGCCGTATATGTAACCGTGTGTACACCTACGCCAAAGACTCCGCTATTAGAGCCAGTACTGCTCACTAGATTTCTAATGCCACAGTTATCTGCTACAGCAGGGACTGTCCATGATACAGTGGTCTCACACTCATCACCCGCGGATACAACTATATCTGCTGGACAGTTAGATATCGTCGGTGGCGCCGTATCAACCAGACTGATCCTTTGAACACAAGAAACACTCTGGTTATCAGAAACCCGCGTGGCAACCCATGTTCGATCTATCACTCTTTGTCCAGTACATGGCCCCGTTGATACTTCAGCATCGGTAAAAGTGACATCTATAGGACAATCAGCAGTTCCTGAAGAAGTTGCCTGGCCCGTTATACTAGGATCTATGGATGATCCTGGACAAGCAGAAAAATCTGCAGGGCAGTTGATCGCTATATTTTGTGTACAACATCCGCCTTCTACTATGATCAGGAAGGAACAAGTTGTTATCTGCCCACAATTATCTACAGCTGTATACGATATAGTATGTTGACCTACTCCAAATACACCACTTTCGGCCCCAGTATTGTTACCAAAGCTTGCTAAGCCACAATCATCTGACGCAGTTGGTGCTGTCCAAGATACTGATGCCGTACAGTTATCGCCTGCACTTACAGTTATATCGCTAGGACAATTAGATATCACAGGTGGAGCAGTATCAACTATACTGATTCTCTGTATGCATGAAGTCGTTGTGCCGTCAGATGGCCGATATGCTGACCAAGTACGATTGATCTCCATAACGCCATCACATGACCCAGTGGATACGATAACATCCGTGAAGCTTACCTCAACAGTGCATCCATTGGATCCCATAGAAGTAGCCATGCCTGTTACCGAAGGATCAGTGGCGTCTCCTGGACATCCTGTATAATCGGCAGGACATGTGATCGTAAGAGATGGACCACTTACAACAATATTAAAGCTACAAGTGGATTGGTTACCACAGTTATCTGTCGCAGTATATGTGACAGTATGTGTACCTACACTAAAGACACCACTATTAGATCCAGTACTACTTACAAGACTCTGAAGACCACAGTCGTCAGTAGCCGTTGGAGCTGTCCATGAAACGGTTGCTTGACAAGTAGCATCTGCCGATATGACCATATCCGCTGGACAGTTAGTTATAGAAGGCCCCAGATCATCAACTAGGCTTATACGTTGTACGCATGACACACTCTTCCCATCAGCAGCTCGAGTAGCTGTCCAGGTACGATCTATAACTCGTTCTCCGGCACATGCGCCTGTAGAAACTTCAGTATCAGCAAAAGTTATATCCAATGGACAAGAAGCCGATCCTGAAGATGTCGCCTGACCTGTAACTGAAGGATCTATGGAAGATCCCGGGCACGCATCATAGTCCGCAGGGCAATTTATAGTGAGACTTTGAGAGCAACATCCGCCATCGACTATGATAAGGAAGCTGCACTTAGAAACTTGACCACAATCATCTGTGGCTAAGTATATAATCTGATGAATACCGACTCCAAAGAATCCACTATTGGCTCCAAAGTTGGTAGCAAAAGTTTTAATGCCACAATTATCTGAGACCGTTGGCACACTCCACGATACAAAAGCACTACACGTGGCATCCGCTGTAACTCTAATGTCAGAAGGACAATTTCTTATGATAGGTGCTTCATTATCGACTAGACTTATTGTTTGAACACATGAAGCGGTCTCACCACTAGACGGATCAGTAGCTACCCATGTTCTTTCTATGATGCGAGAATCCGTACAAGCTAAGTTTGATACGGTTCGATCACTAAATGTGATGTTTACTGTGCAGTCATTAGCTGATGTTGCGACCCCCGTTACTGAAGTGCTCGTTGATGTTCCTGGGCATCCTTCAAAATCCGGAGGACATATGATGGACGGTGCTTGACCAAGTACGGTAACCGTAAAACTGCATGTCGCGGTATTTCCACAATTATCTCGGGCGGTATAGGTAACCGTGTGAGTACCGACACCAAAGACCCCGCTATTAGATCCCGTGCTACTATTAAGACTAGGAACTCCGCAATCATCTGTAGCCGTAGGGGCAGTCCATGTAACTGTTGCTTCACAACCATCTTCAGCTGTAACAGTTATGCCTGTTGGACAGTTCGATAATATTGGATCGACGTTATCTACGAGATTGATACGCTGAACACAAGACACAGATTCTCCATCAGAAATTCGTGTAGCAACCCATGTTCTGTCTATCACTCTTTCTCCGATACAAGGCCCACTCGGCACTAGAGCATCTGTAAATGTTATATCTACTGGACAATCCGCTGTACCCGATGAAGTCGCTAATCCCGTTACGCTCGGATCTAGATCACTACCAGGGCATCCTGTAAATTCTGGCGGACAGCTAAGTACTACTCCATCAGTACAACATCCTCCTTCTACAATGATCAGGAAGCTACATGTGGTTATATTACCACAATTATCTACTGCCGTATAAGTAACCGTATGCTGGCCCAACTCAAAGACACCACTATTAGATCCGAAGTTGCTCGAAAAACTTGCAATGGCGCAATTGTCAGAAGCTGATGGAGGTGTCCATGATACAGTTGCTAGACAATTAGGTTCTGCTTGTACTCTGATATCACTCGGACAATTATTAATGACAGGCGCTTGATTATCTTGCAAGCTTATCCTCTGTACACATGATGTAGTAGCACCATCGACTACTCTTACTGCTGTCCAAGTTCGATCTATCTCTCTAGAGCCTGCGCACCCATTTTGAGAAACATCAACGTCACTATGGGTGATAGTAACATCACAGTTGGTATTAGTTAGTAATGTGGCAAAACCAGTAGTAGCTGGAGCTACAGAAGTACCTGGACATCCAAAGAATGGAGGAGGACAATCTAAGACTAAGTCTTCACCTTCGACGGTTACTGAGAAACTACAGGTTGCTTCGAGTCCACAGCTATCAGTGGCTGTATAGGTAACAGTATGCTGTCCTATATCAAATATGGCAGTATTAGATCCCACACTGGATACTAAAGATGCTAATCCACAATTGTCCGTGGCTGTAGGTGCTGTCCATGAAACTGTTTGCTGACAAGACGCATCTGCACTTACTACTATATCATCAGGACATGCCGTTAAGACTGGTGCTTCTACATCCTCCAACATAATGGTCTGGGTTCCGCTTACACTTTGGTCTGGAAAATGGAAGTTCGTAGCAGTCCAAGTTCTTTCTACTTCTATCAAACAAGGTTGATTTTGAACAAAGGCATCATCAAAAGTTACAAATGGTGTAGTACACGAGGTTGTACCTGAGCCTGTTCCTACTGCAGTGGCAAATCCTGTCACGGATGGATCAATATTATCATTAGGACATCCAACAAATAATCCTGGCACTTCTATAGTTGGTAGACCTACGCAGCACACATTTTCGACGGTGATACTAAATGAACATGTGGAGGTCTTTCCACAGTTATCTACAGCTGTGTATGTGACTACAGTGACTCCTGGTTCTAGGATAGCTCCTGGCAGGATATTACTTGTAAAAGAGGCTATCCCACAATCATCACTGGCAGTGGGTGGTGTCCAAGTAGCTGCTACCTCGCAGCCGTCTCCAGGAGACAATGTCATATCCGCTGGGCATCCAACTATGGTTGGGGCATCACTATCAGATAATACTATCACCTGGGTACATCTTGCTATCAGCCATGGGTTAGTATTCTCGGGATAGTCTGCGATCCAAGTCCGCTTTATCAGTAATTCGGTTGTGCAGAGATCGTCCGTCACTATCTCGTCCTCATAAGTGACGATAGGTTCAGGACAGTTCGCATCTCCTGGGACGGCCGTTGCAAATCCGATAACTTCGGGTGTAATATCACTACTTGCGCATCCAAAGTATGCCGGAGGACAAGTGATAACAGGTGAAGTGACGCATTCTTGTGCTTTCGCACTGATCAGTATGATCACGCTGAGTGAGAGCGTCATCATAAACGACTTCATACGTGAGTCATTATCACAGAGTAGAAGTTTCATCGATCTTATATATTGTTTAGTTATAAAATGAGACATGAGATCACCGTTGTGATTTCAAATCATACAAGATCAAATGGTGAATCAAGCGATAGATAAACTAGCGCTTACGCAAATTTTTATTAGATGATTCAGTAGGTAGGTATCCGGATATAGATACAGTGATGTGCAGTTCGACTAAAGGTTATCCAACGATATGCAAAGAAGATCTCAGCACTATGAGTAAGTTAAAGAGATCTTGTAATATGTCGCAAGGTATACAATTCACAAGACTGTAGTAAATTTCTTTTTTAATTAACGGAAGATTAATAATAGGGTTTACCAGAGGTATCAGAGGGATATCGACGCCCCTAGTTGTATATTTCTATCTGCCGCTGGCTCATAAAATCGACTTCCAAAAGCATTGATCCGAAGGTTATCAAAGTATCTAGTATTCAGCAAGTTATGAATACTTAGGAAAGGTTTGATAGTGCCGAATGATCCGTGAATAGTGTGCCCTAGATACAATTCGAGATAAGAAAAAGAGGGTGCTGCTACAGAATCATCATTTCTTAAAGAAATACTACCGGTTTGTCTAAAATTCGCTCGACAATAAAAGTGACCACTACTGAAAGCGACACCTAGGTCCAGGAGATGACTAGGGATACCTGGCAACCTCAATCCCGTGACATCTGTATCTCCAGAGAAATCTTCTCCAAAAGCATAGTCTGCAAAAGTATATGTGGCAAGTACAGAAAGGTGGTCTGACAATGAAAGTTGAGCTGATGTCTCAATCCCAAATCTGTTAGTCTCTGCTGCATTCATGAAAAAAGTACGGCCAGGAAATTGATCTAGTTCGAAAGGCACTAGTTCTTGAGTTGTCTTTATAAAGTAGATAGCGGAAGTGACATCTAACTTTCTTCCTGTCTTGTGTTTTAATCCTATTTCATAACTCCAAGCTCTTGCCGCTTCAAGATCCTGATTAAAGCCACCGTCATTCGAAGGATTTGCACTTAATTCTGATAATGTCGGTGTCTCAAAGCTGGTGCTGTGCTGAGCATAGATACTACTACTCTCTCCTATCAATCTGGAGACGCCCAAGCTCCAGTTCAAACTGCTTAATGACTGAGATCCCGATGCATCATCATCTTGGAGGAAGTTGTCGTCTATGGCAAGCGTATTATGATCGAAGCGAAGAGAGTAATCTATAGTCCATCTTCTGATGCTTCTTTGTTGTAACAGGTAAAGAGAGTAACTATTAAATGTCTCTTGCTGATCCAATGTAAGATCACCGAGGACTCCGTTTTGGTTGAGAAACCTTGTGCGATCATCGGATTGCAAACCAAGGTCTGCCCCCAAAGCTGAAGTCACCACTCCGTTAGAAGTAATTTTCTTTTTCTGCAACTCTATCGTACCTCCACCATATATGCGCTGAAGGTCTATGGCTCCGCCATTCTCAAATGGAAGTCTCCCTAGGAAGTTTCTTCCACTTAAAAACCCTAGTGCTTTGATGCTGACTTGATCTGTTAGGTGGCGCGTATAGGAAAGAGAGCTCTTCCAATGATTTATGGACTCTCCTGCATCGAAAGTAACATTCTGCTCTCTGGCGGAGCTTGGATCTTCAGTAGCTTGTTCTAAAGTAATGCCTCCAGGATCGTCAGCGGTGGGGCTATTAGTATAGCTGACAAGAAAGCTCAGTTTTTCTTTTTCGGATTCTTTTCTCAACCCAGCTTGAAGATTAGTTTGTACATATCGGCTTTGCTCCCTGAATCCATTAGACCGAGCATGTGTGCCACTCACAGATAGCGCATATGTACCTATCTGCTGGTCAGTAGCGAGTCGATATTGTTGATACCCAAAAGAACCAAATCTCACCGATGCTGAAAGAGGATGACTCTCGGTGCGTTCAGTAGAAAGATAAAGTACCCCGCCTGCTGCATTGCCATAACGTCCTCCACTTGATCCTTGCAACACTTGTAAAGAGGTGATGTCGGCTATGGCTATATTATCTAATTGGCCTTGTCCATCTGGCGTTGTCTCTGGTATACCATCTACTACCAGCTTTATACCTCTGATCCCAAACGCCGCGCGTGAACCAAACCCCCTGAGCGATATACGCAGGTCTTGGGCATAGTTCTGTCCATTTTGAGAAAAAAGACCGGGCACCTGATAGAGGAGGTCTCCGAGATGTCTATGAGATATGTGGGGTAATTGCTTTACAACATTTACGAAAGTGGAAGACTGGGGAAGGGTGATATCTCTTACCTCTAATCTCGAAGCGGTGATAATCACACTATCTTCAAGTAAAGGCAAGGTATCTTGCTGGCCAAATGAAGGCTCAAGCAGTGCAATAAATAAGAATGAAAGCAAGAAGCGCGTCAAGGTAGTGTTTTGCTTACCCCTCGATAAGTTCATCAAGGTATTCGGCTACGTCTTTTATCTGAGTCTCAGAGAGAACATCCTTATAAGGAGTCATCATCCCTTTACCATTAGTTATCTGATTAATCCGCTCAGCCATATCAACAGTAGATGCGCTCAGGTCAGTTGCTCCACTTACACCTAGCTTACCATCAGCACCATGACAGGCTACACAATACTGCTTGTAGATGATCTTTCCTTTACGATTGGATTTCTTTTGATCCATCTTTTTATCAGTGTTCGCTTCAGCAACCTCTTTCTTGGCGGAAGGATTAGCACTAGATGTAGAATTGGTCTTGTCTCCTCCGCAGGCCAAAAGACCAGCTGATAAAACCATACTTATCAACAGATACCTAATTTTCATGATACGGTTATTTTCCGAGTAGCTAATCTAAGAACTTTCAGTTCATAGCACTTGACTTACAAGGCAATTTTTAATCTATCCTACCCAAAACATCTGGATCATAGTACACCAGCTTCAACAAGATATCTCTCGGCATCTAAGGCCGCCATACACCCAGTGCCTGCTGCTGTGACAGCTTGTCTGTACACCTTGTCAGCTGCATCGCCAGACGCAAATACTCCTGCCACCTTGGTATGAGAGGTGCCAGGCTTTACTTTTAGATAGCCAGTATCATCCATCTCTAACCAATCTTGAAAGATGGTAGTATTGGGTTTATGTCCTATAGCAACAAAAAATCCTTTCACATCTATCACTGACTCTTCACCGCTAACGCGGTTACGTATCTTGGCACCTGTTACCTCTTCGTCACCGAGTACTTCTACAGTCTCTGTGTTCCAGTGGATTTTTATATTCGGTGTATTAAGTACTCTTTCAGCCATGATCTTAGATGCTCGCATCTCATCTCTTCTTACTAGCATATGTACTGTCGGGCACAATTTTGCAAGATAGGTTGCTTCTTCTGCAGCTGTATCACCACCACCAACCAAGGCAACATCTAGTCCCTTAAAGAAAAATCCATCACAGACTGCACATGCAGAGACACCTTTGTTCATGAGGCGTTCTTCTGATTCTAATCCTAACCACTTAGCACTTGCTCCAGTCGATATGACTATCGTATGGGCCTGTATTTCTTCACCTCCTTCACTCCATATCTTATGAACAGGACCGGTAAAATCTACCTTAGAGATCATTTCATATTTCACCTCCGTACCAAATCTCTCAGCCTGCTTCTTAAACTCTTCCATCATAGCTGGCCCCATGACACCATCTGGATAACCAGGGTAGTTTTCGACATCTGTCGTTATCATGAGCTGCCCCCCAGGTTCAGGCCCAGTATAAAGAACAGGTTTCATACCAGCTCTCGCTGCATATATGGCTGCTGTATATCCCGCAGGTCCGCTACCGATGATCACACAGTTATGTATATCTCCCATTAAAAACGATTCAATTTTATATGACACTAATGCTCTACCGCTCAGATTGTTCTACATGACTTATGGCATTGATAGAATACCGACACAATAAAGTCGCAAAGATTATCCTATTAGATCTTTTAACCAAGGAACCGACCCAACTTATCTAATAGCCTAAATAGAAAAGTAGGCATGAATATATCATAGAAGATCCATATCTTATACGTCGAAGTCTTCTATAATGCGCTATACCTTTTTATTATCACTCGCCATCTGCTTATTAGCTTGTTCATCATCAGAGACAGATCTCGATGATCGTGCAGACTTGAGTACCTATGACGTCATACAGTCTGAGATCTGGGATAAAAACTGTGTCTCTTGTCATCAAGAAGGGACGTCATCATCCAAGCAGTCTAAACTTATACTTACAGCAGGAGATTCTTATGAGCAACTTGTTGGTCAGCCTCCTCACAATGTAGCTGCAAGAACTGATGGTTTGATAAGGGTAGGTAATGAAGGCCTCAGAAGTATCTATAATAGTTATCTGTGGGAAAAGATCAACTGGCCAGACTACGCCCACTACTATGATGATCATCCTGACTATGGAGCACTCATGCCACAAGGAGGCCAAGCTCTAACTAATGGAGAGTTGCGATTCATAACTGAGTGGATCATCGAAGGAGCACCAAGAGAAGGTCAAGTGGCCGATGTCGCCTTACTTGAAGATACTGATCGATTTGAGATACCTTCTGGTGAGTTTGCAAGACTTGAGCCACCGATCCAAGGGCAACAGTTGAACATAGGTCCTTTTGATATTGAGCCAGGTACAGAAAGAGAGTTCCTTTATTTTCAACCACTTGGCAATACTGAAGATATTTATATCAATCGCGTAGAAAGCACTATGCGCGAGGGAAGTCATCATCTTATCCTATATGATTTCCCTTTTGGTAATCGCCCACAACCCGGAGAATTCAGAGATTACTATAATGCAGACGGAAGTTTTAATGGAGCTACGATAGCTTCTGTACTTAATCAACGGTTTGTTGCTGGCACACAACTGAAGGATAGCGACTATCTGTATCCCGAAGGTGTAGCACTAAAAATACCTGCCGATGCGGGTTTTGATATCAACTCACACTATGTCAATCGGACCTCAGAAGTAAGAACTGGTGAAGTCTCTATCAATCTTCACACGATACCCAAATCAGAAGTTCGGCACATCGCTGAAAATATATTTGAAAGTTATCAGGACTTCATACTTCCACCTCAACAAGTAACCCAAGTAGAGCGCCAATCTATCTTCGATGAACGCATGCACATATTTCAACTCACATCACATGCACATCAGTTCATGCAGGAGTTCGAGATATACATAGTAGGTGGTCCGCGAGATGGTGAGCTTATCTACTTCACCGATGACTGGGAGCATCCACCTCTACTGACATTTGACCCTCCTATCACATTGGAGTCAGGTCAGGGATTAAGAGCTGTTGCCACTTATGATAATACAACAGATAGAACGCTACGGTTTGGCCTTCTCAGTGAAGATGAGATGATGATCATCTTTGGGGCTTTTTATACTGACTGATAGTATCATATATTTATACCACTTTCGTAAATACAACTTTTCAATTATGCAGTTGCTCTTTTCTATTTTATCTCTTTTTATCATCTATCCTTCTACCACTGAAACTGTATCGGATTATACAGGCTCATGGAATTATGAAGTTGAGGCACCCGATATGACTTATAAAGGCGTCATGATCATCAATGAAGAAGATGGTGAGTATAGTGGCACGATGACATCTCAAGGAATCAAAATAGATCTCAAGGACGTGGAGATAGAAGATGACGAGATGACGTGTAGTATGAATGTCCAGGGATTTGTCTGTAATGTTAAGGCCACCTTTGATGGAGATACGCTATCCGGCATAGTTACACTCCCTGACATGGGACTAGAGATTCCCTTAAAGGGATCAAGGGCTGAATGATCGCGTTAAGAGCCTTTCTTATAATTATCAAGCAGTTGTAAGCAAGCTTCTTGGACACCGGCTTCTTTTGGATGACATGAAGTAGAGATCATATCATAAAGGCTATGTTCTCCACCATACACCATGAAAGTGGCTGCTAGTGGCATGCCTCTATCTAAAAAGAATAGTATCATCTCAACGATGTTAGAAGGCACTACTTGGCGGTGTAGCTCTACCCCATTACTCCCTAGATAATGCCAGAGATATGCTCTGTGGCCAAAGTGACTTCTCTTAGTCAGAAGTAAAGGGTCTTCATCTAAGAGTCTTCTCATCCCCTCTTGATCTCCGGCGAGTAGGATATCAACTGCCTTCTCGAAGTTGATATCCATAGCTATATCAGGGACGCTGTCCATCCCTTTATAGCTAAAGTAGTAAGCAGCAGCATCTAATACATCATCAGTAGAAACTCCAGCCGCTCTGATATCACTCCATGATTTACTGATATACTTAGGATGATAATTATTAAAAAACGGTCTTAGACGATCATCATCAGCTTGATATCTAAACCATACGTGATCTGCTACTTGAGATATATAATCTTTCACAGAGAGAGCTTCATCATATGTTGAAATACTGACTCCCAAGGCATCCTGAAGGTCTACGACAGTTCTGGCTCTATATACTTCTTTCATTTATCCGTCAGCAAGATATCTACGTCACCAGCTACTTCTAGACCCGCATGACGACCTGTATCTCTGAGCATTTCTTTTCCATCTTTCTTAAAGGTCACTTCGATCTCAGCGGCGATACTTTCATTGACCTTGCCTGTCATCTCTCCTTTGATAGGTGATATCAATTCTCCAGTATATCCTTTCTTCGCTTTTATATCGATCACGGATTTTCCTTTTTTAAAAGATAGGTATACATGGTCTTCATCTAGCGAAGATGTCATCTTTGCTCCGTTATAAGTCGTCCACTTATAGAGCTTCCCATCAAGATAAAGTGTCACCAGATAGCCGATGAAGTATCTGCCCATCCAAGGGATGTGCGCTACTGAAGCCATAAATGATACTGGTCGATCATGATCAGAGAAGTGATTAGTCTGCATCCATATCCAACACTTAGGGAACGAACTCCCCCAGTCTTTTTCGATATAACCTTTACCTCCGCTCATATCAAAAGTCTGACCCTCAAATGTGAGTTGTCCAGCAAGAAAGTGATTCAGTGAAACGACGCCATGATAACATTGCATGGCAGGTACAAATGAATACCAACCCATGACTCCAGGAGCACCCAGCTCTGACGGCCAAGGAGTGGTATCGATTAGCTCTATCTTCCCTCGTGCATGAGGAAGTTGGATATCCGCATAAGACTCCGTAAAGACGCTCTCGCCGATACGCACCTCATGCTTATCAGGGTCACAGACAAATTCATCAGCACTATATGTCTCATAATACGTTTTACCATTACTGCCATCTATGGTCTGTATAAAGGCATGCTTACTTCCTTTATCATCCATGGATATACCTGGTATAAAAGAGCACGCTAGTGATCCATCACCGCTTACCATCTTATAATACCAGCCTTCAAAAAATGACCTGGACTTACCCCAGCCATGATATCTCTCTGGATGCCAAAGGGCCTTCCATCTGTTGATCGAGTTCTTCACAACAGGTAAGGTAGTGATATCAGTATAAAGGAGAAACTAAGCACTAAGAATGGGATGATATCATTTCTCTCTCTATAAAGGGTTACCTCAGAATCTAGATTTGCTGGAATAAACTTCTTCATCTTATATTTCCATCTGAAATTAAATACTGATGATCAAGCATATCTTTTTTTTATTTCTTTCCCTCACCCTGCTATGTTGTTCCGTTCCTAAAGAGGCAGAAAATGAACTATCAGGATTTAATGAAACTCTAGCTAACAAGCTAGGTGCTGACGATTATGGTATGTCACAGTATGTGATGGCCTTTCTAAAGTCTGGACCTAATCGACCTTCGGATCCTAAGAAAGCAGAAGAATTACAAGCTGCTCATATGGCTAACATCGGTAGGATGGCGGAAGAAGGAAAGCTTGTTCTGGCTGGTCCGTTTATGGGAGATGGAGATCTTCGTGGCATATATGTCTTTGATGTCAAGACAGTCGAGGAAGCCAGGGCTCTAACAGAGACTGATCCTGCTATCCAAGCAGGAAGTCTTGTGATGGAACTACATCCTTGGTATGGATCAGCAGCTGTAAAACAGATATCTGAGATCCATGATCAGATATCTAAGATTAAGATGTAGATCACGCAGTTTGATAAAAAATATGAAAACTTCGAATCTATGATTCTAATATCGTCTTGATAGTTTTTATCTCGCTCTTCGAAAACTTCGTGTTTTCAGACGCCTTGATATTTTCTAGCAACTGCTCTTTTTTACTCACTCCTACCAGTACGGATGTTACGCGCTTATCCTTAAGTAACCATGCTACTGCCATCTGAGCTAGTGACTGGTCTCTCGAGAGAGCGATGTCGTTTAGTGCTGACACTTTGTTGATGACTTCCTCGGTGAGGTGCGAGGTTTTAAGATACCTTCCATCTTTAACAGCTCTACTATCCTTAGGGAATCCCTTCAGATATTTATCAGATAGTATGCCTTGCTCCAATGGTGAAAAGGCGATAGCTCCTACTCCTTTCTTTTCGAGTTCATCGAGCAGTCCGTCTTCTACCCATCTATCCATCATACTATATCTCGGCTGATGTATCAAGAGCGGTGTCCCCATAGACTTGAGGATCTTTACTGCTTTCTTCGTTTGCTTATCATCATACTGCGATATGCCCACATAGAGAGCCTTGCCCTGTTGTACTGCGCTATGAAGTGCTCCCATCGTTTCTTCCATCGGGGTATCAGGATCTGGTCGATGGCTATAGAAGATATCTACATAATCCAGACCCATCCTTTTCAAACTTTGGTCTAGACTTGCCATAAGATATTTGCGAGACCCTAGATTACCATATGGCCCAGGCCACATATCCCAACCTGCCTTTGTTGAGATGATCAGCTCATCGCGGTACTTCTTAAAGTCCTTTTCAAATATCTTTCCGAAGTTAGACTCAGCAGCTCCATATGGTGGGCCATAATTATTAGCCAGATCAAAGTGAGTCACCCCATGATCAAATGCAGCTCGCAGTATCTCACGTCCCTTATCCAGGTCATCCGTATCTCCAAAGTTATGCCAAAGGCCCAGTGAGATCGCTGGAAGCAAAAGACCACTCTTGCCGCATCGACGATAGTTAATCGAGCTGTATCTTTCTTCCGCTGCGGTGTAGGCCGCATGACTTCGAATATCATTAGTTTTCATGAAGATCTATGTTATAGTACGTTTCTAAAGATTGAGTGAAAGTAATATGATCGCTCCAATCCCGAGTATGATTCCTCCTAAGTTTGCTCTATGTATTGGCTCTTTGTATAGTATAAACCCTAGAAGTGCTGTAAGTACGAGGATGCCGATACTATTCAACGGGAAGAGAAGTGATCCATCCCACCCTTCCGAGAGCAGATATACAAGAAGATATATACTGAGATAATTAGGTAGTCCTAAAGCTACGCCTCCAACAAGTTCTTTGATGCCTGGCTTTCCGGATCCCTTAAACATCAGATATGTCGCATACAACCCACCCAATAACGCCGCTTGCGCAAATGAAGATGCAGTGAACTGGGTCCCTTCATCACCTACTAATCCATGAGCCTCTGATATAAAGAGGATGATCTCTATGATACCACTCAAGACAAAGGTGACTATCGGCCACATCAATAAAGACTTATCAAATGTCTGGCCCTCTTTCGAACTAGGCGGTCGATTCACCAAGAAGATCGCTAATAAGGCTAGTAAGATACCAAGCACCTTCGTCAGAGTCAGTGTTTCACCATAGAATACTATGGCCAATGAAGCAGGCATGACTAAAGACATCTTTTGGATGATAGCAGTAAGCGCTACCCCACTTTTTTGAAAAGATATAGCCATGATGTTAAATCCAGTGATAAATAGCACGGCTAACAGAAAACTCATCACCCACCATGGTCTAGAAAATAGATCTAACGGCACGGCATTTTGACCGATGAGAACGGAGGCGAAAAGGACGCAGACTACATAATTAACGATGATGGCTTGGAGGTTATCAACACTATACTTAGAAAAGTATTTGAAGATGACCGCCAAGACAACATTACAAAGTATACATAGTAGAAGTATAAGCATCCGATATATTCAGTGAGCCAAGATACTGCTAGCTGAGTTCTCTATCACCCTGAGTGGGCGGGAATAATCATTTACGAAAGTGGTATGAATCTGATGGTTGTAAGATGTTATCAGACATAAAAAAAGGTGCTGATCAAAAAGACCAGCACCTATAAATCAATTACTTATGTTACTCATTAATCAAGTGGCACATCAGAGAAGATACCATTGTTGATTAAGAATAATGCTTTATCTCCAACGCTCACATCTCCATTGAGATTAAAGTCTCTCAAGAAGTAGCTACTAGTTAGACCGTTGTCTATCAAGAACCTTGTGAGGTCATTTGGATTAATATCTCTGCTGTCAAATGGTGCACTAGACTGATCTCCATTTCCAGCGAACATCGCGTATACTCCTGGAGCGATCTCTTTCTGACCTGATCCCAAGATTCTTCTGAAAGAATTGTGAGCTCTAAAGTCATAAGTGATCGTACCATTAAGGATCGGTAGTTGTACATGAGACATCGCTATCAAGTGATTACGGTGCTCGATTACTACAAAGTAGTCTTCTGCTGGATCAACTCCACAGATACCAAATCCTTCTATAAACTCGACACTTCCATCAGTATGTAGTAAGGCTGCTGCCGATCCTACGGTAGATGATGCTGAAGCATCTGCTCTTAGGCTTACGAGTACCCAATCAACCACTGTCGTTGGATAGTTAGCGTTAAGACCTGCTACAGCTGACGCTCCTTGTGAGAATGAATCTCCTTCCGCTCCAAAGTGTAACCATGGTGCTTGGTTATAAGGCTGTCCTGCTGCTGTGAACTGTCCAAAGAATGTCTGAGGATCCTGACCTGGCAGATATCCTAATCTGTTAAGGTCATTAGTCATCAACTCTGCATCTCTGTCAAATGCACCTTCAAGGAATACTGCTGTCTCTATCTCAAGACAAATACCATTACCAAGATTGAGCGTTACTTCTGCAAAGTCTTCGTCATCCTCTTGAGGACCTACCTCAAGATCTAAATTACCACCTGTCGCATCTGGATCAATAGTATGAGACTCTCTCACCTGCGCAAGGTTACGGTAGTCACACTCTCTATCGATAAAGTGTACAACATCTGCTGTGAATGTAAATGTAACTTGATCGTTAACTGCTAACTCAGCTACTGTCCATAGGATACGGTTGCTAAATCTAGCACCATTATCAGATATCAATCTTGCGTTAGCAAATCCATCAGGAAGGATATCCTCGACGATCACACCTTGTGCCGTACTTGGTCCATGATTGATCAATGTAATCGAGAATTCTACTTCATCGTTAGGATTTACTTCGACTCTGTTCACATCTTTGATCAACTCAAGGTCAGCCATAGAGTTACCTACGCTGAAGTCAGCACTTGACTCATCATCCTCGCTCTGATCTCCGTCGTCGTTGTTAGGAGCACTATCTACGTCTGTCTGATCCATGTCAGTTACCTCAGCGATATTAGTCACTACTTGACCCAAAGCTCTAGAAGCTACTGTTGCATCAAATGACAGAGTAGTACTCTCTCCTGGCAATAGATTAATATCTGTCCAGATAATTCTATCTCCTAAGAAGATACCGTTATCACTGATATTAGTATAGTTCACACAGAAGTCACCTGGGAGGTAATCAGTCACCTCGACATGTGTCAGAGGAGCAAGTCCTTCATTAGTTACAAGTATGCTGTATGTGATAACATCACCAACTTCTGGATTACTATCACTTACTGATTTAGATATAGCTACATCAGACATCTCTGGCATTGCTGTAACTGAATCTTCATCATCTTCGCTCTGATCTCCATCATCATTATTAGGTGTACTATCTACGTCATCCTGATCTGCTGCTGTAATCTGAGCTACGTTAGTGTAGCTTCTTCCAGCTTCAGGCATCAGTACTTCTGCTTCAAATGACACTCTTATCAGTGACAAACCATCGATAGACACATCTGACCATCTTACGATATTCTCACCTATAAGCTGTCCACCTTCGTTGATAGACGATCCTCTCACCGCAAATCCGTTAGGAACAACATCCTCGATCGTCACTCCTGTCGCATCGACCTGACTATTGTTGAAGATAGTCAGTTGGAAAGTAACGATGTCTCCAGGTTGCGGAGTAGAGATATTCACTCTCTTGATCAACTCAAGATCTATCAGATCCGTTGTGCTACATCCAAGTCCTCTTACAACTACTGCCTCAGCACTAACTGAACATCCTGTTGCATCTGTCACTATCACAGTGTAGATACCGCTAGGTAGATTATCGATCGTAGCAGTTGTAGCTCCATTACTCCATGCATATGTGTAAGGTGCTACACCTCCAGAAACCATGACCTTGATACTTCCATCCATGTTAGGCATACCAGAGGCATTACATGTCTCTTCGCTTACATTGATGTCTATCGTGAGGTTACAAGATCTGATGATACCTGCATCAATCGTCATGTTATTCTCACCACTTGAGAGAGTAATCAAGTCAGATTTACCGAGTGGTCCTTGTGCATCACTATCAAGTGCTGGGTCTCTACCCTGCAGAGCGTTAGTGAATGTAGAACCTGTTGGTAGTACAAATCTTACAAAGTAATCACCCGGAGGTAGATTATTGAAAGTGTAAGTACCATCTGAACTAGTTACTGTAGAAGCAAGGAAGTTCATGTTCGCATCTAGGAGTTCAACTCTTACTCCTTCCACACCTGGCTCACCAGCATCTTGGATGCCATTACCATTCTCATCGAAGAATACGAAGTTACCTAGGCTTGCTGTTCTAAAGAACCCTGCATCTATGCTTCTGATATCCTCATCCTCACCGAGATTGATCATATCAGTCTTGCCAGTTGCCATGTTGATATCACTATCTTGCTCGTCATCATCTCCTCTATTAGGCAGTGTTACTGCATATCCATCAGGAGTTACGAATCTGATCATATATACACCTGGAGCAAGTCCTTCAAATAAGTACTTACCGTCCGCATTGGTCGTAGTTGTTGCTAAAGCATTTCCAGAAGCGTCCTGAAGTTCTACTGTAACACCAGAGATACCAGGCTCACCTGCATCCATGATACCATCTCTATCGAGATCTTCAAACACCATGTCACCGATACTAGAAACACCGATCATACAATCTTCGATTCTATCTATAGTAACCTGAGCGTTAGTTATACAACCATTAGCATCTGTTACAGCAACTGTATATACACCTGCTGGTAGGTTAGATATCGTCTGAGTTGTAGCTCCAGTGCTCCAACTGTAAGTGAACGGTGCAACTCCACCTGAAGTGATAGCTGTCACTGATCCTACATCACCTGCAGCACATGTCGCTGGTCTGATATCGCCAAATGTAACTGAGGCAAGAGTACCTGCGTTAGTTACTACGATCTGCTCAGCTCCTGTACATCCGTTAGCATCTGTTATGATCACAGAGTATACTCCAGGAGCAAGATTGCTGATAGTTCGTGTTGTCTCTCCAGTAGACCATCTGTAAGTGAATGGCTCTACACCACCTGTTACATTTGCTACTGTAGCACTTCCGTTATTAGACTCACAAGTACTTTGTGTCTGATCTAATTCTACGATTATAGGATCACATGGGCAGAGCTCTTCATTCACTGTGACAGTGACTTGATCAGCATTTCCAACTTCACCGATGAAGACATCATTGAAGAATACTTCTCCAAAGTCCTCAGCGATATTCACGTTATCCTCATTGATCGTGAGAGTATACATCCACATGAACTCTTCATCACTTATTCCGTCTCCGTTGTTATCTACGAACGTCAATATATTATCTCCACCTACATCACTTGAAGTCACAAATTCTCGACTCTGTGATGTAAGCGTGTTCGGTAGATTACTATCCTCCACTCTGATATTTCTAATAGAGATACCAGGGGCACCACCAAGGATACGTGTGATCAATGTGTACTTAACTTCTTCTCCTGGGCAAACTTCAGTTGCATCAGCAATCTTCTCAACATTGATGAATACACCGATGTACTCAGATTGATCAGAAGCTGATACTGAAGTTGTTCCATCAGTACCTGTGGCAGTCGCAGAGTTAGTATACATACCTCTGATCGCAGTACCAGTAAGCGTACAGATCTCTGTCGCACCTACAGGTAGTGAAGCGATAGTACATACAGGACCTTCTTGGTCATCTGTTACAACTACGTTCGTTAAGTCAGTTTCTCCAGTATTAGTTACCTCGTATGTCCATGTCACTGGTACTGGATCATTTCCTACGAGTAGAACTGGAGTCATATCTACATCCGTATCAATTCCGTTCGTTCTCTTCAGAAGACTGATAGAAGGAACTCCAGTATTACAATCATCACCTTCAAGTAGGTTTAGAATCTGATCTGGATTACAAGCTCCTCCTGGCACAGTCACTGACTGTGGAGTATCGTAAGTAACATTATTCACTGACCAAGTAAATGTTTCACCTGGACAGATAGACTCTGTAGTCACTACAGGCGCTGGCTGTACAAAATTCTCAGTGACTACAGCTGAAGCTGACGCTGTACATCCATTAGCTGATTGTACTGTCACTGTATATGTACCTGCTTCGCTTACTGAAGGATTAGCAGCAGTGCTTGAGAATCCGTTAGGACCTACCCAGCTTACCACTGTTCCGTTAGTACTTACTGTAAGTACTACAGATGAATTATCACATGTGATTTCTCCGCCTGTAGCCGTGACTGATGGAAGACTTGCATCTTCAGTCACTTGAGCAGTTGCTGTAGCAGTACATCCATTAGCTGATTGTACTGTCACTGTATATGTACCAGGTGTACTTACGACTGGATTAGCAGCGCTAGATGTAAACCCATTAGGTCCTGTCCAGCCTACTATAGTTCCATCAGTAGTGGCTCCTAGTGTTACACTTCCTGTAGCACATGTGATCACACCTCCTGTAGCTGTTACCGTTGGAGCCGTAGCATCACTTGTTACAGAAGCCGTAGCTGTTGCAGTACATCCATTAGCTGATTGTACTGTCACTGTATATGTACCTGCTACACTTACACTTGGTGAAGCTTGAGTGGAAGTGAACCCATTAGGTCCTGACCAGCTCACGATAGTTCCATTAGTTGTAGCTGTTAGTGTTACAGATGTAGTAGTACAAGTAAGTACGCCACCTGTAGCTGTTACACTTGGTGCCTGATCATCAGAAGTCACTTGTGCCGTAGCAGTCGCTGTACATCCATTAGCTGATTGTACTGTTACTGTATACGTACCAGGTGCACTTACAGAAGGATTAGCAAGATTAGAAGAGAAGCCGTTAGGTCCTGTCCATCCTACTACTGTACCATTAGTAGATACACCTAGTGTTACGCTTGCATTCTGACAAGTTATTTGTCCTCCAGTAGCACTTACTGTCGGAGCTACCATATCGCTTGTCACTGTAGCAGTTGCTGTAGCAGTACATCCATTAGCTGATTGTACTGTCACTGTATACGTACCTTCTGCGCTTACGCTTGGACTAGCTTCACTAGATGTAAATCCGTTAGGACCTGTCCATCCAGTGATCGTTCCATTAGTTGTAGCGGTCAAAGTAACTGAAGTAGCCACACATGTGATCGTTCCTCCTGTAGCTGTTACACTTGGAGCTAGATCATCTGAAGTTACCTGAGCGGTAGCAGTCGCCGTACATCCATTAGCTGACTGTACAGTTACTGTATACACACCAGGGCTGCTTACCACCGGATTAGCTTCGCTAGATGTAAAGCCATTAGGCCCTGTCCATCCTACGATAGTACCATTAGTTGTAGCACTTAGTGTCACACTTCCACTTTCACAAGTGATCACGCCACCTGTCGCTGTGACTGTTGGTAGATTTACATCTTCCGTTACAGTAGCTGTAGCTGTCGCTGTACATCCATTAGCAGATTGTACTGTCACTGTATATGTACCAGGAACGCTTACTGATGGATTAGCAAGTATGCTTGTAAATCCATTAGGTCCTGACCAGCTCACTATCGTACCAGTAGTACTAGCACTTAATGTAACACTACCACTTTCACAAGTGATAACACCTCCAGTAGCACTTACTGTAGGTGCATCTGTATTAGCATTTACTGTAGCAGTTGCTGTCGCTGTACATCCATTAGCAGATGATACAGTTACTGTATATACACCTGCTTCAGATACTATAGGTGAAGCTTGCGTACTAGTAAATCCGTTCGGTCCTGACCAGCTAACTATCGTTCCGGTAGTCGTAGCACTTAGTTGAACACTTGTCTCTGTACAAGAGATAGTTCCACCTGTAGCACTTACAGTCGGAGTCTGCATATCACTATCTACAGTAGCTGTAGCTGTGGCAGTACATCCGTTAGCATTCTCTGCTGTCACAGTGTATGTACCAGGAGCACTTACTGATGGATTAGCAAGAGTACTTGAGAATCCATTAGGTCCTGTCCATCCTATGATCGTTCCATTAGTTGAAGCTGAAAGCTCAACACTTGGAGTACTACAAGTGATCGTTCCACCTTGAGCACTTACTGTCGGAGGAGTAGTATCACCACTTATCGTTATCGTCAATGTTATTGTACATCCTGTAGCGTCAGTGACAGTTACTGTGTGCTGACCTTCAGTAAGACCAGTTGCAGTTGCTGTCGTCTGACCATTACTCCATAGGTATGTATATGGAGCAAATCCACTAAGCGGAGTTGCAGTTGCAGACCCTCCTGCAGGATTGTTACAATCTACACCAGTATCTGCTGCCACTACTCCTTCGACTGGACACTCTACAGTGATCACTTGTCTGTGTGAAGTAGTATTACCACATGCATCAGTAGCCGTCCATACACGAGTGATAGCTTGTCCACAAGTGATAAAGTCGATACTCTCTTGGAAGTCAACCGTTGCACCATTGCAATCCATCGCCTCTAAGACTGGAGCTGCTGGTATCTGATCACATCCTACGATGATATCAGATGGTAGCACTGACGTAAATGTTGGTCCTGCATTATCAGGAGTTAGAGTCACTGTCTGAGAAGCTGTAGCATCATTACCACATGCATCTACTGCAGTCCATACTCTTAT
>CAYYBR010000009.1:0-35512 GCA_964470035.1 uncultured Saprospiraceae bacterium
CTATCATATTATCCGTACTTGCTAAGCCATAAAAGGGACTTTCCGCCGTGACTTGCTCTAATTTAATAGCTGCTTTGCCACCTTTAAGAGAGGCTACATATCTGAGTTTTGCATTGTTGTCATGGGCCTTTTCTATCATCGATCTGAAGTGCGAATCATGCTTGTCAAGCTCCACAAAAAAATCATCTATAGTCTCTGCCTCCATACATGTAGCTGGCAAAATCGGCTCTACATCAACATCATGTTCTTCAATGCCATATCCCGCTACACGACTCAAGATGATAATCTTCCTTTTGATGTCTTGACCGGATAAATCATCTCTAGGGTCAGGCTCCGTATATCCTTTTTCCCTTGCTTGGATAATGAGCTCTTTAAAACTCTTAGAAGGGTCGTAGTTATTAAATATGTAAGACAAAGAACCTGAGATCACAGCTTCTATGGCCTCTACCTGATCTCCACTCTTTACTAGGCCTTCAACCGTTGAGAGTACTGGAAGCCCTGCTCCAACATTCGTTTCGTATAAGAAATGCACATTATGCCTTAATGCGAGCTCATGCAATTTTTTATAGTTGTCATACTTATCAGATGCCGCGATTTTATTCGCTGTTACTATTGAAACATTCTCTGATAGAATGGATGGATAGTATTCTTTGATAGCATGATTAGCTGTACAATCAATAAAGATGGAGTTTGCCAGATTATGCTCTTTTATTTCATTTACGAAAGTGTCTAAAGACATTTGTCCTTGACTGTCCTCTAATTGAGCGGACCAGCCGTCTAAGTCGATACCTCCTGCATCGCTTATAAATTTGCGGCTGTTAGCGATGCCGTTTACTCTTATATCTAGATGCTTGGTTTTCAAAAGAGCATCCTTTTGCTCGTGGATCTGTTTGATTAACGTACCGCCAATCAAACCCACTCCCACTAGATATAGATTCAGTCTTTTATGGGCAGATAAGAAAAAGGCATCATGGACGAGATTAAGTGCTTTGTGTTCGTCCTTCCGTTTTATGGCAATAGAAATATTAAGCTCAGAAGATCCTTGGGCTATGGCCATGACATTTATGCCGTTATTGCCAAGAGCTTTAAACAGACTTCCGCTAACACCTGGTACTCGCTTCATCTTCTCACCTATCACTGCTATAAGTGATAAATCTTTCTCTACTCTTATCGGCTTCACAGTCTGAGACTCAAGCTCTTTTGCATACTCTAGATTCAAGCATTGAGCAGCAGCATCGACATCTTTTTCTTTCACGGCGATGCAAATAGAGTGCTCTGAAGATGCTTGTGTTATCATGATAACATTGATCTTATCTTTTCCCAATGAAGAAAACAGCCTGCCTGCGGTACCAGTAGCCCCCATTAGTCCAGTCCCTTCTAGAGTCAGAAGTGCTATATCTGTTATCGACGTAACTCCTGTGATCTTTCTCTTTCCTTGATCTCCTGCCTTGGCGCTTATAAGGGTACCTCCAAAGCCTGGGTTAAAGGTGTTTTTTATGTAGATCGGTATGGATTTATTGAGGGCAGGCTGTATAGTCGGAGGGTATATCACTTTGGCCCCAAAGTGGGAAAGCTCCATGGCTTCATCATAGCTTAACTCTGGTATAGTGTATGCGTTTTTTACAATTCTTGGGTTGGAGGTTAGCACCCCATCCACATCCGTCCAAATCTCAAGTACTTCTGCTTGTAAAGCGCCGGCTAATAGTGCAGCGGTATAGTCCGACCCACCTCTGCCAAGGGTTGTGGTCAGACCTCCTATATCAGAGGCTATGAAACCCGTAACGATATGCATTTTGTCAGCGGCCGCTGAGTAGTATTTCTCGATGAGTTCATCCGTCTTATCTTGGACCACAGTAGCTTGGCCAAAGTCTTTGTTGGTTTTGATGATCATCCTCGCATCGAGAAAAGCAGCAGGTATACCTATCTGCTTAAAATAGGCTGCTATGATGTTAGCTGAGTTACGTTCTCCAAAGCTTAAGATGTAATCCATGGTTCTTGGAGAAGCTTCTCTGACCAGAAAGACACCATTCAGTAGATCTTTGAAGACTTTGAAGTTTTGTGCTATGTCTTTATTACATAGATCGTCTGAGTCCAATAAATCATGGCAAGCATCAACATGTCTTTTTTCGATAGCTGCGAAAAGTTCTAGATAACCCTGATCTCCACTAGCCGCTTTCTTAGCAACTTCAATTAACTTATCAGTGACACCTCCAAAAGCTGAAAAAACAATTGTGAGTTTCTCGCCTGCATCAGATCTTTCTTTGATAAGGCCTCCGATATCCTTTATTCGCGCTGGGGTAGCAACACTTGTACCGCCAAACTTTAATACTTTCATGATGATCTACGTTATATCTCGTATAGCGAACAAAAGTAGTCAGATCATCAGACTAATCCTCCTTAGAGAGTATTCTGCCATTGTGACTTATAAATCTGAAATGCTTCGGGTAATAGCCTATGCTATGTTATACCTTTGGCTTCTGGATGACAGGCTGGCATAATTCATCAATTGGAATAATAATGGATGTAGTCTGGGAACGTAAAGGAAGAATATGTTTAACATAATCAAGAAAGTCTTTGGCACTAAGCACGATAGAGATATCAAAGCTTTTAATTCTATCATAGATGAGATCAATGAATACTATAAGTCTTATGAATCTCTAAGTCATGATGCTCTTCGCAATAAGACTTTAGAGTTCAGAGAACGAATAGCCGCACATCTCAAGGGTATAGATGATGATATCGCAGAGTTGAAGCAAGAGATCGACAAAGAGGAAGATATCAGTCTTAAAGAAGAAAAGTATCTGGAAGTTGATGGGCTTAAGAAAGATCGTGATAAAGCACTAGAAGAAATACTTGAAGAGTTACTCCCTGAAGCATTTGCTGTGGTCAAAGAAACAGCAAGGAGGTTTAGTGAAAATACGAGCATAGAAGTTACTGCTAAAGATCACGATAGAGACTTAGCGGCTAGCAACGAGTATGTCCAAATTAATGGAGATAAGGCAACATGGAGTAACACGTGGAATGCAGGAGGGACGCCCATCACATGGAATATGGTACACTATGACGTACAACTCATAGGGGGAAATGTGCTTCACAGTGGTAAGATAGCTGAGATGCAAACGGGAGAAGGAAAAACTCTTGTTGCCACTCTTCCTGCCTACTTAAATGGTCTGAGTGGACAAGGTGTGCATGTGATCACTGTCAATGACTATCTGGCAAAAAGGGATAGTGAATGGGTAGGTCCAATTTTCGAATTCTTATTACTAACCATAGACTGTATCGACAAGTACAAACCCCATAGTCCTGGCCGTGTCAAAGCTTATGGTTGTGACATCACCTATGGCACTAATAATGAATTTGGCTTTGATTATCTAAGAGATAATATGGTGCGTTCTCAAGGTGAAAGAGTACAAGGTAAACACCACTTTGCGATGATAGATGAAGTGGACTCTGTACTAATCGATGATGCGAGGACTCCATTGATTATATCTGGTCCGGTACCTAAGGGGGCAGAAGAACAAGAATATCAGGAACTAAAACCTAAGGTTGAGCGACTTATAAATGCTCAGAAGAAACTTGCTACTTCATATTTAGCGGAAGCTAAAAAAGGATTTAAAGAAGGAGATAAAGGCTTTGAAGAGGGGGAGACAGGGATGAATCTTCTCCGGGCATATCGGGCTCTTCCAAAATCTCGTCCTCTTATTAAATTTTTAAGCGAAGAGGGTGTGAAAGTTACCTTGAATAAAGCTGAGAACTTTTACATGCAAGAGCAATCCAAAAGGATGCACATCGTCGATGAACCTCTCTTGTTTACAATAGATGAAAAAAATCGAAATGTAGAACTCGTAGAGAGAGGTGCTGAGTTTTTGGCACAAGGTGAAGAAGATGCTAACTTCTTCATCATGCCGGACATCACGACAGAGATGCAATTACTCGACGATCGAGCGAAAGAGACGGGAGAGAACCTTTCTGAGGAGAGATCTAGACTTATACAAGACTATTCTATCAAATCTCGAAGATTACATGCCGTCAGTCAGTTGCTCAAAGCATACACTCTTTTCGAGCGCGAAGACGAGTACGTCGTGATAGATGGTAATGTAAAAATAGTTGATGAGCAAACCGGTCGTATGATGGAGGGCCGTAGATATTCTGATGGCCTTCATCAGGCTCTTGAAGCAAAAGAAAATGTGAAAGTGGGTGATATCACTCAGACCTATGCTACTGTGACACTACAGAATTACTTCCGTATGTATCACAAGCTGGCCGGTATGACGGGTACTGCAGAAACGGAAGCAAAAGAGCTCTGGGACATCTATAAGCTCGACGTAACAGTTGTCCCGACTAATCGTCCTATAACCAGAGATGATAGAGAAGACTTGGTATATAAAACAGCAAGAGAAAAATATAACGCTGTTATAGACCAAATAGGAAATCTAACATCACAAGGTAGACCAGTGCTTGTCGGTACTACTACAGTAGATATATCAGAAAAACTCAGTCGTATGCTTCAATTAAAGAGTATACGACACAATGTTCTTAATGCAAAACAGCATCAACGAGAAGCCCAGATAGTTGCAGAGGCGGGTAAAGCGGGCAATGTCACCATAGCCACAAACATGGCAGGTCGTGGAACAGATATCAAGATTTCTGAAGAAGTGAAATCGGCTGGAGGCTTGGCCATCATAGCAACTGAAAGACATGATTCTAGAAGAGTAGACAGACAATTACGCGGTCGGGCAGGCCGACAAGGAGATCCTGGGTCTTCACAATTCTATGTATCTCTTGAAGATAATCTCATGAGACTTTTTAACTCTGAGAGGCTTGCCAAAGTGATGGATCGCATGGGTCATCAAGACGGAGAAGTACTTCAACATAGTATGGTCACCAAATCCATCGAAAGAGCTCAGAGAAAAGTTGAAGAAAATAACTTCGGAATCAGAAAGAGGCTTCTCGAATATGATGATGTTATGAATATTCAGAGAGAGGCAATCTATAAAAAAAGAGGCAATGCCCTTTCTGGAGATCGCCTCGCTGTCGACCTTCACAATCTCTTCTCAGCACTATGTGAAAATATCGTAGCAGACTATAAAAATGTAGGGAGTTATGATCAGTTTAGAAATGAATGCATAAGGGTGTTAGGATATGATCCTGAGATAGATGAAGCCGCCTTTAATGAAGCTCCTACTTCAGAATTAGTAGAAGACTTGCAGAAACAAACTATCGAGTTTTACAACATGAAATTCGATAGAATTACAGAAATCCTCATGCCAGAGATTCGTCGGGTGCATGAACAACAAGGAAATAGATACAAGCGCATATCTATTCCTTTTACAGATGGTTCGAAAAAAATGCTGCCGATCTCTGCTGATCTTCAAGAAGCTATCGAGACTCAAGGCAATTCTGTAGTTCGTGATATTGAAAAAGCTGTAAGCCTTGCGATCATAGATGACAACTGGAAGGAGCATCTCAGGTCAATGGATGAACTAAAGGATTCTGTTCAAGCAGCTTCTTTTGAACAAAAAGACCCTCTTGTTATATATAAGATGGAAGCCTATGATCTCTTCGAAAGATTGATTTATCAAATAAATGAAGAAATCAGCTCCTATTTAATGAAAGGCAGGTTACTCATCAAGGTCAATGAAAATCTAAAAGAAGCTAAAACTTTAAAAACGGATTTGAGTAAAACACAAACATCGAGGCAAGATCAGGCAAGAAGAGCCGCTGCAGAAGGAGTCAGTGTGAAAAAGGCAAAACCTGAAACATTTATTCGCAGTGAGAAAAAAGTTGGCCGTAATGATCCGTGTCCATGTGGTAGTGGAAAAAAATACAAACAATGCCATGGCAAGGCCTAAAATAAACACATGAACTCTAGACTCACATTTCTCATTCTATTCTTTTTCATTTGCACTTTCGTAAATGGGCAAATTACATTTAATGAAGATCCAAAGGTGGCTAATCTGATGGACCACTACATGAGTCAAAGCAATCAAGAGTCGACCCTAGACGGATGGAGAATAAAACTTATAAGCACGACAGATCGAAGAAAATTTGAAAACATCAAGTATCAGTTTGAGTTAGAACATTCTGATACCGAGTATTTCACATCATACGAAAACCCCTATTACAGCATCAAAGTTGGGTCTTTTGTTGATAGGTATGACCTTGAGCCAGCATTGCTTCGATATAAAGAGTTGTTTCCAGAAGCCCTGCCATTCAGGGATAAAATTGAAAAGCGAGAATTACTAAAAGACTGATATATTGGTTGGTTCCAATAATACACGTTTTGATCTAAGCATTCTATTTTCATATATAGTGTTAATAGCTGTAGGTCTATTTATGATCTACAGCACAACATTTAATGACTCTGCCGTCAGTATGTGGAGCCTTTCTTCAGCATTTGGTGTTCAAGCAGCCTGGGCGGTTCTCTCTCTAGTAGTTGTATTAATACTCTCTAATATCGATTGGCATTTTTGGGATACGATATCAGCCGGGCTTTATGGTTTAGGTATACTACTTCTGATTATTGTTCTGATTTTTGGTGATGAAATCAAAGGCGCCAAATCCTGGCTTATAATTGGACCCTTCTCTTTGCAGCCTGGAGAATTTGTCAAGGTAAGTACGGCCTTAGCAGTGAGTTCGCTATTGAGTTCTGTATACATTCAACTAGATAACTATAAGTCACAACTATATTTATTACTTGTATTTCTCGCACCTGCTATCCTCATCATAGTACAACCAGACCCAGGCTCGGCACTCACCTTTTTCTCTTTAATAATAGTATGCTATCGGTTTGGCATGCCCGTGCCCTACTATCTAGCGCTTATTGCTACCTTTTTTACAGCCATTCTTTCTTTGTCGATGGGATTCTATGTGGCTACATGTGCGATATTACTTCTTGCCGTAATCCTGTCAGGAAACTTTACCTCGAAGAATTATATAAACATCCTATTGCTAACGGTGGTGATATTATTGAACATATTGTTATATCAATATGACTATATGCCGTATGCCTTTATAGCGACATCCATATACTTTTTGGTTCACTTTATACTGCTTATTGATTCAAAGGTCTTTCGAGATCGATTAATTGTGCTGGGCTCTGTTGCTATACTTGCTTCAGTTGCTTTTTTTAGTACATATGCCTTTGATAATGTGTTATTGCCTCATCAGCAAGATAGAATTAACGTGTGGCTTAATCCTGAAAAAAGCGATCCCAGGGGTTCGTATTATAATTTGGCTCACTCAAAATTAGCCATCGGGTCCGGAGGGTTAAGTGGAAAAGGGTATTTGAAAGGAACCATGACTAAGTTAAACTATGTGCCAGAACAAACGACTGATTTTATCTTTAGCAGTATAGGCGAAGAACAGGGCTTCCTTGGAGGTGGTGCTGTAATAATTGCTTTTATTTTTCTGATATTAAAAATTATAAAAGTTGGAGAGCTATCTCAGATTAACTTCTGTCGTGCATTTTGTTATTGTGTAGCGGGGTTTTTGTTCATCCACTTCTTTGTGAATATCGGTATGACGATGGGGATAAGTCCTGTGATCGGCATTCCGCTTCCTTTTATAAGTAAAGGAGGGTCTTCTTTAATGGCTTTTTCTATTATGATCGGTATTGTTCTAAACATCAGTAAACAAAGAAGGTGATCAAGTATAGCGTTACTCATACCTCCTCCTCTGGTAATTCTAGATGCGGGAAAATTACAACCGAACATGGAGATATCGAAACTCCGATATTCATGCCCGTTGGAACTCAAGGATCCGTCAAGTCGGTTTCTCACGATCAACTTATAAAGCTAGGTGCAGAAATTATATTAGGTAATACATTTCATTTATATCTAAGACCTGGTCACGATATTATCAAAGCTGGTGGTGGATTACATTCTTTTATTGATTGGAAAAAACCTATGCTCACTGATAGTGGTGGGTTTCAGGTATATTCTTTAAGTGGGATTAGAAAGATCACCGAAGAAGGGGTAAAGTTTACCTCTCCTATAGATGGATCAAAACATTTCTTTAGTCCAGAGAGGGCCATAGAAATACAACATGATATCGGAGCAGATATAATCATGGCATTCGATGAGTGCACTCCATATCCCTGTGAATACGACTATGCTAAAGCTTCTATGCATATGACGCATAGGTGGCTTGACAGATGCCTAGCCTATCAAAAAGAACATTCAACAAGTCATGATTACAAGCAGACTTTAGCGCCTATCGTTCAAGGAAGTGTCTATAAAGATCTTCGTATAGAATCAGCAAAATACATCGCAACAAAACAAGCGGAAGTATACGCTATAGGAGGACTCTCTGTAGGAGAGCCTGCGCCTATGATGTATGAGATGACAGAAGAAGTTTGTAATCATCTTCCTCGAGAAAAGGCACGCTATCTTATGGGAGTAGGGACTCCTATTAATCTGTTGGAGTGTATCGATCGTGGCATAGACATGTTTGATTGTGTACTTCCAACCCGAAATGCCCGACATGGTCATCTATACACAGATCAAGGAGTTATAAATATCAAAAATGCTAAGTGGAAAAAAGACTACAGTCCTATTGATAACAATAGTACAAGTGATCTTAGCAGAAGACACTCAAAATCGTATCTAAGACACTTGTTTGTTGTAAATGAAGCATATGGACTTGAGATAGCTAGCGTACATAATCTCTCGTTTTATCTCTGGCTTATGAAAGAAGCACGAGCTGCTATTCAGCGAGATGATTATGGTACTTGGAAATCACAGATGACAGAAAGACTATCTCGTAGACTATAAAAAACGCCCGATAATGTGAACATTGATCGGGCGCCTCAAAACAAAACGAAAAACCAACTTTACTTATAAACGCATAAGGCGTTCTATTCGATTATATACCTACAGTTATTTTAACCGGTATTGTCTTTGTCCTTCCATCTCTATACACTTCTACATCCACGGTGTCCCCAATCTTGGTAAACTTTAATGACTCCTGAAGCTCTGTAGCGCTTTTGATTAAGCTACCATCTACGCCTGTAATTACATCACCAATCTCTAATCCTGCTTTCTTCGCTGAGCTAAATGGAATTTTTCTTCCATAACTATCTCTCTTATAAGCAAACTCACTTATAAGAACACCATAATCTATACCTGGGTCATGCTCTCTTACATCTATCATACTTACATCCACTATCGATATGCCAAGCATACCTCTCATGATATCGCCTCCTTTTTCTAGGATTTCATCTACCACTTTGCCAACTAAATTAGAAGGAATAGCAAATGAATACCCAGCATATACTCCAGTCGGAGAAGAGATCGCCGTATTGATGCCTATCAGAGTTCCTTCGGTATCTACTAGTGCTCCCCCACTATTGCCAGGGTTGACCACAGCATCGGTTTGAATAAACTCCTCTATAGCCTTTAATCCTTGTATTATACCTAATTCTCTTCCTTTAGCGCTTACGATACCCGCGGTCACTGTTGAGGTAAGGTTGAATGGATTTCCAACCGCAACGACCCATTGGCCAACATTAACATTGTCAGAATTTCCAATTTCTAGATGCGGAAAAGACTCACCTTCTATTTTTATAACAGCAAGGTCCGTGGATTGGTCAGTCCCGATCTTAACTGCATTATAAGTCTGCCCGTCGTGCATAGTAACTTTCATGTGGTCAGCAAAACCAACAACATGATTGTTAGTTACAATATATCCGTCTCCGCTGATAAGAACTCCAGATCCTGTGCCGGCCTCTGGTCTTTCACCATTTCTCCATCTGAACAAGCCCCACGAGTCTCTACCCCCTTGTTGGTACTGTTTGTACTCGTCGTTTTCTGCACTTATGTGCACTACCGCAGGATTTACTCTTTCTGCTGCCTTTACAAAATCGAAAGGAAGAAGATTGGTGTTAGTTGAAGAATTGGTTGTGAAGGTTTGAGCTGGGGCCTGCTCGTATATGACAGTACTTTTGTCAAAATGCTGAAAAGCAAAAAAAGCTACTAGCCCTCCTATAATACCTGCAGCTATTAAACTGATTATATTTTTCATGTGGTTCGCGCTTTATCATTAAGTTACAGAAAAACGCCATTAAATGGTGCTTTGTTACGGCACATAGATGGGTTAACAGCACCTTAACAAGGCAGGGAACAAATACCAAAATCTATGCAATCTGACTGATCGCTTCTGCTAGAATTCTGTCTTTTTCGGTGACGACATTGCCAGCATCATGAGTAGTCAACTTGATCTGCACCTTGTTATAGACATTAGACCAGTTGGGATGATGATTGTGTTTTTCAGCTAAAAAAGCTACTTCCACCATAAATGCGAATGCTTTGGTAAAGTCCTTAAAAGCGAATTCCGCATGTAATGCATTATCATACTCTTTCCACATAGTTCTTGACTTTTATTTGAACGTCCAATCATATGAGCCCACCCTATCCAGTGAGGCAATCAAAAGGTCGATGGTTCCTCTTATATCATCCATATGAGCCATCTCTATAACCTGATGTAAGTATCTTGTTGGGATAGATATGCCCCCAGCTATAGAGCCTCCTTTGCTATATCGCTGTATACCCGCTGTATCTGTGCCCCCTGCTGGCAAGATTTCCATTTGATGCTGGATACCATGTTCTTTCGCCAAAGACTTCATCATGGCAACCATCCTATAGTCACAGATCGATGCACCATCCAATACCTTAATAGCCGTACCCTCTCCTAAACTAGTTATGCGTTCGTGCGGCTGTGCATTAGGGTAGTCACAGGCGAGTGTTACATCGAGATTGATACCAAAATCTGGATCTACTCCTGATGCTGCGGTCATCGCTCCTCGTAACCCGACTTCTTCTTGTACAGTAAACACCCCATATACATCAACATCCAGCTGTCTGTCTTTCAGCTCTCTCAATGCTTCAATAAGTATATAAACTGACACCCGATTATCAAGCGACTTTGAGTTAACGCATGGACCCATCACACATAGATCTCTTTCGCGTGTGATAGGGCTTCCTATCTCGATCAACTTTTCTATGTCTTTCTTTTTCATGCCCGTATCAATATAGAAATCAGAGATATCTGGCATCTTTTTGCGTTCCTCTGGCTTCATGATATGGATAGGCTTTGTCCCCATGACTCCAAGCACATCTTCTTTTCCATGGATGATCACTCTTTGCGCAGTAAGTGTCTTTGGGTCAAAACCTCCTAGCGGATGAAACCTCACATATCCCTCATCATCTATGTGTGTTGTGATGAAGCTTATTTCGTCCATATGTGCTGCTACCAAAACTTTCTTAGCATCAGGCTTATTCGCATACTTGATAGCATGTACACTCCCCATAGTGTCGATTTTTACTTCATCGACATAAGGTGTCACTAACTCTATAATATCTTCTCTTATCCTTTGCTCATAACCAGGAGCCCCAGGAGTTTTACAAACTCGCGTCAACAGCTCAATATCTATGTTAGCATCACTCATAACATTCCGTTTTTCTGGATACCAATGTAGTATAAGTTCTACGGTCCGATGGATATACCAGAGAACTACTGTATTCTTGCTAACCTAACATCAATATTTACGAAAGTGGTAATAACGATATCGGGGGACATCGGAAGTGGTAAGAGCACAACAGGCAAATTAATCTGTAAAAAACTAGAGTACAAATATCTGTCTACGGGAGCGATACAACGGCAAATAGCTGAAGACATGGGGCTGACCACTCTAGAATTGAACCACCTGACGGACTCAAGAAAAGACATAGATGATAAGATTGATTCGTACACAAAAGCACTCAATGATACTGAAGAAGACTATGTCGTAGATTCTCGTTTGGCATGGCACTTTATCCCTTCGTCATATAAGGTTTATCTGCTATGTGATGAAAGTGTCGCAGCTCAAAGAATCAGCAAAGATGATGACAGGGCTAGTGATGAATCTAATCGCGATGTGGACCACCTTATCTCTAAAATCAAAGAACGAAGAAAGAGTGAACAGGAGAGGTTTAAGAGAATTTATGATATTGACTTTGGAGATCTGAGCAACTATGATCAGTTGATAGATACTGCATACTTTACTCCAGACGAAGTGGTCAGTCTCATCCTTGATGGTATCGATCATTACTATCCTAGATAGCTGCTTTTAGTTTCTTTTTGAGAGCAAATAACTCATCCCTATGCTGAGCAGCTGTGATGAAGTCAAGATCCTTAGCTGCTTTCTTCATCTTGGCTTCGGTCTCTCTTATCAGACGATCGAGCTGGTCCTTAGACATGTAGTTGATAACAGGGTCAGCAGCGATACCAGGTTCTTCAGGTTCTATGTATGCTTTTGGTTTTTTACCTCTTATGTCTAAGATCGACTTCTGGTTGATGATTTCTTCTTTGGTCTTTTTTATAGTAGCTGGAGTAATGCCATGTTTCTCATTGTATGCTTTTTGGATAGCACGACGTCTACTAGTTTCATCGATCGTCATCTTCATGCTGTCAGTTATCTTATCCGCATAAAAGATAACCAGGCCATTAGCATTTCTGGCTGCTCGTCCAGCAGTCTGGGTAAGAGAGCGAGTATTGCGAAGGAAACCTTCCTTGTCGGCGTCCAGTATCGCCACTAAAGATACTTCTGGCATATCCAGTCCCTCTCTTAGAAGATTCACCCCCACCAAAACATCAAAACCTCCAAGCCTAAGATCCCTGATAATCTCTACCCTATCAAGCGTATCTACCTCTGAATGTATATATCGCACCTTGATGTTGAGCTTTGTTAGATACTTGGTCAGTTCCTCTGCCATCCTCTTCGTAAGCGTAGTAACCAACACTCTCTCGTCCGCCTCGATCCTGAGCTGTATTTCTTCAAGAAGGTCGTCGATCTGATTGATACTTGGTCTCACTTCAATTGGAGGGTCCAGGAGTCCTGTTGGCCTAACTATCTGCTCAACTACTAGGCCCTGTGTTTTTTCGAGTTCATAGTCACCTGGTGTTGCACTTACGTAAATGGTTTGATTAGTTAAGCTTTCGAACTCATCAAAATTCAGTGGCCTATTATCTAGAGCTGACGGAAGTCTAAAGCCATGGTTGACTAGGCTTATTTTTCTAGCCCTGTCTCCGCCCCACATACCACGAACCTGCGGAAGAGTAACATGGCTCTCGTCGATGATCATCAGATAATCATCTGGAAAATAATCCAGCAGGCAAAATGGTCGTGTCCCTGGCTTCCGCCCATCAAAAAACCTTGAGTAGTTTTCTACACCATTGCAGTAGCCGAGTTCGCGCATCATCTCTACATCAAAATTGACCCTTTCTTTGATGCGCTTAGCCTCTATATATCGACCTTCTTGTTCGAAAAACTTTTCGTGATCATCAAGCTCTCCTTCTATCTGCCGCAGGATCATATTCAGCCGATCTTTAGGGGCGACATAGAGGTTAGCAGGAAAGATCGCAGCCTCTTTAAGAGAAGTAATTCTTTTTCCTGATGACAGTTCTATTTTCTCGATATTTTCGATCTCGTCCCCAAAGAAGATGATGCGAAACCCAAAGTCGACATATGGCAAATGTATATCTACCGTATCCCCTTTTACTCTAAAGGTGCCCCGCTTAAAGTCATTCTCAGATCTCGAGTATAAGCTTTCTACCAGCTGGTATAACAATCTATTACGTGATAAAGTCTGCCCCTGCTGAATTCTTATAATAGCCCCTTTATAGTCCTCAGGATTACCCATGCCGTATATGCAGGAAACCGAAGCGACGATAATGATATCGCGCCTACCGCTGAGCAAGTTTGAGCTGGCTCGGAGTCTTAATTTATCTATTTCTTCATTGATCGAGAGATCCTTTTCTATGTACGTATCACTAGATGTGATGTAAGCCTCTGGTTGATAGTAGTCATAGTAGCTCACAAAGTACTCCACTGCATTATCAGGAAAAAACTCTGTGAACTCTGCATAAAGTTGAGCGGTAAGGGTTTTGTTATGAGTCAGAACTAATACAGGTCTATGGCATTGAGCTATAACATTGGCTATAGTAAATGTCTTCCCCGAGCCCGTCACTCCTAAGAGAACTTGTGAGTCATCACCCCCTTCGATACCTTTTACTAGTTGGGATATCGCTTGTGGTTGATCACCTGTTGGGATATAATTTGATGTAAGTTCAAAGCCCATAGTCTTCCGATCAGCACTCAAATATCACAAACATTACGCTGTGTCTCAACTATATCTTAGAAAGTGGTTTTTATATGTTCTACTTTTGGTGATGTCTATGAGTAAGGTAAGTGTAAAAGAGGTTCTTAAAGAAAAAATCCTTGTGATGGATGGTGCTATGGGTACCATGATCCAGAGATATAAACTTAGCGAACAAGATTATCGTGGGGAGCGATTTAAGGATTTTCATCTAGATATAAAAGGTAACAATGAATTACTCTCTCTTACGAGGCCTGATATCATATCCGCGATACATGAAGAATACTTAGAAACAGGGTGTGATATCATCGAAACAAACACCTTTAGCGCAAATAAGGTCTCTCAAGCAGATTACGAAATGGAAGATCTCAGCTATGAGATGAATCTCGCATCTGCCAAAATCGCCGTAGCCTCTGCAAAAAAGTTTAGTACCGATGACCATCCTAGATATGTTGCTGGAGCCATAGGACCAACAACTCGAACTGCATCTCTTTCACCTGATGTGAATGATCCGGGATATAGAGCCATCACTTTTGATCAACTAGTTGAGGCATATTTAGAACAGGTGAGAGGTCTTGTAGAAGGCGGCGTGGACATTTTGTTGATTGAAACAGTCTTCGATACCTTGAACTGTAAAGCAGCTCTTTTTGCCATAGATCTAATGTTTGAAGAAATCGGTCGTAAACTTCCTATTATGGTCTCGGGCACGATAACTGACGCAAGTGGACGGACCCTAAGTGGCCAGACGGTTGAGGCTTTTTGGATTTCGGTTTCTCATATGGATTTGATGAGTGTAGGTCTCAACTGTGCCCTTGGTGCTAAGGAGCTCGAACCTCACCTAAGAGACCTCTCGGAGGTGGCAACCTGTCCAGTAAGTGCATATCCTAATGCCGGGCTACCTAATGAGTTTGGCGAATACGATCAGACTCCAGAAGAAATGAATTCGCTCTTATCAGACTTCCTAGATGCTGGTTATTCGAATATCATCGGAGGGTGCTGTGGTACTACGCCTGATCACATCAGGCTTATGGTCGAAGTTGCAAAAGGAAAGACTCCTCGTAAGTTTAAGAATGAAACAGCCTATAGTCAGTACTCCGGTCTAGAGCCTCTTGTTGTTAGAGATAACTTAAACTTTATAAATGTTGGTGAGAGAACCAACGTTACTGGCAGTCGCAAGTTTGCAAGACTGATCAAGGAAGGTGCTTATGAAGAGGCTCTGTCGGTAGCTGCACAGCAAGTAGAAGGTGGTGCGCAGATCATCGATGTCAATATGGACGAAGGTCTTTTGGATAGCAAAGCAGCTATGAAGGTTTTTCTGAATTTAATTATGTCAGAACCGGATATCGCTAAACTACCAATCATGATAGATTCTTCAAAGTTTGAAGTAATCGAAGAAGGGCTAAAATGCGTCCAAGGCAAGTGCATAGTAAACTCCATTTCTCTCAAAGAAGGAGAAGAAGAATTTATAAGACAGGCTAAAATCGTCAAGCGTTATGGTGCTGCTACCGTCGTTATGGCTTTTGATGAAACTGGACAAGCAGAGACGGTAGAAAGAAAAGTAGCTATCTGCAAAAGGGCTTATAAGATTCTAACTGAAAAAATTGGTTTCAATCCTAGAGACATCATTTTCGATCCCAACATATTTGCTATAGCCACTGGGATAGAAGAACATCGAGAATATGGTAAAAACTTTATCGATGCTACTGAAATTATAAAACGCGAATGTCCGGGTGCTAAAATAAGTGGAGGGGTTAGTAATGTCTCTTTTTCATTTAGGGGTAACAATCGAGTAAGAGAAGCGATGCACAGTGTGTTTCTATATCATGCTATTCAAAAAGGAATGGACATGGGCATCGTAAATGCTGGAATGATGGAAGTCTATGATGAAGTTCCGGATGAACTCGTCGAACTTCTTGAAAACGCGATTTTTAATAAGACTGAATCCGCCACCGACGATCTTATTTCATATGCCGAGACCATTAAGGGCAATGGTAAGGAGCGTGTAGTGGATCTTTCTTGGCGCGAAAAACCTGTTCAAAAAAGAATCGAATATGCCCTAGTTAAGGGCCTAACAGAATATATAGAGGCAGACGCTGAAGAGGCTAGGATTTTTCTGTCTTCTCCCTTATCAGTTATCGAAGGTCCATTGATGGACGGCATGAATGTCGTAGGAGATCTATTTGGTGCGGGCAAAATGTTTCTTCCTCAAGTTGTAAAAAGCGCTCGAGTAATGAAGAAGGCCGTAGCCTATCTCACCCCTTACATCGAGGAAGAAAAGGAAGGGGTAATACAAACAAATGGTAAAATTCTCATGGCAACGGTAAAGGGAGATGTCCATGATATTGGAAAGAATATAGTAGGAGTCGTCTTAGCCTGCAATAACTATGAGATTATAGACCTAGGTGTCATGGTTAAAGCGGATAAAATACTTGATACAGCCAAAAGAGAAAATGTAGATATAATTGGCTTAAGTGGTCTTATTACTCCATCTCTGGATGAGATGGTCAGGGTAGCAACCATGATGGAAGAAAGAGGTATGAATATTCCACTTATGATCGGGGGAGCTACAACTTCGAAGACACATACAGCTGTTAAAATTGAACCTAATTATTCTGGACCATGCATTCATGTTTTAGATGCTTCTAAGAGTGTTGCTGTTGCAAGTTCTCTCCTATCAAGTCAGCAAGAAAAACGAGATGCTTACGTCTCTGGGATAAAAAGTGAGTATGATGAATTAAGAGTTAGAAGGGCCAAGACAACAAGCAAGAAAAGCTATGTGCCTATCAAAGAGGCCAGAAGCCAACCTTTCACAACGGATTGGGAAAGTTATGATCCTCCTATCCCTGTTCTTATCGGTCAAGAGGTTTTTGAGGACTACGATTTAGAAGATTTGGTTGACTTCATAGATTGGACGCCATTCTTTACTAGTTGGCAGCTCAAAGGAAAATATCCGAGCATTCTTGATGATGAAAAAATGGGAGAAGAAGCTTCGAAGCTTTTTGACGATGCTCAAGCGATGTTGCAAGAGATCATTGATGGAAAGTGGTTGACAGCGAAAGGAATATTTGGGCTTTATCCCGCACATAGTGATGGAGATCAGATTATCATTTACGAAAGTGAAGATCGAGATAAGGTCATTATGAGTAGTAACCATCTTCGACAACAGCGCCAAAAAGCCCAAGGATTATCCTATCTGTGTTTATCCGACTTTATCTCTCCTGTCGGTGGACCGCCAGATTATATAGGTGCTTTTGCCGTGACTACGGGCATAGGTATCGAAATAAAAGTCAAGGAGTTTGAAGAAGCCGGAGATGATTACAATGCCATCCTTTTAAAGTCATTGGCGGATAGGCTGGCCGAGGCTTTTGCCGAGAGATTACATCAACTTGTTCGCACGAAATACTGGGCTTTTAGTCGAGATGAGGACTTATCATATGAAGAACTTATAAAAGAAAAATACCAGGGGATACGTCCAGCACCAGGGTATCCAGCCTGTCCTGACCATACTCTCAAAAATGACATTTTTGAGTTACTCCAAGTGAAAAAGCAGATCGGGATCTACTTAACTGAGAGCTTAGCGATGTATCCAGCAGCTTCTGTGAGTGGGTTTTTCTTTAGTCATCCTGAATCCAAGTACTTCGGACTAGGCCAGATTACAGAGGATCAAGTTGAGGATTACTGTAAACGAAAAAATATTTCTTTAGAAGAAGGTGAAAAAGCACTTTTCCCTAGTCTGTCATATAAAAACTAGATCTTCTTATTTGATTTTTATCTTGGGTTTGAAGACAGCGCTTTCGCAAATGATGATCTCTGAATGAGTCAAGACAAACATCATATCACAAGAGAATCCTATCCTGATGAAGTAACTCTCAAGGATGTAGTCTTGTCTTCTATAGAAATCATAAGGTGGATCAAAAAGAACTTTTTGAGTCTCTCTCTCTGTTTGACCTTATCCATAGCCGTATCTTTTATTTGGTATAATCGCCAAGATGAGGTCTTTGTGGCCGACTTATCTTTCATGTTAAATGATGATAATAATCCTAATATATCAGGCGTAACAAGCATATTGGGACAACTAGGGATAGCTCCGCAAACCGGCAAATACAATGTTGACAAACTCCTTGAAATTGCAGCTTCTCGTCGAATTATCACTAAAAGCCTTTTAACCAAAGCAAGAGTTGGCGACCAAGAAGATTTGTTAGCTAACCATTTAATTGAGAAGTTAGGGCTTCGAGAAGCGTGGTCACAAAGAGATCCAGGGTATGAAAGTTTTTTATTTAGTGCTACAGATAGTAGTGCTATAAATCCTATGGAAGAGTTTGCCTTAAAAGATCTATACCAAAGGGTAGCAGGAACGAAAAATGATAGATCTAAAGGGCTTCTTACCTCGGATTATGGTAACACGCATTATATCATGTCTTTGACGGTAACCACCCCTAGTGATAGTTTATCGATAGCTCTGGTGAAGTCTATCTACAAAGAAGTCTCTGACTTTTATGTTGAAAAATCCATAGAGAGTAGTCAAAGGGTATATAATCTGCTTTTGGCCGAAAAGGACTCCATAGACCAAAGGATAAGCGATATTGCTTACGATGTAGCGCTTATAGGCGATAAAAATAGTGGTGCCTTTCGTTATCAGAACAACGTGAAGAGTGCTTTGCTAGAGAAGGAATTGGCTGGATTAGAAGTAGTATCAGAAGAAATAATCAAGAATGTAAGCCGTGCGGAGTATGCTCTCAAAACAAGTACACCGTTAATACAGGTTTTGGATGTGCCGTCATATCCCCTTTCTCCTCAGAAAGGTTCGTTATATAAACTCCTTTTAATAGGTTTATTAGGGGGCTTTTTGCTCTTTGGATTAGTGCAATACTTGAGGTTGATTTTCAGATATATCTAAATCATTTAACAAAGCAATAAAACTCGTAGGTTTGCGGCTCATTTTTGGCGATGTCGGAGTATCATAAAGAATCACATCTACGCAGTATCATTAAAGGGTTCACTTGGAGGGTCATAGCTTCAGCTGCCATTTTTGTGATTACCTACTTAACAACAGGTCAAATGGAAACTGCCTTAACTGTTACATCTATAGAGTTTCCGGTCAAGTTGCTTCTTTACTATCTTCACGAGCGAGGATGGCAGTCTGTTCCTAGGGGATCTATCAGAAGTTTGCTTAAATCTAAAAAATAGGTGGAAAAGCATATACATCCCATTTTTGATCAACTTGTCAGTCGTTCAGAAAGAGAAAGACTTTTGAATCAAAAGTCAAAGGTGTTCTGGTTTACCGGTTTATCAGGTTCTGGCAAAAGCACTATAGCGCGAGGTGTAGAGCGTCTACTTTTTAGCAATGGGTACTTTGCTCAAGTTATTGATGGTGATAATGTCAGAACAGGCTTATGTTCTAATCTCTCATTTAGTTTAGATGACAGATTTGAAAATATTCGTCGCGTAGCTGAGTTAGCCAAGTTGTACTGTAATTCAGGGATTATAACCTTATGTTCCTTTATTAGTCCAACTCGTGAAATAAGGTTGAATGCTCAAGAAATTATTGGCTCAGTGGACTTTGAAGAAATCTATGTTAACACTCCACTAGAAGTATGTGAACAAAGAGATGTCAAAGGACTTTATGCGAAAGCCCGCAAAGGAGAAATTCTTGGGTTTACAGGGATAGACAGTCCTTATGAACCACCGTTAAATTCGGGACTAGAAGTTAGAACTGAAAATTCCTCTGTAGAAGACTCGATAAAGGTCGTCTACAATTATATTATAGAAGAAGTTAGATAAAACATGGATTATAACCTCAGTCATATTAAGGAACTAGAAGCAGAGTCTATCTATATCATGAGAGAAGTTGCAGCACAGTTTGAAAGACCTGTGCTCATGTTCTCGGGGGGTAAGGATTCTATATTGATGGTTCATTTGGCCTATAAGGCATTCTATCCAGCTAAAATTCCTTTTCCGCTTTTGCATGTGGATACTGGTCACAACTTTCCAGAGACTATAGCATATAGGGATCAACTTGTTGAAAAGATAGGTGCTAAACTTATCGTCGGCTCTGTAGAAGAGGCTATTCAAAATGGAATGGTTACTGAAGAAAAAGGTATCAACGCAAGTAGAAATATGCTTCAAATAGCAGTTTTGCTTGACGAACTTGAAAAGGGCAAGTTTGATGCAGCACTTGGTGGTGCCAGAAGGGATGAGGAAAAGGCTCGTGCTAAAGAAAGGTTTTTCTCTCATAGAGATGAGTTTGGACAGTGGGACCCAAAAAACCAAAGACCAGAGCTCTGGAATCTCTTTAATGGAAAGAAAAATATGGGAGAACATTTTAGAATTTTCCCTATAAGCAATTGGACAGAACTAGATGTTTGGCAATATCTAGCTGCCGAGAAGGTAGATCTTCCGAATCTATATTTTGCTCATGAGAGGGAGGTTTTTGAAAGAGAAGGGGCTCTTTTAGCAGATAGCCCATATATCACAAAGAGAGATAATGAAACTATAAAAACTGAAAAAGTACGGTGTAGGACCATAGGTGATATGACCTGTACTGGGGTTTGGAGGTCTACAGCCATAACGGTAGAAGACATCATAGAAGAAATCGCTACAACTCGTATGACAGAACGCGGTGGTCGTACTGATGATAAAAGAAGCGAAACGGCTATGGAGGATAGAAAAAAGGAAGGCTATTTCTAGTTAGAATTTAGAAAAAGGAACATGGATCAAAATACAGAGTTACTTAGATTTACAACAGCGGGAAGCGTTGATGATGGCAAGTCTACATTAATAGGTCGGTTGTTGTATGATAGTAAGAGTATATATCAAGATCAGTACGATCAGATTAAAACAACCTCTGAAAGAAGAGGTGAAGAAGAAGTTAATCTAGCATTACTTACAGATGGGTTAAAGTCTGAAAGAGAACAAGGCATTACTATTGATGTAGCATACAGATACTTTAGCACTCCTAAGAGAAAGTTTATCATAGCAGATACGCCAGGCCATATACAGTATACACGAAATATGGTAACTGGTGCTTCTACAGCTAATGTAGCATTGGTTCTTGTAGATGCCAGACATGGCATCGTTGATCAAACGAAGCGACATGCTATCATAGCTTCATTGTTGCAGATTCCTCACTTGGTTATTTGTGTTAACAAGATGGATCTTGTAGATTTTAATCAGGAGGCTTATGACAAAATCCAAGAGGATTTTGAAAGTTTCGCTGCAAAGTTAGATGTTAAGGATGTTCATTTTATCCCGATATCTGCTCTGCGTGGAGACAATGTTGTTAATAGATCTGAAAAGACTCCTTGGTATGAGGGTCCTACTCTGATGTACTATCTCGAAAATGTACATATCGCAAGTGATCATAATTTTATTGATCAGCGTTTCCCTGTGCAGTTTGTGATACGACCTTATAGTGATGAATTTCATGATTTCCGGGGTTACGCAGGAAGAATAGCCGGTGGTATTATGAAGAAAGGAGATGACGTAACCTTACTCCCTTCTGGTTTTACAACTAAAATAAAAGCTATCCATGGTGCGGATGGTGAGCAAGACCAGGCCTTCCCTCCCCAATCTGTAACTGTAGAGTTAGAAGAAAACTTCGACCTAAGTCGAGGAGACATGATCGTTAGAGCAAATAATCAACCAGAAATCACACAGGACCTTGACGTCATGATGTGTTGGTTTGATCACAATAAACCTTTACAATTAAAGGGCAAATACACATTAAAGCATACTACTCAAGATGTGCGATGTATTGTAAATAATATAAGATATAAGCTCAACATCAACACCTTACACAGGGATCAGGAAGATTTGATACTAAATATGAACGACATAGGTCGGGTTTCTCTAAGAGTTACCAAACCTCTCTTTACAGACCCTTATCGTCAGAATAGAATAACAGGAAGTATTATCTTAATTGATGAAACAACTAATAACACAGTTGCTGCGGGCATGGTTATCTAAGCTGACTTAATATTTTTTGATGCAGATTATTATCGGAGGTTTTGGTCGGTCTGGCACTACCTGGCTCTCCGATATAATTTCTAAATGTCTTGGAGGGATAATTCTATTCGAGCCTTTTCATCCTGGAGTATTCACATCTTCAGAAGAATTCACTTATTCTGAAGAGATTGATGTTAAATCTATAAGGTCACATCTCAAGTCCTTATATAATTCTTCTCCAAGCAATCCTTGGATTTTACGTAACCACCTAAACTCTCCGTTAGAAAACCATAGCGCCTCTTTCATAAGGTATGTTTGGTCTAATTCCAAGGTGTTGGGATACAAGACGATTAGAGGAAATCATAGTATCGATCGATTATCAAAAATCCAAGAAAGTTCTAGAGTAGTCTATATCTACAGGCATCCTCTCGCAGTACTAGCCTCGATCAATAAAAGAGCACGTTTCTGGGATGAGTTCGGCTGGCAGAGGCATAAGGAGCTCTTCTTTGAGAAAGCACTAAGTGGGGCGGTAATCAGGAAAGAAAGGTGGACAGAACTCCGAAGCCTCCTTAATCATTTAGCCACTAAGAATGAAATCATAGTAGCTATGTGGGCTGTTTCTTTTGCTATCAGCATTGAGAAAGTACAAAAAATAGAAGGGTACTTCGTTTCTTATGAAAGCTTGTATCTCAACCCTTATGAAGAAGTCAAGATGTTGACTAAATATTTGAATGTAGAAAACGCTAGTTTACATCCCTCATACTTTTTTACCCCGTCGATGACTTCCATGAAAACATTACATCATTTACGTAAGTATGAAGAAGATGCTGAGGTCAATCTAAATGAATTGTTTTGGATGAAAGAGTTCGGTGTTGCTGAAACCGAAAAACTATTAGACCTATGCGAAAGGATATTACAATATTCTAAATCAGCGCACGATTTGGCTCGTCAAAACAACTACATATAAAAGAAGCCTCTAAGGCTAAAATTTAGTTGTTAAACTGATAGTTTTTTCATATTCGGCGACTAGCCTTAGAGGTTCTTAGACATATGCTTTCGCTATATCTCCAATACTAGAACGCATAAGGTATATGTCTCGCTGCTTTAACTGAGAATCCTCGATTCGGGGATAAAAGACATCAACAAAAGATAGAGTTTCAAGGGCTTGAGGTGATGATCTTTTGGTCTGTAGCTTAATTATGGTAGTCACTTTATTAGTAAGGATTCCTGCCATGCTCTTCTTTGATTGATCTAGACTTGGTCCATCGACAGAAATGCCTTTTTCATACGGCATTGGGGGTGAAAAATCCTTTTTCTCTTTAGTCATGTGTCTCTGCAACTCTGATGAGCTTAAAAGACTCGAACCAGGTAAATCAAAGTTCTCTTGGTACCCATAATCTTTAAGCTTGGCTAGGCTCTGTTTTAAACTTGAGTTGTGGCTTCTGCCAGAAGAAAAGTAGTCTGGGACTGCTAAATGACGCTGGAGAACTTCTCCGTCTTCTGTAAGTTCAACAAGTTCTGCCACACGATCAATAAGAATAATGGTGGTAATTGTCTCTGCATCAGCCCATGCAAAAACTGCAAAATTAAGTGTAAGGGCTAACAAGCAGAGGTACGTTTGCAAGCCTTTGAAGAATTTTTTCTGCTCCATAGGTATGGTCATTTCATGCCCGTTGTTCTGGGCAATGTTTTTATAACGACAAAATGAACTGCATATGATATTATGGTATCAACAGTTATAAAAGAAAGACAACATTAATGTGGTTTACTACCGGTCCACATCCGTAAAAACCCCATTATTTGTCAACCAAATAGCCTTATCATGGACATTTACGTCTCCATTAAGGTCATAATCTTGAAGATAGTATCCAGAGTGAGATCCATTTTCAACTGTCCATAGGTTGAGATCATTAGCATTGATATCTTTTATTGATGACGAAGTAGTAACCTGATCACCATTTCCTGAATACATCGCATATCGGCCATCTCCGATTAGTTTCTGGCCATCTCCGAGCAACCCTCTGAATGACTGATTAGCTCTAAAGTCAAAGGAAATCCTTCCGTCTATTATAGGTAAGGAGTTCGGGCTCATAACAGGTAGATGATTTCTATGTTCTATGACTACGTAATACTGATCATCGGTCATCTGGCAGCAGTCTAGTGGTTCTGTCAGTCTTATGGTTCCGTCTCTTAAGACAAGCGCGGCCTTTTCACACACTTTTGTGAGTTTATCAGGCGTGATGCGAATACTCACAAGAACCCAATCAACTGCGTCTGGTGGATATAACTCACTCCCGTTAGCGGAAAAAACATCAAATTCAAATCCCTCACTACCTCGATAATCCCAGGGTTCTATTGTATATGGCTGGCCTGCAGGCGTACGAGTTCCGAGTAAGGTCGTAGGCCTCTGGCCAGGTAAATATCCAAACCGATTTAAGCTAGTACGCATCTCGTCGTTATATTCTCCAATTCTATCGGATTGAAGAGGACCTTCGAGGTTAACAAATATTGATACATCTATACATGTATTTCCAGATTGACATGCAGGAGATGATTCATCTGGTATGCAAGGGTCGAATGGTGCAGGGTCTCTACTATCCACAAACGAATCTCCGTCAGAGTCAATAACACCAAAAGTAAAGGCGTCATATCTATCCGGCATTATAGTGGTTGAGGTTACCGATCCTGATCCAAAAACTTGCACCAAATCTGTATTTCCTAGATTGACCCATTTTTCTCCGTCCCAACCTACTACTACGAGGTCATTTATGTTTTCTACTAGCTCGTCTATCGCACTAAAAGAGTCCCAAAAAAGAGTGACTTCAGTTGATTGTCCTCCTGAAAGTGTCCAAAACTCCTTAGGCTGAACAACTGCAACATCCAAATCAACCTGATCCCTAGGAAAGATACCTTGAGATTCATATTGGATGGAATCAAGTTGTATACTGTGATAGGTTGCCACAAATATGTCGAAAGTGTTTTCTCCAGCTGCTCTAATTGGTGCATCATGAAACCCATCGCCAGTAGGATAATCGAAAGGGCCTATCCCTTGACGTGCAATCGTGCCATTAATATGTCTTTGATCATTTGATCCATCATAGGTGGCACCTTCTTGAAAGAACACCCTCTCTCTAAAAACTGATCTATCGGTATGAATAATGCCATTAGTAAACTGCATGTGGCTCATGATCCTAATATCCTTTCTCAAGACTACATCTCCCGGGTTATCTATCTCGATATTATTGAACTCTGTAAGGCCGTTTCCTTCGATATGTGTAGTGGTACTATCACAAGTATAAAGGAACTCTCTTCCGCGGCCATCACCAATAAACCCAAGGTTGTTGATGTCACCAAAGAAGTATAAATCTCCATCATTTACATACTGTCCTCGACGTGTATTTGTAAAGTCTCCGAATATTGCTTTGTTCTCTCGCTCATGGACAGCACCACTGCCAAAGTTGGATGCATCCCAAATCTGTTTTGGGCACTGGGCAGAGATATTCACAGTGTTTAATGTCAAAACTCCTATGAAAATCAAAAATATATGAACCGATTGTTTATGTAACAAGGGTGCTTACGTACTATTTCGCATTATAAACCACACATTTTGTGCCACTTATGTATTACATAAAATTTGCATGTTATTTTCTTGTCAAGAAAATGACATGAAGCAACCTTTTTTACATTCAAACTGTATTAATAGTACAGAAAATTTATATCAGCTATGACTATGAATTCACCCGAACAATCAAATATTTGGTATCTAGAGAATATTGATGCTGCAGGAATCTTTTGCCCAAAGAAGGTCAACTTTGGTGGTACTCATACCAAAACCACCTTTGCTAAAGGAGAATATATCTTTCAGCAAGATGAGCCTGCAGATAAACTCTATTACATCTTGTCTGGTCGTGTCAAAATCGGCACAGAAAGTGAAGGAGATCGTTCAATAACAAAGTGTATACTTCAAGGAGGAGAAGTTTTTGGAGAAAAAGTCTTTGCCGGAGCAAACATTCGAAGAGATTTCGCGCAAGCTCTTGAGCCTACAGAGGTTTGTATCATGACTAAAGAAGAAATTCAAGGGCTCTTTAGAGAATACGACCCATTCGGCCTAATGATCATGAAACTTATCGGTAGTCGAGCATTGAAGATGGAAAAACGCTTAGAGTCGCTTGTATTCAAGGATAGTAGAAGCAGAATCATAGAGTTTATCGTTGATCTAAATTCAGAAAAAGGTAATAGAGTTGGATATGAGTGGGTTATCAGAAACTTTATCACACATCAAGAAATAGCAAATCTCACAGCGACTTCTAGACAGACAGTAACAACTGTTCTAAATGAGCTTAAATCCCGAGATATCATTACATTTAACCGCAAGAGATTATTAATCAGAGATCTCGAGCTTCTAAATCAAGAAATTGCTAATTCGTGATATATCGCCTGCTTAAGGCTTTCCTTTTTTTATTACCTGCAGAATTTGCCCATCACTTCACTACCAAATCTTTTAATGTGCTCGAGAAGACTCCTCTTCTTGGGCCCTTGATCAAGTCTTCATTCAAGCTTGAACATCCCTCTCTCGAAAGAAATATATTAGGACTGTCATTTCCAAATCCTATAGGTTTAGCTGCTGGCTTTGATAAAGACGGTAAATATATCAAGGCTATGAGTTCTATCGGTTTTGGCTTTATAGAAGTAGGAACTGTAACTCCGCGACCTCAGGTTGGAAACCCTCTCCCACGCTTATTCAGATTAAAGAAAGACAAGGCTATTATAAATAGGATGGGTTTTAACAACGGCGGTGTAGACGCCCTAGTAGATCGGTTAAAAGCCCTAAAGGATAGAAAGATAATTGTTGGTGGCAATATCGGAAAGAATAAAGATACTCCCAACGAAAAAGCGCATGAAGACTATCTAACATGCTTTACAAAGCTCTATGACTATGTAGACTATTTTGTGGTCAATCTAAGTAGCCCCAATACGCCTGGTCTCAGGTCCTTACAAGAGAAGGGGCCTTTAACTTTGATTCTATCAACACTGACGACCTACCGGACACTACAACATAAGTATAGGCCCATACTACTTAAGATCGCTCCCGACCTCACTGAGTCTCAAGTAATAGACATAGCAGAAATAGTTGTTGACCTCAAAGTAGATGGAATCATCTGCACCAATACTACTATAGCGAGGTCTTCCCTCACGACAAGCAACAAAATTGTAGAAGCCATTGGCAATGGAGGTCTTAGTGGGGCGCCTTTGAGTAAGAAGGCAAACGAGATTACCAAAAAAGTTTTTGAGATTACTAAAGGAGAAGTACCTATTATAGGTGTTGGAGGAATTTATAATGAATCTACTGCACTAGAAAGAATTGAAGCGGGTGCAGAACTCCTACAAGTATATTCTGGGTTTATTTATGAAGGTCCTTTTCTTATAAAGCGGTTGAAGCGAGCACTGGTCAAGAACTAATTGTTCGTTTTCCTCCCAATTGCTAAATTCCTTAGCATTATACATTACATTTGTTTTTAATAACAACAAGAAAAATAGACGGCATGGCAGATGAAAAGGCAGCTAAACTAAAGGCACTTCAACTCACTGTTGATAAATTAGAAAAAACTTACGGCAAAGGCACTATCATGAAGCTTGGTGATAAGCAGATAGTGGATGTAGAAGCAATCTCTACAGGTTCTTTGACACTTGACATAGCTCTGGGTATAGGGGGCTTTCCTAGAGGAAGAATAGTAGAAATATATGGTCCTGAATCTTCTGGTAAAACAACTCTTGCCATACATGCCATAGCAGAAGCACAAAAAGCTGGAGGTATCGCTGCATTCATAGATGCAGAACACGCCTTTGATAAAAACTATGCCGAAGCCTTAGGTGTGGACACCGAAAATCTTCTTATTTCTCAACCTGACAATGGTGAGCAGGCGCTAGAAATAGCTGAAAATCTCATTAGGTCTGGGGCTATAGATATACTTGTAATAGATTCAGTAGCGGCCCTAACTCCTAGAAGTGAAATTGAAGGAGAAATGGGAGACTCTAAAATGGGTCTTCACGCACGATTAATGTCTCAAGCCCTTAGAAAATTAACGGCTACCATCGGCCGAACTGGATGTACATGTGTTTTTATAAATCAGCTCCGTGAGAAAATTGGTGTTATGTTTGGTAATCCTGAAACAACCACTGGAGGTAATGCTCTTAAGTTTTACGCATCCATACGACTAGATATTAGAAAGTCAGGTACATCTATAAAGGATAAAGACGGGAATGTAGTAGGTAATCCGATAAAAGTCAAAGTCGTAAAAAACAAAATGGCTCCTCCGTTTAGGATCGCTCTTTTTGAAATTACATTTGGCAAAGGGATTTCTAGAACCGGTGAAATTATTGATCTGGCTGTAGAAAACGACATCATTCAAAAAAGCGGTTCTTGGTATGCCTATAACGAAACCAAAATTGCACAGGGCAAAGAATCTGCTAAGTCGTTCCTTGAAGACAACCCCGAGGTTTCTGAAGAAATAGAATCAAAAATTAAGGCAATCTATATGCAAACAGATGAGCCAGTCCAGGAAGAAGTTGTCGCTGAAGAAAGCTAATTCTGTTGTTCATACTGTTTCTAATCAAAAGTTAGAATTGCTTCCTGACAAGGCCATTTACTGGTCTGAACAGAATCTTCTTCTCATTAGCGATGTTCATTGGGGAAAGGTAGATCACTTTAGAAAAAACGGGATAGCCATTCCTGCTGATGCTGGTCTAAACAACTATGATCGCCTTTCTAACTTAATCGATAAAATAGCACCTAATGAGATCCTATTTCTCGGGGATGTTTTTCATAGCCATAACAATATGGATTGGCAGGTTTGCAAAACCTTTCTTTCTACATACAAAGAGATTACTTTAAGTTTAGTTAAAGGCAATCACGATATCCTTGGAGAGGCTGAGCTGGCGTCTGTTTTTAATCATATCTATGAGGAATCCGTTACTCGCGGAGGCTTCATCTTCAGCCATGAACCACAGACTCATCAGCTTTTGTATAATATATGTGGCCATATCCATCCGGCGTATCGTATGGTTGTGAACAGGCTTCCATCCGTCAGACTTCCTTGTTTTCATTTTACTCCGAGCCAATGCACTATGCCTGCTTTTGGGACTTTTACTGGCATGCATTCGATAAGTCCTTCAAAGAATGATACTATTTATGTGATAGCAGATGGAGAAGTAATACCATGTCATTAATAAAAGTCTACTTTTAGGCCATACTTTGATCAATTGGCTAAGAAAACAAAGAAAGACTACGAGATATTTGACAAGGAGTTCTTCCCTCACATAGATGCATTAAAAACGTTTGCATATCATCTGTGCTATGATGATGACGACGCTAATGATCTTGTTCAGGAAACTTATCTTAAAGCTTTTCGTTTTGTCGACAAGTATGATGAAGGAACTAATGCTAAAGCATGGTTGTTTAAGATACTTAAGAACGCCTATATAAACGAATATAGGAAGAAGAGCAAGCGCCCGACGAAAGTGGGCTTTGAGGATTTTACTACTTTTCATGAGAGTGGAGAAAGTGCTCCACCTGCTTATCTAGATTTGCGCGATGAGTTGTTTAACAACATGATGGGTGATGAAGTCACACTCGCGGTAAATGCTCTCCCTATAGATTTTCGTACTGTTTTACTCCTGAGTGATGTTGAAGGTTTTACTTATGAAGAAATAAGTAAAATTGTCGATGTGCCAATAGGTACTGTTAGATCTAGGTTGTTCCGGGCTCGTAATTTGCTGAAGGATAAGTTAAAAGCTTACGCCGAAAAGCGTGGTTTTCGAGATTTTCGCGGTGAAAAAAGCAAGAAATCGAGCAAAGTAGAAGAAGAGGAATAGTACTTGTGCATTAGTAGCAAGTTTTAGTATTTTTGGTATAGATGTCATCGTAAACGATAGCAAATCAAAAGATGGAAAAGAATAGCCTACTTAATTACTTCTCACAGCAAGTGAATTTATATTTGGACAATAGGCTAACTACCGATAGTGAGCAGAATTTGCTCGATGCTATAGAGAGTGACTCGGAGTGTAACAAAGTATATAACTGCGAGAAGCAATTCAGAGATTTCATCAAGACTAATCTCCAACGACCCTGCGCTTCAGAAGACTTAATCAACTCTATTAAGAAGAAGCTAGATTAGCTTTATCTCCATATACATTTCACTAAGATACTTTTCCACTTATGCTAGAAAAGCTTGAGGCTATATATGCACGCTTCTTAGATATCCAAGAAAGGCTTTCTGATCCAGAGGTCGTCTCTGATATGAAGAAATTCTCTTCTCTCAACAAAGAGTATAAGGACCTTCAAGAAATAACTGATTCATATCTCGAATACAAAGACGTTCTTCAAAACCTTGCAAGCTCCCAGGAAATGCTTCAAGATGACGACGAAGAGATGAAAGAAATGGCTAAAGAAGAAATACAATCTTCGACCAAAATTAAAGAAGAGCTAGAAGAAAAAATCAAAGTCCTACTTATCCCTAAAGATCCCGAGGATAGCAAGGATGTAGTCATGGAGATTAGATCAGGTACTGGTGGCGATGAGGCAAGTATCTTTGCAGGTGATCTCTACCGTATGTATAATAAGTTCTTCGAAACAATGAGATGGGAAACTGAAGTCATCTCAGAAAATGAAGGTACAGTTGGTGGCTTTAACAAAATCGTGCTCGAAGTATATGGAAAGGACGTCTACGGTCTATTAAAATTTGAATCTGGCGCACATCGTGTGCAACGTGTCCCAAAAACAGAATCCCAAGGTCGTGTTCATACTTCCGCTGCTACAGTAGCTATAATGCCAAAGTTTGAAGAACAAGACATCGATATCAAGAAAGATGATCTTCGAACAGATACTTTTAGGGCCAGTGGCGCTGGTGGACAACATGTAAACAAAACCGAATCAGGTGTGAGATTTACTCACTTACCAACGGGTATCGTAGCAGAAAGTACAGACTCTAGATCCCAGCACAAAAACAGAGAAATTGCTCTTCAGCGTCTTTATTCTAAAATTGTAGAGTCACAAAAGCTTAAAGCTCAAAGCGAACAAAAAGCGAAGAGAAAGTCTCTTGTTGGTTCTGGTGATCGATCCGATAAAATTAGAACATATAATTATCCTCAAAATCGAATAACTGATCATCGAATTAGTCTTACGCTATATAGTTTAGACAAATTCATGGAGGGAAACATCACTGACGTTATCGAGGCTCTTCAAGTTGCCGAAAATGCCGAAAAAATGAAAGCTGGAGAAAGTCTGTAATTAGAAAGTGCCGTTTGATTCATTATACAAGACCGCAAGCACTACCTGCCCAACTACTTGAAGAGTTCGCTTACTTATGACATCGATGTTATCATCATGCGTATGGTGATAGAAGCCAAAGCTTGATTTATCAGTTGGGTCTTGGTTGATGATATCTACCATCTTTATACCAGCTATTCTATTTACCGCGAAATGATCGTCGTATACTCTCCCATAAGATTCATCTCTAAAGAAATCACTATACCCCATATTGGCTGCTAGTTTCCAAATCTTATTTTGTAATGCTGGCGCGAATTGCGTTGAGTACTCTTCTTTACCAAAGGTTGCATTTTCAGACCCCACCATATCTAACAATATGCCGTACTTGGGCCGATACCCTTTGGGTGAAATATTTCTAGACCAATAGTTTGAGCCAATAGCCCAATCAGAAGCAGATGAGCCCGACGAACCTTGGTCTTCGGCATCAAATAAAACAATATCTACACCTATCCCGAGCGGATTTTCTTTTATAATTCTTCCTATTTCTAAAAGCACTCCAACTCCACTTCCCCCATCATCTGCACCAGGAATAGGTTCTTCCTTTCTCTCATCATCTTTTTCTGCAATCATTCGGCTATCATAATGTGCTGCAAGCATCACTCTTTTGCTTTTTTCTGGATAAAACTGAGCTATAATGTTGGCGCACGGCACATCCTTTTCTCCAAGAAAATCAGCCTTAAAGTCTTGTTTTATAACCTTTGCCCCAAGCGCTTCAAATTCGCTTATGGCCCATTGTTGCATCTCTCTATGAGCAGCTGTGCCAGGCACTCTAAATCCAAATGCTAACTGCTTCTCTATATTTGCGAAAGCGTTATCCGCAACAAATCCAGGAGTCTTTATTTTAGTTGCTGGCTCAGAGACAGTTGTCTGCTTTGGATCTTGTTTGCAGCTAGTTATAAAAACCAGGATGCCCAGCAAGCAGAGAAGAGAGTTTTTTCTAATTAATTCAAAGACCATGTTGTACCTTCTTTTCCATCTTTAATGACAATGTTTTGTGTGGCAAGATCATTTCTAATTTTATCTGCCGTATCCCAGTCCTTATTAGCTCTTGCGTTTTGTCGTAAATCAATTACAAGTTCCATCACCTTCCCTAGAGCGTCTGTCGAATTACCATCTTCAACCATGTCGTCTTCAAGCCCCATAATATCAATTAGGACCGTGCTAAAACAAGATTGAAGCTTTACCATAGTGTTGGAAGATATATTTCTATAGCCCGTCTTATTGTCTTTATAACTATTTACCACAGGAACTAATTCAAATAGGCGTGCTAGAGCTTTAGGTGTATTAAAATCATCATCAAGCTCTCCAAACACCCTAGAAACTAATTCTAATATATCGTTATCAATAGTAGAGGTCTCTGTCGGCTCCTGATGATCTACTTTAGCCAGAAATCTTTTCGCTTCCATCAACTTTTTGTATCCCTTCTCTGCTGCCTCGAGGGCCTTGTCACTCAGGTCCAAAGTAGACCTGTAATGAGCCATCAACATAAAAAACCGGACGACCATCGGACTATAGCCTTTTGATACGTGATCGCTTTCTCCAGAAAACAAGTCCTGTGCAGATATAGTGTTTCCATCACTCTTAGACATCTTGCGTCCATTCATGAGTAGCATATTCGCGTGTAGCCAATACTTAGCCGGTGAGCAACCACACGCACCAACATTTTGTGCAACTTCATTTTCATGATGTGGAAATTTTAAATCGTTTCCTCCCCCATGAATATCAAATTGCTTTCCTAAATATTTTGTGCTCATAGCTGAACACTCTAAGTGCCAACCAGGAAAACCCAGCGACCACGTTGAGTTCCATTTCATCAAGTGGCGTTCGTCAGCTTTCATCCAAATTGCAAAATCTGCAGGATGATTCTTTTCTGATTGGTTTTTTAAATCACGTGTCTCAGAAAGTAGATCGTCCATCACTCGGCCTGACAAAGAGCCATAAGATCCGTGGACATCTTGATATGCCTGAGTGTCGAAATATACTGATCCATTACGTTCATAAGCGAAGCCGTTATCTATGATGCTTTGTACCATCTCAATCTGCTCCATGATGTGCCCGGTTGCCCTTGGCTCAATGCTAGGTTCTGATATATTGAATAAGCGCATCATCTTATGAAAGCCATTGGTATACTTCTGTACGACCTCCATGGGTTCAAGGTTTTCGAGTTTGGCGCGCTCAGCAATCTTATCTTCTCCTTCATCGAGATCACCTACAAGGTGCCCAACGTCAGTGATATTTCTAACGTATCGAACTTTAAAGCCTAGATACTTCAGATATCGATAAATAACGTCAAAGCTGAGGAAGGTTCTGATATTGCCAAGGTGAACATCACTATATACCGTGGGGCCGCAGACATACATACCTACTCTCCCTTCTATCATAGGAACAAAGTCCTCTTTCTCCTTTGAAATGCTGTTATATACTTTTAATTGGGGCATGTAGAAATCAAATTATTCTTCATTAAACGTAAAAGAAGCTTTAACAGGATAGTGATCAGAAAGATCACTATGCAAACAGGTATATGATGTGTTTGTCAACCTTTCAGATGCAAAAATATAATCTATTCGCAACATGGGTATTTTTCCTTTCCATGTATTTCCAAATCCAGAGCCCGTTTCAACAAATGCATCTGTCATATTTTTTTTAAGAACCCTATATGTATAGGAGGTCGGTGGTTCATTCATGTCTCCACATAGGATAACGGGGTGCGGGGATCGTGTCATATGTTCTTTTACCAGATGAGCTTGCTCCGCTCTTTTACCTGCATATCTCGGGTACTTCAATATTAAGTCCTTTAGACCTTGTGCAGAAGAATATTGTGACCCCTCTTCGGCAAGCAGGTTATATGACGAACTACCTAACCTTGTGGACTCTAAATGCACACTATAAACTCTTACGGTGTCTTTTTGAGATATCAGGACGTCGGCCCATAGACAAGAGTTTACTTTAGACTTAAAATCCAAAAAACCTTTTTTTATGATTGGGTGCGCACTGTATATCACTGCTCCTTTAGGTGAAAAACTATGCGTATATGGATATTCTGAAATTTTGCTGAATGCTTTTATGGCTAGTGGTCCCGCCTCTTGAAGACATAGGATATCCGGTCTTGGCTGCATAGCCAGGAGAGAGGTTAACTTTTCTAGTTTGGGCGGACTGGGTTCCTGTTCGTGATCAACAAGGCCGAATCCCATCATAACATTATAGGTCAATACTGTTAAATCTCTCTCTGGGGTCACACTTGGCTTATTATATCTCACATATGATAACATTTGTGGCACTGATAGAGTCAATCCTATTAGAGCGAAAAAAAAGGTGATCTTTTGTTTTCGATATAAGAATGGTGTCAAGAGAACAACGATGAAGAAAAGAAAAGGAAAGATCAATCCAAAGAGCGAAAGTATGTCTTTATCATTCGGTCTAAAATAGACAGATACTAGGGAAAAGCCCAGCATTAAGATGAATATAAAGGCGGGCAGTCTGATTATATGGCTCTTTAAATTAGGCCTCTTATTTTTTGCTCGCTTGATAGAGTATCTCTTTTTCTTCTTCAGTCAGGCTGTCATAACCACTCGCATTAATCTTATCGAGGATAGCATCTACTTTTTCCTGATTAGACGGACGATATACATCTTTCTTTTTGACAGGTCTCTTCTTGTTATGTACAACATCCATTTTTGTCTTTGTGGGCTTATCTAAAAAGGAAAAAGACCCCTTAAAGTCCGTTATATCCCTTCCTCTTCGAAGAGCATAGATAAAATACGCCCCAAGAGCTGCGCCTCCAAGGTGTGCCATACGTCCACCAGCATTATTGTGTTCAGCTATCATGGCAATATCCAAGACAATCAGGAAAAGAGCTATGTACTTAAGTTTTACATCGCCTATAAGTATCAGTCTGATAATATATTCAGGTGCGACACATGCAGCTGCCATGATTAGACATTTGACGGACCCACTTGCTCCTCTGACATTTGAGACTTCACCTACCAAATTGCTATATAAAAGAAAGAATACTCCGCCTAAAAGCCCTCCCATTATATACAAAGGAAGCATGCGATGATCACTAATTAAATCGCCTATCATTCTTCCAAACAAATAAAGCATCCACATA
>CAYYBR010000010.1:0-35134 GCA_964470035.1 uncultured Saprospiraceae bacterium
GTTTAGATGAGTATTCATAAGATACAAGTTATATGTCTAATCTTACTATAGCACAACCATTTACGCTGCCGTCAGGCGAAGTGATCAAAAACCGAATCGCCAAATCAGCACTTTCTGAAGGCATCGCTGAGAAAGACGGCCGCCCCAGCCAGGCACTCTTCAACGTGTATAAGAGGTGGGGCGAAGGTGGTGCAGGCATACTATTTACTGGCAATGTGATGGTCGATAAAGCTCATCTGGTAAATGCTAATGTGTTGATCGCCGAAGACGAAATCTTCTTAGAAGATTATAGAAAACTTGCTGATGCTACACAAAAGAATGGCACCCAGCTATGGATGCAAATCAATCATCCTGGTCGCCAGGCTCCAAGGTATCTAGATGCCAGTCCTGTAAGTGCTTCAGATATCGCAATGCCTAGTAAAGTGTATGAACAACCTAGACCTCTTTCTGAAGAAGAGATCCAAGACGTTATAGAACGCTATGGGACAGCGGCTTTAGTAGCGAAAAAGGCAGGTATGAAGGGTGCTCAGATCCATGGTGCCCATGGCTATCTAGTAAGTCAATTTTTGTCACCATTGACCAACGTTAGAAATGATAAATGGGGAGGTTCATTAGAAAACAGGGCACGCTTTGTACTTGAGATCTACCGCAATATGAGATCAAAAGTAGGCGATGACTTCCCATTGGGTATTAAGATAAACTCTGCAGATTTTCAGCGTGGAGCATTTACGGAAGTGGAATCTATGGAAGTGATACAAATGCTCGATCAGGAAGGCATGGATATGATAGAAGTGTCTGGTGGCACCTATGAAAGAGCTGCCATGGTGGGTACGATGCAAAAGGAGAGCACCAAGCAAAGGGAAGCATACTTCCTAGATTTTATCGTAAAAGTGAGAGAGAAGATCCGTACACCGCTTATGCTTACCGGAGGATTTAGAACCATAGGAGCTATGAATGCAGCTTTGGATAGCAACGAGTTGGACTTTATCGGTCTGGGTAGGCCCTTTTGCGTATATCCGGATGTGGCTCAAGAGCTGATCGATGGCTCACGTACTGAGTGTCCCGTACCTGATCTACTAACAGGTGTCGACAAGATAGATATGTCAGGCATGCTGCAGACGCCTTGGCACATGTTTCAGATAGCTCGCATGGGGTATGGTAAGGATCCAGATCCCGCGATGGATGTGTGGATGGTCTATGAAAAGATAACTGGAAAGAAAAGACCAGAAGGTTTATAAATCTCCTTGAAGAAGGATATCTGGAAGTGCTACAAACTCTCTAAAGTCGTCGGCAGAAGGATGTCCTTCAAACGGCGCAAACCAATGAACGGATCGATCATTACGCCACACTAAGGTAAAAGCCGCTCCACTTCCTTTAAGAACCGGATAGAGCTTATTAGTCCACCAGTTTGCTTCGACTACATTTTCAAGGCCCGTCTCAGTAAAGGCGTAAGGCTTGTTTCTTTCATTGCCCAATATGGAAATAGTGGATAAGCTGGTGCGCGCGATATCTACATAAGAGCCATCTAAGAAGTCATAAACATCTACTCCAAGCACATCGACATAGTCATCACCAGGATAGTAGAGCAGATAGTCTTCTCTACTCAATGCGCAGTTAGGAGAATATGCAAAAAGTACGTTGTGCACATCATAAGTGCCCGTCAGTATGTCCACAGTTGATCGGTATAATGATTGGTATTCTTCAGGAGTAAATAAGCTACTTCCCCACCAAAACCACACACCATTCATCTCATGCCATGGTCGAAAAATAACTGGGATAGGATTTCCCTCAGAGTCTTCTAAGTCATGCATAAACTCTGCCACTCTTTTCAAGTAGTTTTCGAGTCGATTATGGCTGTCACCACCTTCGAGTATCCTATTAGGCTCTCCATTGATATCCCAAGAAGATCTGCCGGTTATAGGATTGTCAGCGTGCCATGATAAGGTTATGACGCTTCCTGCTTCGTGAGCCTCTTTGATGAGCTCTTTCATCAGGGTGAATCGAAGACTATTGATATTTTCACCATTACCCCTTTCTATCTTTCCGAGGTCAAACCCCAACACTGCAGGATAATCCCCTGCAACACGAAGTACATCACTGTCACTCGGGAAGCCAGAGTGTGTCCAGTTGAAACCATAAGCCGTACCGTCTTGATGCCCAAAGGCTACACCTGCTTTGCGCACTTCGACTAGTTCATTTCTTAATTGAAGGGCCTCACTGGCAGCTCTTTCATCTGCGAGAGTGGCGTTAGTATTGATGCCAGTATCAGGAAAGACAAGCTCATCTAAACCTGGATCATCTGCACATCCTACAAGCAGTAAAACGAGACAGGCGTAAAGAAATTTATTGAGGTCTAATTCCATATCACTATCGATCCACTATACTAAGCTAAAATCAAATATAGAAGTTGTGATTCATCTGTCTGCAAAAAGTCATCTAGGTAGTTTACTTTAAGATTATACTGCTAAAACGATCTTAGACTACTTAAAAGTTCTTCTGTTAGGTGTAACTGTCACAGAATATTAGGTGCTCATCTCACGCCTCAAAGTCCTTGCTCTTCGGTCTTTTCCGTTGTGACTCCATCCAGGAGCTTTAAAAATATAGGATAGTTTATCTGACCAGTTGTCAGCACTTTTTACATCTCGCCATAACAAAGCATACTCAAGACCAGCGACTTTGATAGGGTGATATGTATTGATGTTAGTAGTCAGGCCATAAATGACTTTTTCTTCAGCCACTTCGGGAGAAAAGGTGCCAAATATCCTGTCCCATAAAATAAACACTCCAGCATGGTTACAGTCTAGATATCTGATATTAGAAGCATGGTGTACACGATGATGTGAGGGTGTATTAAATATATACTCAAACCAACCTGGCATCTTGTCAACTAGCTCTGTATGTACCCAAAACTGATAGATCAAGTTAACAGACATAACTACAAATATCATCAAGGCATCAAAGCCTAAGAGCGGCAGCCAAAGCCAGAAAAGATATTTATGTACTCTCTCGCCTACTCCTTGACGCAATGCTGTCCCATAATTCATTTTTTGGGATGAGTGGTGAGGCACATGTCCAGCCCAGAAAAGTCTTACTTCGTGATTCATCCTGTGGAACCAGTAGTATGAGAAGTCATCAAAGAAAAAAAGGAGGCCCCATGCCCACCATTGATGGCCTACTATGTCTTGGAGTGGTGATAGCTGATGCAGATAGAAGAAAGCGATGAAGGCTACCGCCTTCGGTATGAACTCGACGATGGCTGTCAAGATCAACATCCATAATGATGTTATGAAATCCTTCTTCTCATATAGGCCTTTGTTCTCCCTATAGGAAAAATAAGCTTCTGCTATAATCACCAATAAGAAGATGGGTAGCGCATAAAACATCAGTTTGTCTTCTCCTATCAGTCGCATTCCTTCTTCAAGTGTCATCAGTGTTTTTGTTCTACTGATTCTAAAGTATGTATAATCTAAGATTCTTTATGAGAAGGTTTGATCTTTTCTATCGCCCTGTCTATCGTCATGTGTTGATTGTCTTGGCCTACTTTAAGGATGAGACCTTCGTCGTTCAGTCGATCTCTGAGTGGCCCCTTGGCGCCGGCAAAATGTATATCTACGTCATTATCGTGTAAGCTCTCGATAAGTTGGTCGAACTTTCTGATACCCGTACTATCGATCTTAATGACAGAAGTAAGATCAAGCACGAGATATCTGACATCTTTTCTTACACTCAACTCTGACTCTACGGTATTAAAAAAGTGTTGTGCATTGCCAAAGAATATATCGCTATCATATCGGATGATTAAGATATCATCATGCACCTCTGCTTCTTTAAATCTTTTTACATTTCTATATATACCAGCATTATCTATTTTACCAAGTATAGCGATATGTGGTGTAGCCACTGCCTGTAAAAGCATAATTATTGATAGGATGATGCCAGATATGATACCAGCCTTTACACCCAAAAATAACGTCACAACCAGAGTGATAGCCAGCACCCAAAAATCAGATTTGTCGTGAGAAAAGAGATGTCGTATTTCCTTTAAATCTATCAACTTAAGTACTGCAGATATCACCAGCGCTGCAAGTACTGGATAAGGGATATATGAGAACACTTTCGTAAATAATAGCAAGCTCACACCGATGATAATAGATGCAAAAATCGAAGACCAACCTGTCTTCGCTCCAGCGGATTCATTGATAGCACTTCGGCCGAAGCTTCCAGTATTAGGAATCGATTGAAAGAATGCACCTCCTATCTTTGATATACCCAAGGCCCAAAGTTCTCTGTTCGAGTTATATCTATATATACCATGTTTGCTTCCTAGTGATTTTGCGATTGCCATACTTTCTACAAAACTCACTAATCCGATGACGATACTTAAAGGCAGGACTTTGATAATCGTAGTGGCATCAAGAGTTATTGGATTTAAAAAGGAAGGAAGTCCAGAAGGTATACTCCCTACAACTCTGACACTTTCTAATTTCAAGAAGTAGACCAACACACTCATAGCCACTACGACAAGCAGCGCTGCGGGAAAGGATTTTCTAATTCTCTTAAGACAAAGAATCAAGAAAAGAGAGGTAACTCCTATAACTGAACTCTTCAGATCTAACCCCGATAGACTGGAGATCAGTCTATATATCATGTCTATGATAGAACTACTCCTTTCTACTTCGATCCCAAGAAGAGTAGAAGTCTGACTAGTGATGATGATTAAAGCCGCAGCAGAAGTAAACCCACTTAGCACTGGATGTGACAAAAAGTTAACTAAAGACCCTAGTTTAAACGAGGCCAACATGCACTGAAAAACCCCAGCCAGTATGGATACTAACAAACCAAGCTGCACATACTCCGCAGAAAATGGCTGCTCAAATAATCCCAAACCCCCTGCCAGCAATATCGAGACTAAAGCAACTGGACCCACAGAAAGATAAGGTGATGTGCCAAGCAGTGGATATAACAACAACGGCACCAGACAAGCATATAAGCCATATATAGGCGGAAACCCTCCTAAGACAGCATAGGCCATAGCCTGCGGTATGATCATCACAGATACTGTGATAGCAGCGATGAAGTCCTTGAAAAGGGTCTGGCCAGGATTTTTACCTACACGAAGTATATTTTCTTTTCCTATCAACCTCTATGTTTCACATACAATTCAAAAAGACGTGAAGATCACTATTGTTATCTTTAGATGTGAGTAAAAATAAATCTATCTTAAGTATTGTCATCATAGGTGTCTTTACATCATTCATAATGTTGATGTCATGTAAAACTTCGGCCATAACGGAAGATGGACCAGCTCACACAAAGTCGTCAGAACTTAAGTCTTTACTTGACAGTGTAATCGCTGATAACAATCTTCCTTCTATTGCTGCAGCAGTAATCGCGAAGGAAGGCGTTATAGAGCTCGCATCGGCTGGGGTTAGAAAGCAAGGAGCTGATGTGCCAGTAACAAATTCTGATAAGTACCACATTGGATCATGTACCAAAGCAATGACTGCAGCTTTAGCAGCCATGTACATAGATGATGGACTATTGGAATGGAATTCTACCATCCTCGATATATTTTCAGAGATGTCTTCAAGTATACACGAAGACTATCAAGAAGTTACATTATATGAATTGCTTACTCACACTTCAGGGTTAGCTGCTAATTCAATCAACATTTGGAATTATCAAGATCTAGGCATTATAGAAAGAAGATTCAAGATCATCACAGAAGTTTTAGGACAACCTGCACCAAACCCAAAAGGCGTATTTCTTTATTCTAATATTGGATATACAATTGCTGGCACCATGCTTGAAAAGCTAACTGACAAGTCATGGGAGACACTCATGAAAGAACGGATCTTTGATCCTCTTCAGATGTCTACAGCCGGATTTGGGCCGCCAGGAATCATTGGAAAAATAAATCAGCCTTGGGGGCATATAAAATCGAATCCCTCTGATAATGGCAACCCTGTACAATCTGACAACCCAGAAGCTATGGGCCCTGCTGGAACCGTACATTGTAATATAGCCGATTGGGGGAAGTTTGTGTCATTCCAATTTCTACAAAACGATACTTCATTACTTAGTCAGGTTCAACGCGACAAGCTACTCCAGGTTAATAAAGAGAATTACGCGCCTGGATGGATCATCGTTGATAGACCTTGGGCTAACGGAAAGGCCTACACTCATGCAGGAAGTAATACGATGAACTATGCATTAGTCTGGGTTGCTCCAGCTATAGATAGAGCCTACTTAGTTTGCACTAACGCGATGTCTCCAAATATACACCAGATATGTGATGGGATTATAGTAGAATTATTAGAAAAGAATTGATTAAATGGTAGCGACAACTATCTAATTGATTTTTCTAATCAAAAGGTTGGTAGATTAATCCACTTTTATAATATCTCCTGTTCCTTCATTTCTATTTATAATAAGATTGGGATTGCCCTGGTAAAAAACACTTCCTGTTCCAATTCTATCAACTACAAGCTCATCATTCACAGACACTTCTATATCGCCTGTTCCTTCAGCAGTTACTTCACTTCGACTAACCAGAACATCAAAAGCGAAGATTCCTCCGGTACCTTCTTTTCGGATAATGAGTTCATCTACACTTTCAGGGCCCATAAAAACGACATCTCCAGTACCTTCTTTGTCTATCTCAATACGATTGTTTGAAGAATCAAAACTCTCTATTATGACATCGCCTGTCCCACTTGATTCTACTCTATCAAGAAAAGGTGTTTGTATTTCAACTATCAAGGCGCTAGTAGGATTTACACATGTCGGCGCTCCAGGATCACCTGTAAGACTTGCCACCCTTAGTACACCTCCTATCACAGATATGTTATATGCCTCATCCAAATTAGACTCTCGAATAAACGTTACCCTTCGTTCAGCGCCTTCAGACAAGACGATATTCACTACACCATCTTTAATAATTGATGTAAATGACGCTAACTCTAAATCGGTTTGTATTACATCCCCATTGCCTTCAAGGCAACTAGAATCTCCTATAGAACTACATGAACAGAGTATCACAAACAGAAATGTTAACCCTTGGAAAAGCATTGTAGATGTTAGTCGCATGGCAAAACTTTTTGACCTATGTAAATTACCTAAAAGAATGCTCGAATTCCAATTTTTAACCTATTGGATCGCTACACAACAAGCCTAGAACAATCTTTATATAAGGTACAAATCAATGCGCCTCTAACCAATTCTCCCCTATCCCTGCTTCTACCAAGATCGGCACTTGTAACCCTGCTATGGCAGAAGCCATCTTGCTTTCTACCAATTCTTTCATCTGTTCTAACTCAGGCTTATATACATCAAAGACTAGTTCATCGTGTACCTGAAGGATCATCTTGGATTGTAAGCCTTGCTTGACCATTTCTTTTTCTACATTGATCATGGCGATCTTGATCATATCTGCTGCCGTGCCTTGGATCGGTGTATTGATGGCCATGCGTTCAGCGTTTGATCTCGCTAGGCCATTGCGAGAGTTGATATCTCTAAGGGATCGCTTCCTTCCCACTAAGGTCATCACATATCCCTTTTCTCTGGCAAAGGCGACCGTCTCATCCATGTACTTCTTTAGTCCCTTATACTGTAGGAAGTAGTTCTCGATGAGCTCCTTGGCTTCCGTGCGAGGGATACCAAGCTGTCGTGAGAGATTAGTAGATCCGGCACCATAGATGATGGAGAAGTTTACGGTCTTGGCATTACGTCTTTGATCTGCTGTCACATCATCAAGTGATACTCCATAGACACCTGCTGCTGTAGCTCTATGGATATCGTGGCCCGCTTGAAATGCCGACAACATCGCTTCATCCTTACTGATCTCTGCGATAAGTCTCAGCTCTACTTGAGAGTAATCCGCAGCCATCAATATATGCTCTCCATCTCTCGGGACGAATGCCTTACGGATCTCTCTACCTGCAGCATTTTTGATAGGTATATTCTGAAGATTAGGACTCTCTGAACTGAGTCTTCCAGTAGCTGCTCGAGCTTGATTAAACGAGCTATGCACCCTACCTGTCCTCGGGTTGATCATCTTTGGCAAGGCATCTACATAGGTAGACTTGAGCTTGCTATACATCCGATAGTTCAGGATCTCTTGGATCACCTCATGTTGTGGAGAAAGTTCTGTGAGCTTCTCTACGTCCGTACTATACTGACCTGATGAGGTCTTGCGCCATCGGTAAGGTATCTTTAGTTTATCAAAAAGAATATTGCCTACTTGTCGAGGTGATGAGATATTAAACTCCTCCCCTGCTTTCTCGTAGATCGTGTCTCTGACTTGTAGGATTTCTTCATTAAGCTTGCCAGAGTAGTTATCTAGAAAGTCCTTGTCGACCTTCACCCCTTGATATTCCATCCTAGACAATACACCGACTAAAGGCATCTCTATCTCGTCAAATAATTTGTCGAGACCTTCTTCCTTCAACTTAGGCTCAAGATGATCCCTCAGCTGCATAGTGATATCCGCATCTTCTACGGCGTAGTCACAAAGTTCTTCGATCTCCACAGATCGCATGGTCTTTTGCTTTGGCCCTCTCTTTCCGATGAGTTTTTCGATAGGTACCATCTGATAAGACAAGTAGCTTTCAGAGAGATAATCCAGTTTGTGCCTGAGGTCCGGCTCTAAGAGATAGTGAGCCACCATCGTGTCAAAATACGGACCAGCTACCTCTATGTCATACCATCGAAGGATATTGATATCATACTTGAGGTTCTGACCCACCTTGATAATCTTATCATTTTCCAGTACCTCCTTAAAAACAGATAACTCCAACTTCGCCAGGTTCATATCTTCATCGACCGGAACATAATATCCCTTACCTTTTTCCCAGGAGATGGCCAGGCCGACTATGTCGACCTGTTGACTATCGAGACCGGTGGTCTCGGTATCAAAGCAGAAGAACTTCTGCTTGGCCATCGACGAAGCCAGTTTCTTGCGATCAGCTTCACTTGTAACCAGGACATAGTCATGATCAACACTTGTGATATCCTGCTTTGCTACTCGGTATTCTTTTTCTTGTATCCCTTGAGGGGCAGCAGCAAATAATGAACCCTGTTCTGCGGGTTTCTGCTCATCAGCACCAAGGATCTTCCGTGCGATGCTCCTAAACTCAAGCTCTTCAAAAAGTTCTTTCAACTTTTCTTTATCGAAGTTTTCAATTTTGTAGGCTCCTGCATCAAATTGTATAGGTACATCTAACTTAATGGTCGCCAATCGCTTCGACAATCTTCCCTGATCAGCAAAGGCCTCTACTTTTTCTTTCTGCTTTCCCTTGAGTTGGTCCGTGTTTTCTAATACGCCCTCAAGACTACCAAATAACTTGAGCAACTTCACAGCTGTCTTTGCTCCTACTCCAGGGATACCCGGGATATTATCGACACTATCACCTTGCATACCAAGTATATCTATCACTTGCAGCGGATCTTCGATATCCCACTTATCCTTTATTTCTTGTATTCCAAGGATGTCCACACCAGACCCTGATCGCGAAGGCTTGTACATGTATATATTATCCGATACAAGCTGAGCATAATCCTTATCAGGAGTTACCATATATACAGTAAATCCTTCTTTCTCTGCCTGCTTGGAGAGTGTCCCGATCACATCATCGGCCTCATATCCATCGAGACAGACGATCGGTATGTTGAAGGCTTCTACTATTTTCCGGACATATGGCAAGGCAATAACGATGTCCTCTGGAGTCGCATCTCGATTAGCTTTGTACTCAGGAAAATACTCGTGGCGAAAAGTAGGACCGTATGGATCTAGCGCTAAGGCCAGATGAGAGGGCTTTTGGTTAGTAATCAGATCCCACAGTGTATTGACAAATCCAGTGATGGCAGAGGTATTGATCCCCTTGCTATTAATCAGTGGTCGATTAATAAATGCATAATGCGCGCGATATACTAGCGCATGACCATCGAGTAGAAAAAGCTTCTTATCACTCATACGTTTTCTTAACTCGTGGCAAGATAATCAGTGTCGACTATGTCTGACGATTGTAGCAGGATATCTTCGGTTTGAATTAGATATTAGATATTTGTGCCATATATCGTCCTATGAGTACTGAAAAAGTTACAATACAGCAGCGACGAGCTAATCGTGATATATATTATCAAGAACAGCACGTGACAACTGAGAAGTACGTCGCCCCATATATCAATCAATATCATCACATCACTCCTCAGAGTAGGATTCTAGAGATAGGATGTGGTGAAGGAGGTAACCTAAAATACTTCATAGATCAGGGATGCGAAGTCGTAGGCATCGACATAGCAGAAGGCAAAATCGCAAACGCAGAAAAGCTCTGTAGCAAGTTCTGTGATGACACTTCTAATCTCACCTTAATCTGTGAAGATATTTACGACACGGATGGTGAAAAACTCGGTCGCTTTGATGTGATCATGATGAGGGATGTCATCGAGCACATACCCGATCAAGAAAGGTTCTTGTCTTACCTAAAGACTTTTGTGAAGAAAGATGGTATCATATTCTTTGGTTTTCCTCCTTGGCAAATGCCCTTTGGTGGACACCAACAAGGATGTCAAAGTGTCCTTTCTAAGGTGCCCTACTTCCACTTACTTCCTAATCCTCTTTACAAAGGTGTGCTCAAGATGTTCGGCGAACCCGATCGACGGATCAACAGCTTGATGCAGACGAAATCCACCGGGATCAGCATCGAGAGATTCAAGAAGTACAGCATAGATGCCGGTTGGAAGATCATAGATGAGTCTCCGTATCTGATCAACCCTAACTATGAAGCGAAGTTTCATCTGTCGCCACGTAAGCAGAACTCGATTATTAATAACCTGCCTTATATCCGCAACTTTCTAACCACATGCGCCTACTACATCATAGGACTTGAGTCTCACAATGATAAGTAAGCACCTTTTATCACTTTCGTAAATGATGGCAACAAAAGAACAATTACTAAACTCTATCCCAGAAATCTCTGCCGCCCCTATCAACATGGAGATGCCCGTGCTATGGGGAGATATGGATAGCGCACAACATGTCAATAATCTCATCTACCTCAAGTGGTCAGAGACTTCGCGAATCAGATTATTTGAAGAGATTGATAACATCAGATTCGATGGAAAAAACGGGGTTATCCTAGCATGGCAGGATATCAAATACATTTTTCCTATGACCTTCCCTGATAATGCCGTCATCACAGCAGCGATCACAGAAATTAGAGATGACAGGTTTTTCGTCGAAAGCAAGATATACTCAGTTAAGCACCAAAGGATAGCAGCAATCACAAAACAAAGCATCATACCCTATGATTATGACCTACTTCAGAAGGCTCCACTCACGGATGTATGGAGAGAAAGACTGAAAGGTTTGATGGCTAAACCGCAAGTCTGACACATTTACGTAAGTGTTATCTAACCTACGAGAAGTTATGCGACTAATCTCTTCGAGCCTTGTGCGGCATTTATGTGTATTTTTGTCTTGTATCTAATGTTATAGTAAACAAAAAAATAAAAGATAGAAGCAACGCCCATCTCCACAAAAGCTACTGATGAAGTGCTTATAGATCTGATCATCGATAGCATACAGGATATCAAAGGAAAAAATATCATCCAACTCGACCTTCGTAAGTTAGATACTTCACCTGCTGATTATTTTATCATCTGTGAAGGAGAATCTTCTACTCAGGTACAGTCGATCGCTCAAAATGTAAGTAAAAGGGTAAAGCACGAGTTAGGTATATATCCAAGTCACACAGAGGGGGTAAAAGACTCGAGATGGGTGCTCGTGGATTATTTTGGATTGGTTGTACACGTCTTTTATCCTGAGACAAGGGCGTACTATGATCTAGAAAATCTTTGGCATGATGCGCGTATCGTATCTTACGAGGACGTATAACGTACATTTGCACAACCAACTAGAGGGCTATATCGTTTTCTAGATAGTTCAGGTAGAATATGGCTAAACAAAAAGACAACAAGAATAAGAAGCCAGATAAAAAAGGGAGCTTAAGCTCTTATTGGTTTTATGCGATACTTATCGTTGTGCTACTTGGCATGAACACTGTGATGAGTGTCATAAGTAAGCCTAAGACCATAGGCATGCGTCAGTTCGAAGAAATTGCTAAAAACAAAGATTTTGAACAAGTCGAAGTCGTGAATAACGAGATCGTCAACATGTACATCAAAGAAGAGAGTCTCTCAAGCTATGATGATATTAAAACGAACAATAAGTTATCGACCTCGATGAGAACGCCACACTATACGATGCAGATAGGGTCGGTAGATCATTTTGCAGAAAGTATAGACGAACTCAATGAGGAAGGAGCTGATATCGAGCTACTTTACAATAAAAAAGTCAACTGGGTATCGGGCATCTTGAGCTGGATTCTTCCTCTTGCACTTTTTATAGGTCTTTGGTTATTTATCATCAGAAGAGTAAGTGGAGGGGCTGGAGGTCCTGGTGCACAGATATTTAATATCGGCAAGTCAAAGGCGACTCTCTTTGACAACAATGCCAATGTGCAAGTGACATTTGCTGATGTTGCAGGGCTAGATGAGGCGAAGGAAGAGGTCATGGAGATCGTAGACTTCCTTAAGAACCCAAAGAAGTATACCTCTCTGGGAGGAAAGATCCCAAAGGGAGTAATCCTTGTTGGTCCTCCTGGTACTGGTAAGACACTATTGGCCAAGGCAGTTGCCGGTGAAGCTGGTGTACCATTCTTTTCTATATCTGGTTCGGACTTCGTAGAGATGTTTGTAGGTGTAGGAGCTTCTAGAGTGAGAGACCTCTTTAGACAGGCCCGTGAGAAAGCACCTTGTATCGTCTTTATAGATGAGATTGATGCTATAGGTAGAGCTAGAGGAAGAGGAGCCGTACAAGGTGGTAATGATGAAAGAGAAAACACCCTCAATCAACTCCTTGTAGAGATGGATGGCTTTAGCACAGATAAGGGTGTGATACTGATGGCTGCCACCAACCGTGCAGATGTGCTAGATAGTGCTTTGATGAGACCTGGAAGATTTGATCGGCAGATCGGTATCGATCGCCCAGATCTTAAAGAAAGAGAGGCCATCTTCAAGGTGCATCTCAAAAATATCAAGGTAACTAATGAACTACAGCCACAAGTCCTCGCTGAGATGACACCTGGCTTTGCAGGTGCTGATATAGCTAACGTCTGTAATGAGGCTGCCTTGGTAGCTGCTCGTCGAGATAAGAAAAGTGTGGAGATGGATGACTTTAACTATGCTCTAGATAGAGTCATAGGTGGGTTAGAAAAGAAAAACAAGTTCATATCGCCACGCGAAAAAGAAATAATCGCTTACCACGAAGCAGGACATGCTATCTGCGGTTGGTTCTTAGAGCATGCATCGCCTTTAGTAAAGGTGACTATCGTGCCACGAGGTATAGGAACACTAGGATATGCCCAGTATCTACCTAAAGACGAGTATATAACTCGTACTGAACAGATGCTAGATCGTATCTGTATGACCTTTGGAGGTCGTGCAGCTGAAAAGATCATCTTTGACAAGATCTCCACAGGTGCTCAAAACGATCTTGACCAAGTAACTAAGATGGCCTACAGCATGGTTGCTGTATATGGTATGAATGATCGCGTAGGCAACGTCTCTTTCTATGGCATGTCTCAGGATCAGTTTAACAAGCCTTACTCTGATGATACAGCAACTTTGATAGATGACGAAGTAAGAAATCTAGTAGAGAGTCAATACGACCGAGCTCAAGAGTTACTTACTAAGCATATCAAAGAACTACATACCCTTGCTAAACAACTTTTAGAAAAAGAGGTCCTTGTTAAGTCGGACGTTGAAAGACTTATAGGTGCCAGACCATGGCCAGAGCAAGGTCCATTTACGGAGCCGGAAGGTACAGTTGAACCTCCAATTGAAAATGGAGCTCATCCTCCACATGAAAATGGAACTGCACGAGATGCAGAGGATGCTACCACATTTGATGAGTTAAAGGAGTAGGTTTAGGGAGTATACTTTTTAGTAGTCTACTTTCACTTTTCTCTTACCGTGCGTTAGACGTAGATCTTTTCTGATCAGTAAGTCATCTATACCTAGGTAGGATTAACCGCTTTTAGTAGATTATCAAAGGGTAATGGTCGATTGGGTTTATGCTTATTTCGACAATTTATTTTCTTGGTTGCTCAATGAATTCGACTTCATCAAATAAGGTTTACTGGACTCCGCTGCTCGCTCTTGCTTGTCTTAAACTTTTCATCCATTTTGCTTCAAGCTACTTCACAGAGTTTGGCCTTCAGCGTGATGAGTACTTATACATTAATGAAGCTGAACATCTGGCATGGGGCTATATGGAAGTACCTCCTATGATCTCTATCATTGGCTGGATAAGCAAAGGGATATTCGGATCTACGCTCTTCGCTGTAAAGTTTCCACCTGCGCTTATTGGAGCGTTGACAATCCTTCTACTTGGAGTATTAGTAAAAGAGCTTGGTGGAAAGAAGTGGGCTCAGATTATTAGTGCTAGTGCTTTCTTATTGTCACCGGCATTTCTTGGCAGCAATGATCTCTTTCAGCCCGTAAGCTTTAATCAGTTCTTTTGGTTTCTGATTGCTTTGATTGTCATCAAGATTATAAACAGATGGGATGAAGGTCATAGTCATATAAGACTTTGGATATTACTAGGTGTGGTAGCGGGCTTAGGGATATTGACTAAGTACTCTATCATCTTCTTTTTTGCAGGTCTCTTTGGAGCATTGTTACTCACCAAGTATCGAGACCTCTTAAAGATCAAATATCCATACGTCGCTCTGGCCATCACGTTAGTTTTCATAAGTCCTAACCTTTGGTGGCAATACAGTCATGACTTTCCTATCGTGCGACACATGGAAGATCTTAGGGCTACCCAATTAGTTAATGTCACATGGCAGAGCTTCTTTGGCAGTCAGTTACAAGCTCATCTGTTTGCTGTTGTTGTCTGGCTGCCTGGATTAATTTTTGGCCTAAGACATGAGGATCATAGATATAGGTTGTTATCCTTCACATTTATTCTCACCGTAGCGATACTCTTCTTTAGTAGTGGTAAAGGGTATTATACCTATGGCGCTTTTACCATGTTATTTGCTTTGGGGGGTATACTATGGGAAAAGCAATTAAGAAATAGATCTTGGATTGTTCTTTTTGTATTGCTGCTTAATTTTCCGGCTTTACCCCTTGCTATCCCTATTCTACCGGTCAAACATATGATTGACTATTCTGCATATGTCAAAGATAAAATAGGACTTAAAGAAGCTTTCCGCTGGGAAGATGGTGTCGTCAGAGAGCTTAGACAAGACTATGCCGATATGCTCGGTTGGGACGAACTACCTGAGAAAGTCGCAAAGGTCTATAACTCCCTCACCGAAGATGAAAAAGCGCACTGCTTAATCTGGGGAGGCAGTTATGGTCATGCAGGTACTCTTAACTTCTACAGAAAAAAATACAATCTTCCAGAGTGCCACAGCTTTAATGCCAGTTATGTAGCATGGGTGCCTGACGACCTCAATATTAAAGCGCAGATACAAGTAGAAGATTTTCCTTTAGAATCATCGCCCTTCTTTGAGCAAACTATACTCTTAGATAGTATCGAGCATCCTTATGCACGTGATCCTGGTTACATCTATCTAAAGCGGTATCCAAACCAAGATCTCCGAGAAATATGGAAAGAGATAGTTCTAGAGGCAAGGGAAGAGGCTGGGTATTAATCCATGAATTGGAGCACACTATCATTAAAATTATAATTCTCTAGTTGGGTAATATCCCAGCTCTCGACTTGGTTGATATTCATCCAATTAACAGAAGTGCTTGGGTCTTCGAATTCATCATTATAAAGTTGGATCTGACCATCGAGTGCACCTACATATATTAGAATCAAAAAACATAGTCTAATGGCTATCGTCATTCTATTTTGTTTTGATGCACCTTACACTTACTCCAGTTTCCTTATCAGAAATATTATCAAAATCTATCATCGACTCAGTGCCAAATATATTGATGATGGTCAAAGTTCCATTAAGCGTCTCTGCGGAAGACCAAAATGATGTAAAATTATTTTCGAAACCTAGTGTGGTAAATGAACCATTAAAAAATCTTACCCCAGCGGGTATCGCTGTAAAGCCAGAATCATTATTTACATCACTGCTCGTACTATTCCAATTAGAAGTTCCAACTTGTTTTAGTCTATTAGCACTAATAGAGGCACCTAAAAATGTATCTAGTGCTCGCCAGTCTTCGAGATCAGGTATCCGCCAGCCTTCAGGACAAACAGATCGATCACTACTGATAGCATAAAAATTATAGATTTTACCACAAGTCTCGTCATAGGCCTGATCATTATAAAACCAACACCATGCACCCACTGTGTCTGCTACCCAATCTTCAGTAAGAGTAACTTCCGATATAGGTGTTCCATCTGTATATCTACTGGTCCGCAGATTTTCTCTCATCCATTCTTGCTCGCCTATTTGTACAGTTCTATAAATATTACCATCGATATCGGATACAATTCCAGAAGCGGAAGTATTCACTGTTGTAAATGATTTCCATTGTGATCCATCGTAACCCTCAAAGTCATCACCATCCCATCTGATATCACCATCGACAGGACTCATCATACTATCTCCCACCCTAATACGTGTATCAAAAACTGATTGGGCTACACATGCGTGAGTTACCAATAAGAATATGCTAATCAATAAGGTTTTGTTTCTTTTCATCATCTCACACATGCACAGTTAATCTGGTTAGTAGTCGTGCGACTCTCAACATCTCCTGATGAAGGGTCAAATACCACCATGGCGCGGTCTTGAGGAAAGATGATGCCTCCCGTTGGATTAGGGTTATAGATCCCAGCATGGTCGGTTGTCCAATGAAATCCGCTCGCAGCAAATGGGTCAATAAACTGAACAATATCATTCATAGTTGGCATCTTCCAATCATCATGTCCTCCAGTATTCAAAGTGCGGCAATAAGTAGCACATGATGAAAAGCTTCTGTTAGGGTTAGAATGAAAATCAGATAATTGTAAATATGAAAGAAGGGTTCTATAGTTCACAGCATCTTGATCGTTAGTTGGGTCTGCTACATTGGCCACTCTATGACTTCGGACGCTTATTACATCGTCTTCATTATTTAGAATCAGCATGGCGTCACTACTTGATGATGTCGGACTAAAAACAAGCTTATCTGGACCCACTGACCATCCACTTCGACTTGCTCCGACGTACCACTCGTTAGTGAGATCCTCAGTGTTTCCTAATCTTAACTGAAAACCTGAGTCCTCGACTCCAAGTTTAGCTTTAGGAGCTGAAGTGCCTATGCCCACCTGGCCTTGATTCAGTCCAGTCTGTAGCAGAAGAGAGGAGCCCGTTTCATTAGTTCTTGCCGTGATGCCATTGTTATCAAGGGCAATATGATTAGATGTCGGATCTCCGAGGATTAATATACCTGATTCGTTGTCATTTGGAACAGCATTTGATCCTTCGAAAAGATTAAGAACACCGTCACGAGTAAGCCGCATATAGGTATCACCTGGAGTGGCAAAGTTGTTCACTGCTCTTTGCATCTCTAGGTTACCTCCATTGTTTTGTATACGCCAGTCAGTACTACTAAATTCGCTTCCTCTGACGAACTCTATCCCAGCTTTACTGTCAGCTTCCCCTGTTGTGGATATAAGTTGATATTGTTCTCCAGTACCATCAATATGCACATTTCTAGTTTGTGCATTTACACTTATGATACCAAGAGACGTCATAGCAATCATCAATGAGGAAACCATAATACCTTGTCTAAAGGCCTTTGATATGAGTCCAGCAGTGTTGCGTGCATTTAATTTTCGTTTCACATTTTCTCTATGAGAAATAATAGTTTCATAACTCAAATAAAGTCTCTTTGCTATCTCCTTAGAAGTATATCCTTCAGTCAATAGCTGAAGGACTTCTATTTCACGTTTTGTAATTTTCATTTTTGCAGTTTTAACTTAATAGGATGTTATTTAATTTGATTGATCACTTTTATCATTTGGCCCTTAAGAGCCTCTATTTCCGATTGCTGTTGAGCAATTTGTTTTTTTAGTAGCATCAAATTTTGTTGATAGATCTGTTGATATCCTATCCCTATTGCTACATTTATTCTTCTAATTTCCCCGTCATCGATATCCTCCCATGCTTGACCGATGATTTGATCTTCACTTATCAACGTCTCGGCATTCAGGACTTTAGCTGCACCATTTTCTAGTCCACTTTGGACTAACCAATCTCCGGAGCGGACTGGACCTTGGACTTTGACAGGTACTTGACCTATAAAACTGACATTGGCAGCAGAATGATTTTCTAATAGCTCATGACTATTGCCCAGGATCGCAGGGCGGTCTGTGATGACCATAACTTGATCGGCATCCTTCGTATTCAGAGAAATCTTGCCTGCATATACGCCTACTACATCTCCCGGTTTTATAATTTCTTCGGGATGTATTTGCGGAAGCGTCTCTGCAAAATCAGCGCCGCTCGTCTTGAAAGTGATACCTCCACTCCCATTGCCTTCTATGGCACCGATGGCGTTATCGGTTGTATTATTCGGTCCAGATTCAAAGAATGTGATGTAATTCGAATTGTCTCCGACATCACCAATGGTATTTACCTTTAAGGCGAGCACGTCCGCGCCGCCTTCGTTATTTCTATTGTCGATAAGGGCTATATGGTTTTCTATAGAGGCCACACCTCTTCTATTTCCTATGATTTCGAGACCAAATTCTTCAGCATCTTGTACGCGGACTCCAGATCTCTCGGCGTGAGCTATATTTATGCCGTGGCCGCCACTCTCAATGACATGTACCCCATTGCTTCCTGCATCTGATACGACGAGTCCAAAAGCTTCAGCATTCAACACTTCAAACCCGCTTCCACCGGCGTTAATCACACTGACTCCCTCGCGTTCTGCTTGGTCAATTACGACACCATCTCTAGCATTAACCACCCTTACTCCTGTTAACCCAGCATCTTCTACATACAAGCCATATCTACCGGCCTCGCTCACATGATATCCATCCATAACAGAGTCATCTACTTGAACTCCGTGTCTTCCAGCATCCCTCACAAAAAGTCCATCTAGATCTGCGCTACCCACCCTAAAACCATGCTCGCCAGCACTTGAAACCGTAAACCCATGTGCCCCAGCTCCTGAAACCGCGAAGCCGTGATTACCAGCATTAATCACCGTAAATCCTTGCGCTTCAGCATCCTCCACCCTGAATCCTGTAAGTGCATCCTTGACCTGTACACCAATTCTTGCATGTTCAATAGTGATGGCATTGTTATTAGTATACTTGATATCAACTGATGGTATATCCTCTGCTATAAGTGTGTCGAGTTGGATGAATTGCCCATAAATAGACTGGCCTCCTACTCCCAAGAACACCATTGTACAAATCCAAACTTTTATATTGATACTGGTCATGATTGTCACCATTTGATGTCGTGGTGACAAACTTAGATGAGCTACCTAGTGAGAGAATGTACTATTGTTTCCAACACTTGGAATCTTAAATAATACATTAAGTCAAATCCGGCATATTGTTACATCAAGGCTTCTCGACATTCTTAAGTCGCTGATAATCTGATGGTTATATGTAACCTACCGAACAGTAACCATCTCCTGTCTAGGAGACAACCCATATCTAGCAGAATACACTTTTGAAAAGTAAGATGGGTCACTAAACCCAACATCATATGCAACCTCTGAAACATTTTTATCGGATTGGGTCAGCATTTGCTTCGCTTTAGACAATCTGATATTTCTAATAAATATAGCAGTCGACTGATCAGTTAAAGCCTTGAGCTTACGATGAAGATGTACACGACTTATACCCAATTCTCTACATAACCTTACTATGGTAAAGTTGGAGTCTGAGAGGTTTGCCTCGATGATTGCTATCACTTCTTGTATGAATGGATCAAGATCATTAGCATTTCTTTCGGACTCACCCTCCACCGCACTAACATACTTATCACGAAGGGACTTTCTGATAGCAAGCAAGTTAGATATCCTGAGTTCTAATTCTTGTGCGTCAAATGGTTTGATTAGAAAGTCGTCGGCTCCTTGCTCGAGTCCTTCTAGTTTTGACTCATCGTCGGCTTTAGCAGTTAAGAGGATGATTGGAACATGATTAGTCCTTAGATCAGATTTCAGCTGATGACATACTTGAAAACCAGTTAAGCCAGGCATCATTATATCACTTATGATCAAATCTGGCACAATCCTCAGGGCAATCTCTACGCCTTCTAATCCATCCGAAGCAGTGATTACTTCTAAATTTTTTCTAAGCATGGATTTGATGTAATTTCGGACGTCTCGATTATCCTCGATTATCAAGATTTTCTCAAGACCACTATCTATCTCCAGCGGAGATACCGAGTCTAGAGGGACTTGTTTAAGACCTTTCGTCTTAGGTGCAGCCCTTGTTTTAGGCAACTCTATGGTGAATGTGCATCCCTTATTGGGATTATTAGCTACAGATATTTTTCCATTTAGAAGTTCGACGAGTTCCTTTGTCACAGCTAATCCTATCCCAGAGCTATTTTGTGCAGTTTGTTCTTGAAAATATCTATCGAACAGTTTTGAGAAGTTCGTCTCGGAAATACCCGCACCATTATCTTTGACATGGATGTAGAAGTTTCGGGTATGCTCCTCCACCTCACAATAGATATCACCACCTGACGGTGTATACTTGATAGCATTACTCAAGAGGTTATACATTACTTGCTTTATGATTTCTTGATCGAAGTCAACCACAAGCTCATCCACTTTGGGTAGAAAATGAAGTCTGATATTTTCTTCTTCAGCCCAAGAATGAAATGACTCTAGCAGATAAGACAGGTATGGAATTAGATCCTGCTGAACCATGGAAATTGTCATCTTCTCAGATTCAATTTTTGACAACTCTAGGATTCTATTTACAAGTAGTAGCAGATGATTACCATTTCTATTTATGATCTCAGAAGTCGAAACAACAGATCTTTTACCTTCTTTCATTAGCTTATTTGAAAGGCCAAGGATCACAGTTAACGGTGTTCTAATCTCGTGTGAAATGTTGGTATACAATTTTGTTTTCAATTCATTGATTTCTTTTAACTTAAGAGACTCAACTTTTTCTTTATGTCTAAGAAAGATCATATACCCTACTCCGGCCAAACTAAACAAATAAAACAGATATGCCCACCCAGTTTGCCACCAAGGTGATTGTACCTTGATGAATAAATTTATCTCTTGAGGAGCAATCTTCAGCCTTGGATTATTGGCTCGTACTTCTAGTATATAATTTCCAGGTGGAACACTATTTAAATTAATGCTGCGTCTAGATCCATTATCAATCCATTCTTTTTGATGAGGCTGTATACGATATTCATAATGTGTCTTTTCTGATCTAAAAAACTGCAGGGTAGAAAATGAAATGTTGAATGACCTATGGTCATATGGGATTTCTATCTGATCACCGCCTCTTAGTTCCTCTTTAATATCACTAGTTAAGTAATGTACCTCTCTAAAGTCAAAAGAGGATGGACCAGCTTCGATATCAAATACAGCCTTTGTATCTATAATCTGAGTTTTCGCGTCAGTTCCAAGAAATAACACCCCCTCTTCAGACATATAGCCGCTGTTAAGCAAAAAGTTATTACTCTCTAGGCCATCCGCCTGATTAAAAAACTGAAACTCCTCAGTTTCTGTGTTCATAGCCATGATCCCTTGCCCCATAGTACTTGCCCAAAGTGTATGCCCGTCATCAGCAATAAGGTTGATGAACTTATCCGACAACAGTCCATCTTCTTTGGTATACTGCTCGACTTCACCACTATCAGATATGCTATTAAGGCCACTATCAGAAGCCACCCAGATAGTACCATCTGAAGAACATGTGATAGAAGAAATGAGATTGCTACTTAGGCTATTTATAGAGTCAGGGCTGTGTTTATAATTATCGAACTGTGCGGATTCGATCGAAGTGAAGTCATATGTATTAGTCAAATGATAGACACCACTCTTGAATGTTCCTCCCCACAGATTTCCACTTTTATCAAGAGTCAGGTGTATGGCTATATTACTCTCTAGATCAAGATGATTCTCGGCTGTGAACTTTATAAATGTATTGGATTTAGAATCATATCTGCTAAGTCCATTAGCAGAAGCGAACCACATGTATCCTTGATTATCTTCAATGATATCCCATGTTCTTCCGCCGCGATGATTTAGACGTCTAAAAGTTGTCGACTGATCTTTTCTAACATGGATCCCGTCATGGGAAACTATATATAAATCTCCATTTTTAGCCAGGTGAATTGCATTGACAAAATGTTCAAATATGATCTCAACATGGTGTCCATCTGTAGTCTCATTTATTTGATAAAGAGCATCATCTGTACCGACCCACGTTGTTCCTTCATTGATGTGTATTGTTAACGCTCGAGTTATATCTTTTATAGCAGTATACCGACCTGAGTTATTAAATCTCTGATGTAGATCAGAGGTCATAACCAAACCTTTAGATGTTCCTATCCATATATTATGATCACGATCTTGAAATAATTGATTGATCGTGATGGGCTCTATCTCCTCTCTAATCAAGTCTTTCCAGTTGATATATCGATAGTTTTTTCTATCGGCATCTATAACATTGACCCCTCTTTTGCCAGGAACCCATAATCTACCCTTATGATCTTCTAACATACTGACATCACTAAGTATATCCTGAGTGCCAAAATCTTCAAGCTCGTATTTCTTTTTTTGCCATGAAAACTTCTCTATCAACCATAAGTCCTGATTGGTTGCTACCCAGATCTGATCGGCACTATCTATATATAGTTGATCGATGAGCATGCCTTGATCTAATTCAAAAACTCTGTGTATATCATCATCATGGATAAGATATATGGCACTATCTGATACTACATAAATCGAGTTATCTCGATCTACCGCTATATGTCTGATTCTTAGATCATATACTCTCTCTAGTAACTGAGTCTTGTTATTCAGCGTAAAAAGTCCATTATACGCACCTATCCAAAGTTGGTCATTGTGATCTAATTTAAGATCTCTTACATAGGAGGGATATAATTCTTCATGCTTGGATCTGAAAGAAATAAAGGACTTGGATTCAGGATCATACCGATGGATCAATCCAAAGAAGCAGCTCATATAGAGATCTCCTATACTCGAAACTTCCATGTACTGAACCCAGTTCGTGCTCAACTGATATGCATCACTTGGATTGGCCTGATATGACTCAAATTCATATCCATCAAACCGATTGAGTCCGTATCTGGTGCCCACCCAGATATATCCAGATTCATCCTGAGCTATATCAGATATCCAATCATTAGATAAACCATCTTCTGTACGCCAGATATCTGCCTGAGCATAGGCATTCAAGCCTATTAATATAGAGATGATCGTAAGCAGTGTCTTCATGGCTATCTTCTATAAATAGATATAAGTTGAAGCTAATCAAAGGTAAAAATTGGGAAAGATTACTTCCACCCTAGTGCGTGAATAGCAGGTATAATGTTGTGAACGGTTAGAATCTATGATTAGATGTTAGATGCTAGTCATAGTTCATCCTGTCTCTTATCGATCCATCCTTGCGATGGATAACTACAGCAGACCTATAGTTGATAGCTATCTCTCGTGCTCTCTCGATGGCATCATCTTGTCGTTCGAAGACTTCTGTTACTCGCTCATTACCTTCTCCACGTACGGCCCAGTCGCCTTCATAGGGTACTACGTGTTGGACGAAAGTCTTTCGCTTAGGCATGATGTCCTTAAAAACTATCCTGAGGATCTTCTTGAGTAAGTCGGTCCAAAACTTTCCTTCTCTTAGGTTTGCCATAAGGATTGCTATTTACAAAAGTGTAATCACAAATTATAAACAATCTTTTCAAGGCTTTCAAACCAAAGATCACATCCCACAACCCTTTAAGTGGATAATTAAAACAAGAAGTCATTAGTTTTCTATGACGTTATGCTTATCTATGATCAGTTGACCATAGTATGAAAAAAGGTGCTCGTATAAAAGACATCGCTGAAGCGCTAAACATATCTATCACTACCGTATCAAGGGCTTTAAATGATAAAGAGGATATCAGTGAGATAGATTTTCTCATCAAGGACTATATTCTGAAGTGACTAATGATCACTATGAAGGTGCAAGACTAGCAGTGAGTCACCTCGTTAATCAAGGATACAAGCGCATAGCACACGTACAAGGACTCATCGGCGATAGAATCGCCGAGGCCATATATCAAGGATATGCTGATACGCTCAGAGAACATAACTTTCATGAGCCCATAACTTATAGGAGCACCAAGGTAAACCCTGGCCTAGGAGAAGAAGCATGTAATACTTTCTTCGCTTCAGCGCACCCTCCAGATGCCATTTTTGCGATAAGTGACGAGGCATCATTAGGTGTATATCGATTTTGCTACAAAAACAAGATCCGCATACCTGACCAACTAGGTGTCATAGGCTATAGCAATGCTGGATTCTCGACCTACCTATCTCCTTCTCTTAGTACCATCGAGCAACATAGCTACGACATGGGCATTACCTCTGCTCAGTTAATTCTTAAAGAAAAACAACTCCACAAAGAGTTATATTCAACTCCACATTAGTCGCACGAGAATCAACACAGAAGCATGGTAAGGCTATCTCTTTACATTAACTACTTTGTCTTTGCTATCCTTCTTAACAGCGTTGGCATCGTCATCCTCAAGTCTCAAAATGTCTATGGAGTCGACGAACTGCAAGCATCAGTCTTAGAAGCATTCAAAGATCTACCTATAGCCGTCGTTTCATTTTTCATTGCGTCTTTTCTTCCAAGGATAGGCTACAAGAAAGCGATGCTCATCGCCTTGGGGCTAGTTACCCTTGCGTGCATCTACATGTACTTTGGCAATAGTTTCTTGGCAGCGAAGGTGCTTTTTGCTTCGGTCGGTGCGGCTTTCGCCTTAATCAAAGTATCCGTTTATTCTATGATTGGTCTTGTAACAAAAGACAAGAGTGAGCACAATAGTTTGATGAGCTCAGTTGAAGGAGTATTTATGTTTGGGATAGCCCTCGCATACTTTCTTTTTCCAGCCTTTAATAGTGAAGGGGATCCCGATGCGTGGCTCCGCGTATATTGGTTGTTAGCAGGGTTATCTGGTTTATCTTTTCTCTTTTTACTCTTTACGAAGTTCGATGAAGACTATGAGATGCCAGGAGCCAATCTTGGACAAGATGCCTTAGAGATGGTCAAGTTACTAATCAAGTTAGTGGTACTTGTATTTGTTATCGCAGCCTTTCTTTTCGTGATGATAGAACAGGGCATCATGACATGGCTACCCACATTCAATGAGCGGGTACTCGAGCTTCCAGAAAATATAAGCATCATGATGGCAAGCATACTTGCAGTGAGCCTAGGTGTAGGTCGTCTCGTAGCAGGACAAGTCGTCAAAAAAATCAACTGGTCGATAGTCATCGGAGGGTGTATAGTCTGTGCCATGATCATGGTCATTTTTGTTCTACCAAGGACTATCAATGCTGAGGTAGGAGACATAGAGGCACTAAGTGACATACCTCTTATAGGATTTGCTTTCCCTCTGGTTGGATTATTTATCGCCCCGATTTATCCCCTACTCAACTCCGCAGTACTGAGTGCCCTGCCTCAAAAACTACACAGTGCCATGACAGGTTTGATAGTTATCTTCTCAGCGGTAGGTGGAACACTAGGGTCGAGAGCCATCGGCTATTTATTTAAAAACGTGGGAGCAGATACGGCCTTCTACTATACTCTTATACCTCTGATCATGCTCCTAGTCTGTTTGTTTGTCCTTAGGAGACTCACTTCATCCCTTACACCTGCAGTTTAATGTCTAAGAAGTATAGGTCTCCCAGAGAAATGTATAGTGATCTCTTTTTCGCAGTACACAAAGCGGGCATATTCGCTGATGGGAAAGTCTTCGCTGATAGTACAGCAAGACTTCATCCTGATATCATTCTAAAAACATATAGGAAGGAAGTTCTACAGGACGATTTTGATCTCTTCACTTTCGTAAATGAATATTTCGACATCCCTCTAATAGGTAGCACAGACATTAAACCTTATGAAGATATCACCGAGCATATACAGCACTTATGGCAAGTGCTACGTCGTGATCCAGATAATATAAAAGCTAACAGGTCTTCTAAAGTACCGCTCCCTCATCCATATATCGTGCCTGGAGGTAGGTTCAATGAGATATATTATTGGGATAGTTACTTTACTATGCTTGGACTAGCACACCATGGTCATCATGACCTTATCATGTCTATGGTCGACAACTTCAAGTATCTCATCGAGACGTTTGGACATATACCTAATGGCAATCGATCATATTTTTTAAGTCGATCGCAACCTCCCTTTTACTCATTAATGGTGAAGCTATTGCTCCAGTTGAAAGGCCAAGAACTCATCCCAAAGTACTTGCCTACGCTTATCAGTGAGTATAACTTTTGGATGAAAGGGATAACCGACATTTACGAAAGTGGGACTCCTGTTAATCGAGTGATAAAACTCGATAAGTCATCTCTACTGAACCGATACTTTGATGATAAGGATACTCCACGAGAAGAAATGTATCGCAATGATTGGGAGCTAATCAACTTTGATGAAGAGAAGTCACGACAACTCTTTCGTGATATACGCGCCGCCTGCGAATCAGGTTGGGACTTTTCGAGCCGGTGGTTATCAGATCTTCAAGACCTATCAACCATACACACCACAGACATACTGCCAGTAGATCTTAACTGTCTATTATGGCACCTCGAAAAACTAATCTCGGAGTGCCACAAGCGCATAGGAGAAGAAGAAACCGCACTGAGATACGGAGTGTTAGCGCTTAACCGTAAAAAAGCTATCCAAGACTATTGTTGGGACGATGATAAAGACTGCTACTATGATTATGACTATAAAAAAAAGAGTGTCACAGGTAGAGACTCCTTGGCGATGATGTACCCATTGTTTTTTAACCTTTCTAGTCAGGATCAGGCAGATGCTGTAGCGAAAAAAATACAACAGACTTATCTACATAAAGGTGGTTTAGTGACAACTCCGATCAACAATGGACAGCAGTGGGATAGCCCTAATGGTTGGGCGCCATTGCACTGGATCAGCGTAAAAGGCTTGCTTAATTATGGCCACAAACAACTAGCTCAGGAGATCGCTCTGCGGTGGACACAACTCAACAAGCAGGTCTTCAAGAACACAGGAAAACTACTTGAAAAGTACAATGTCGTAGATACCGATCTAGAAAGTGGCGGTGGTGAATATCCTGTCCAAGATGGATTCGGATGGACGAATGGTGTATATATTGCTCTAACAAAAGCTTAAGGTTACAGATCTTACTATCTTGCCTTTTGTAAAGACTATACGTATGCTAAAATATCAACTACTATTAGGGCTTTTTGTCCTATGTGCACACCTATTATCTGCACAAAATGTTATCCAAGGAACTATCTTAAGTGAAGATGACAATGGACCTCTTGTAGGTGCCAACATTTTGATAGATGGTACTACAGAGGGGACCACTACTAACTTCGATGGTAGCTTTTTATTTACGACAGAGCGATCTTTTCCACTTCAGCTTATTATCTCATATATAGGTCATGAGTCGCAGACTCTTATGATCACTGATGGGACACCGATCAACCTACGCTTAAAATCTGCCAGCCTAATTACAGATGAGGTGATTATATCTGCCTCTCGACGCGCGGAAAAGCTGCAAGAAGCTCCTGCGGCAGTCTCTGTGATCGGCACCAAAGAAATCGCCAACTCAGGAGGTGCTATCACACCTATAAGGTCGCTTATCAATCAACCAGGTGTAGAACTTCAACAACAAACAGGACAGAGGATCAACCTAGCTCTGAGAGGAAGTAGTAGCGTCTTTGCGACTAGTGTCTTTCCGATGCTTGATTATAGATCTTTAATCTCACCGGGTGTAGAGTTTTTTGATTCGCAGAACTCCCCTATTAATAACATCGACCTTGAAAGAATAGAAGTAGTGCTTGGACCTGGTTCGGCACTCTATGGGCCTGATGTAACTTCAGGAGTGGTTCATTTTATATCTAAAGATCCCTTTACTCATCCAGGCACAACTGTTGAACTCATCTTTGGAGAGATGAACACTTTCAAATCAGCTATTAGACATGCTGGTCATAGTAAAAATGGAAAATTCGGATATAAGGTCAATGCTAGATATGGCAGCGGTACTGATTTCGCTTTAGATCCTAATGACCCTATAGACAGAGCTTTCCTAGGTACATTTCAAAGTACTATACGCCGTGGTTTTGTGACTGACGATGGATTTATAGATCCGCAGATAGAGGGACCAATTCTATTAGAACAAGGACAATTACAAAATCCAGAATACGTCGCAGCAGCTGTCAATGGTCAATTGCATTTTAAGCCTGGTGATCAAACTCGTGTAGTAGCTTCAGGAGGATGGAATACTGGAGAGGCCATCTTTTATAATGAACTTGGCGAAGGATATAATCAATCTAATGAGTACTGGGGCCAATTAAGATTAAATCATGAAGGACTTTTTGTTCAAACTTATTTTATACATAATGACGGCGGTAGTGATGATAGACCATCATATCTACACCGCTCCGGACTTATAGCGCCATTAGAAAGAACTCACTTTGAAGCACAAGTTCAATACAATTTTGATACTCCAGCTTTTCTAAATGCCGAATGGACTACTGGATTTGACTTTAGAACCGCAGCAACAGATTCTGAAAATCACGTTTTCGGAAGAAACGAGGAAGATGACGACTACCGCATATTTGGTGGCTACCTACAGGGCAAGTTAAAACTTCATGAAAAGTTAGATCTCTTCTTAGCTGGGAGAGTAGACGGTTATAATTTTACAGACCAATCTACATTCTCTCCAAGAGCAGCACTGGTATATAAACCTAATCAGTTTCACTCCTTGAGAGTAAGTTATAATCAAGCCGCTAATCCGATACCCGCATCAGATATATATTTTGACCTTCCGATTCAGACAACACCGCTATTCAACATTTGGAATATCGGTGCAGGTATAGATCAGACATTTACTGATCCAACTATTACCTGGGTTATACCCGGAGTGCCAGAAACGGCTGCAGAAGATGGCTTTCCACTGTCGGCTATTTACCAAGCGGTAACACCAGATGTTATAGCAGGCTTAGAAGCTGCCGCAGCAGCTGATCCAGCCTTAGCTCCAATTCTGCCGATTATATTAGGTGCTTTACAAAGTCAGCAACCAGAAGGATTTTCTAGTTTATTTGATCAGACTGATCTTGCTGGAGAACCACTCTCATTTGAAACTAATCCTGCAGAGTTGATAGGCCAACTTACCGCCATAGAGTTTGGATATAAAGGATTGTTTTTTGAAAAATTAGCAGCAGGTTTTGATGTCTACTATTATAGAAACGCAAATATCGCAGGATTCTCACAAGTGAGTCCTGTTGTGACTTTAACTAACCTTCCTGATGATCTTGCCAATGGTGTGCAGTCTTTATTCCAACCCCAGATAGAACAAGCACTATTACAGAATGGCTTCGATCCTACAACAGCCGCCTCAATTGCTGGGCAAGTCGGAGGAATTCTCAATGGTGCCTATAATAATGCAGGTCAAGGATTTATAAATACACTTGGTGCAGCAGGACTACCTTTCCATGGTATCATACAGCCCGATCAAGCACCAGATACTGGACTTCCTAATCTTACTTTCGGATATCCTACAAGAAATCCAGGCCAAGTATCAGATGACTGGGGATTTGAATTTCACACCAAATATTATTTTTCTGAGATTCTTACAGCTTTCGCTAATTACACTTGGTTTAATAGACCAACTGGAAATCCTGGTGATTTGAATTTTCCTCAAAATAAGATTAGAACAGGTGTCAACTACGGAGACGACTTGGGCTTTAAAGGATCACTTGTTTATCAGTGGGACCAGGCATATACTTCTAACGTTGCCACTTTCCCTGGGGCGATAGATGCAAGATCGCTGTTTGATCTCACAGTTGGTTATGGATTAAGTAATGGTCTGGTCGTAGAGGCTTCTGCGACTAATTTGTTTGATAATGAATTTAGGTCGCTCCCGGGTTTTCCAAGGATCGGGAGAAGAGCTTCAGCAAGATTACTTTATGACTTCTAAGTAGGACTTCGACGGAAGACTTACCTCTTTAGAAGTTTTCCCTTGACGAATTTTTCTAAAAAGTCATCTTTATAGGTCCTGCCAAGGGGTATCTCTTTCCCGGATAGCATAATGGTGTCTATATCTATAGAGTCGATAAATGAAACATTGATGATATACGACTTACTTACCCGTGCAAATTGGTTATGGTCTAGATGACTGTAAATTGTTCCTACATTCATAGCCGTCATATATTTTTCATTTGAAGTGTGTATGATCACATAGTCCTTCATACCCTTCACATAATGAATATCAGATAGGGCAAGTTTTACAAATTTTCTTTCTGATTTGATATATACAAAGTCGTTTTTATCACTTACCTCGGCATCATAGCTCTGTAGAGACTTTAGTTCGCGTACTTTATTGATAGCCTTTACAAATCGATCTAGGCTTACAGGTTTTAACAAGTAATCAACAACGTCTAGCTCAAAAGCTTCTATAGCATATTGTTGATATGCCGTCGTCAAAATAACATAGCACTGAGGTGGCATAATTTTTAGAAATTCGATACCCGTTATGCCTGGCATCTCTACATCCAAAAAAAGTATATCAAGATCTTTTCTCGTAGCAATTGTTTCTTGTGCTATAAGGGGATTAGGAAAGGAGCCGATAATATTGAGATCAGGTATCTGATCAGCTAAGAGCTGTATACCCTTTCTAGCGATAGGCTCGTCATCGATTATTATAGCTGTCATATATTAATTTGTAACTGTGCTTCGTATAATCCATACTTAGCAGATGACGATAAATCATGCGCGTTGGGATATAATAGATGAAGTCTTTTCTTAAGGTTGGCAATACCAAATCCTCCCGACTCCTTGGATACAACATCCCCGATAGTATTAGATACTTTGAGGGTGAGTTTTTTAGAACTAAAAGTCCAATTCACCCCTATAGTTGCATCTGACTCGTCCAATATGCGAGAATGCTTCAGAGCGTTTTCAACTAAAGGAAGAAATAGAAAAGGCTTTACTCGAACCTTAGGTATCGTATCTCCGATCATCCAATTCACCTCTAAGTTTTCCCTTCTTTTTTGTTCTAAGTCGATATAGTTTTTTAAAAATGCGATCTCTTTAGATAAAAGAACGTCACCTGTTTGACCAGCCTCATAGATTTGATATCGCAAGAGATCTGAAAACTGAAGGACTGTATCAGAGACAGAAGCTGGTTCTATCTTAGATTGGATGTTGATGGTATTGAGCACATTAAATAGAAAGTGCGGATTGATTTGTTGTTTTAGGCTTTCGATCTCAAGCATTGCTTGGGAGGTTTTTAGCTCTTTTGATATTTGCAACTGATCATAGTAGTACTTGCCAATCTTTATGGCGATCGCAGTCATGAAAAGAGTCAGCGTTGAGATAAACGCGGAGACCCATTCTTCAGGGTAGGTAGGCTCATGATAATAGATGGTAGATGACGCCATTATGACTGAGACATTTACGATAAGTGATAGAAGAGTATAGAAGATGTATGATCCAAACTTGTTCTTGAATAAGAACTGGGGCATCAGGAAGTATAGATTGAAATACACCACAGATGCATCGAGAGTTAATGCTAACAAGTCTAACCCGTACTCCATCATATCATCAGGAGTAACAAGGATAAGTGATAGTATATAATCTAGATATACGAATATCCAGAAGCTCAGATGGCGTATCCACCGCCATTTACCTTCTCCAAAAATGAACTTACGTACTAGCTCTTGCATGGATTAAAGTATTAATAATCGCAAGGTAGGTTGATCTCTGACTTCGGCGCACAACAGAAGTATAATAAAACCTGCAGAAAGTATAATAAGGGGTACGTCATCTCTAAAGTCGCTGATCTGGCGCTGTGATATGCCTTTGCTTAGTGGTCAGAAACAAAATAGAAATACAAAATGATCGCCTTGTCTACCTTCTTCAAACCTTCAAAATATTTAGCAATGAAATGTAAAAACCTTTTTCAGTTAATCGTAATCACAGCTACTCTCTTCATCGTATCATGTACTGATGAAGATCAATTAGTATCATCAAGCGATGATCATGTTACCACCGAGTATCCTCATGCTACACGTACTTGTTTGTCACACGAGCACACACAGCATCTGATGAGTGATCCAGAGTATAAAGCTATTCGTGACAAGAAAATTTCAGCATTTGAGGCCCTACAAGCAAATGGTGTCTTTAAAGCCCAATGTAACACGCCTGTTATCATACCCGTAGCGGTCCACTTTCAGAGTGTAGGAAATATCGACGCAAGCTGTCTAAGAAGTCTAGCTATCGAACAAATTAACATCTTGAATAATGACTTCGCAGGGACCAACACTGATATATCAAGATGGAATAACCAAGCATCTTCCAGATTTCCTGGCATCTCTAATGGAGAGGCATGTATCAGGTTTGCTTTAGCGGATCAAAACCATCCATCAGGATACGGCTTGACTAATGGCAACCCAGCCGTAACTGTAAATAGAACGCAAGGAGATCGGGTCAACAACTGGTCTGGATATCTCAACATCTTCGTAAGAAGCAATACTGGAGTGCTGGGATATTCTCCCCTTGGTGGAGCTGGCAACGGCGATGGGGTAGTTATAGATGCCTCAGCTTTTGGCACAGGACAAGGATGTGGTGCTGTATCTCCAGATGCTCCGTATAACCTTGGTCGCACACTTACTCACGAGGTAGGCCATTACTTCTTACTTGATCATATCTGGGGCAATGGATGTGCATCAGACGATGATGTAACCGATACACCAGATCAAGCACGTGATTATTCTGGCTGCCCAACTCTAGGTGCTTCATCGTGTGGATCTACCGATATGCACATGAACTATATGGATTATACTAATGACGCTTGTATGTATATGTTTAGTGCAGGTCAAGCTACTCGTATGGATAACTATGTGACAGCCTCGCTTTCTAATCTTAGCTCTAACGCTAATAGCGTTGTGAGCGGTTCAACTAATAACGGCGGTGGAAGTAATGGAGGAAATGACAATGGAGACAACGATGGTGATACAGGTGGAGACACTGATGACGGAGACGACAATTCAGTCTCTTGTACTTCACCTACCAGAGCTACCGTGGATATACAGACTGTTAGTACAGCAAACATAGACTGGGCCGATATCGACGGTGCAGACCGCTATCAAGTACGATATAGAGTATTAGGTACATCTAGTTGGACAACGCGAGGGACTATTAGGTCTGAAAGAAGACTAACAAACCTTCAGGCAAGAACCTATCAATACGAAATGAGAAGTAGGTGTACCGATGGATGGCAGCCGTGGTCTGGAAGATCAACTTTTGACCTCAGTAGCGATGAAGGCGACACAGGCACATTCGAAGGTTTCATAACTGTACAAATAACTCTCGATGACTATGGATCAGAAAATGACTGGGAACTCTATAATGCTAATGACAGACAGATAGCTAGAGGTGGTCCATATAGAGATGGTCAGTCAGGAAGAGTAATAAACAAGAGAGTAGAACTCACTGAGGGCTGCTATGAGATAGACCTTCATGACGCATTTGGTGACGGTATGTGCTGCGAATATGGCAATGGAGGATTAAAGATCTTAGATAGTGCCGGATCAACTATAGTCCAGAGTGATGGCAGATTTGGCACCTATGAATTGATTGAGTTTTGTATCGAAGGAGGAAGGGCACGGATCGTAAATCAAGATAAAGACGCTAAGCGGCTAAATAGAGGTAAGAAAGGATAAAGACAAGCCTCTTTTTAATAGTTAAAGGGTGACGTCATATGACGTCACCCTTTTTATTTTGAATTCACAAACTCTACTATCTTTAGTGGCTCACATCAACCAATCACAATGCCTCATTCTGATATTGCTTCTTATCATTCGATTAAAAGAGTCAAGCTACCTATAACTTTTGATGCTCAAAAGCTGCTATCTGAGATCAAGCACATCGGACTTGATGAATTCGTCTACTATGATGTCATACCGCTCACTATCCCAAAAAGAAAGCCCAACTTACCTCCAGTCATAGACTATGCCGATGGCTCTTGGGCCGAATGGAACAACTCTAAAGTCTTAGATCGATCCCCCCACCTTAACGAAGTTGTAGAATACTTTCGAGAGTTCTGTGATGTAACTCTAGTGCGATTACTAAGGTTAGCAAAGGGCGCGGTTGTGAAAGAACACACAGACCCAACCTTAGGCCTGCACATCGAAAGATCTGTTATTAGGCTGACCATACCTATACTAGTAAACGAAGGAGCAGTATTCTACCTGAACAACGCCTACGTCCCCATGCTCCCTGGAGAATGCTGGTATCTCAACCTGACTGATCCTCATCGAGTAGTGAATGTTAGTGATACAGAACGTATTAATATGAGCATCGATATGAGACCTAATGATAAGATCATGTCCATGATACTTGACTCCAAGTAATTTAATCGCTATTTGGGTATAACCTTTTATATCTATCACTGTCGTAAATGCTCATTTGGTATATTGAGCAACATGAATCAGACGATATGCTTGATAACTTGCCTTATCATATGTAGTAGCTGTGCAAAGAGAATCTCCCAACCTATGCCTCCCACAGGACCAAATACCATCGATGCAGGAGAAAAAGCTCTAGGCTGGGATCTTCTTTTTGATGGAACTTCACTGGATCAGTGGAGAAGCTATGGATATGAAGATGTCCAAGGTTGGACCGTCAAAGATGGAGAGTTAATAACATCAGGAGGCCAAAGCGAATCCATCGACTTAATGACCAAAGAAGAGTTTCAAAACTTCGAGTTACGCCTAGAATGGAAACTTCCCGCTAAAGGAAACAGCGGTATCATGTTCAATGTAAAAGAAGTCGAAGGTCAGGCACCATGGATGACTGGTCCTGAGTACCAACTCATTGATG
>CAYYBR010000011.1:0-34904 GCA_964470035.1 uncultured Saprospiraceae bacterium
CTTGAGTTGATAAAAGCGATATCCGACACATTGATATATTCGAAATGCCCTCCTTTTTTAACAAGACAACGATGCTTAGTGCGTTTGGGAGAGAGGTGCGAAAGGACGGCATCTATGTTTTGGTCGCTTGATGGATTGCTCTTTAACCAGAAGTTCTTATATTTTTCTATTGCTCCACTTAAATCTTCCTTCATTATAGGCTTCAGAAGATAGTCTATGCTATGCAACTTAAATGCATCTATGGCAAACTCATCATATGCCGTGGTAAAAATGATAGGCTTCTTTATAGAGACATGTGAGAATATCTCAAAACTTAATCCATCCGCTATCTGGATGTCCATAAGTATAAAGTCAAAATCGTCGTTATCTTGAAAGTAATTAACTGAAGACTTTACACTATCTAATTGTTTCACAATGGTTACTCCAGGGTTTAGATCTGTGAGAAGCTTAACCAGATATAATCGCGCGTGCTTCTCATCTTCTACTATCACTACTTTCATGGTTTTCTAGCTTTTCATTGTTTCACCAAAGATGATTGGGATTTGAATCTTAAAGCACGAATCAGTTTCTATGACATCTACACTATCCAACCCGTGGAATAGCTCAAATCTCTTTTTTATATTATCTAGTCCAATACCACTAGAGGACACGGCAGTTATCTTTCTTTGAAGGTTGTTAGATACTTGTATGATCTTTTCATCTTCAAGCATCGAGATATCCACTCTTAGCTGCATTTCTTCAGACACTACATTATGTTTAACGGCATTTTCGACTAATAGCTGAAGCGTCAGGGGTGGTATCATCATGTTAGGGCGAGCGTCCACATCGATCACAACATCGAGAGAATCTGAAAATCTCTCTCGTAATAAATCTGCATACAGATGAGCAAACTCGATCTCCTTAGACAAGGGAATTAATTTTTCTTCTTTTTCGCCTACAGCATATCGATAAAACTTTGAAAGCTTTGACAGAAATGCTGTAGCCCTTTCAGGATCTGTCGGTATAAGATTCATCAAAGTGTTGAGACTATTAAACAGAAAGTGAGGATTAATTTGATTTCTAAGATTAGTTAATTGAGCTTGCAGATGACGCGCTTCGAGCTGCTCCCTTTCGATAATGGCCTGTTGAAATCTTGTAAAGTAGTAGGCCGCTTCATATACCATTATGATTAGAAATGACGGCACGTATATATTCATCAGCAAAGTGAGACTACCTGGCATCACGTGATCATGCTCCCCGAGAGCAGACAAGATGATATCAGATAGATATCCGAACACTCCTTTTAGGATTGGAGCAGATATCAGCACTGCGATAATGATAACATATATCCGATATCTGGCTCGCTCTAGATCGGATATATACTTTCGTACCGTGATGATTAACCATCGGTACACTAACCAAAAGCCCGTGACAAAAAACAGTGACTCAGGCACTTGATGATTCCAATATCCTAGGCCTAATTCACCATGTATCTCATCGAGATTCAGCATGATCGGAGTAACCAATGTCAATAGAGGAATCCCTATAAGCATCAAACGCCTATCATCGAATCCAAGATATTTTTTACACGGTCGTATCATATTAAAATCAAAATAGCGGAGGGCCACATCCTATGCGGCCTCCGCTGTCATTTCACTAACAAAATAAATAATACTCTTCACTTAAAATCGGAAGCATATAGGGACAAAGAGTGTCTTAGATACAACTTCTCCATTTATCACTAAGGGCGAAACCGTCCCCAGCTTCGATATAGCATCGACTAGACTTTCTATTAATGCTTTATTTTGGGTGTTATGAACTCTAGTGTTTTTTAGTCGCCCAGACTCATCTATATCGAGCTCCACAACTATGCGAGTTTCATTTACAAACCTCCCTTCTTCAAAAGGAAATCTTGCATACTGTTTGATCTGATCAGCGATCACACCATACGCATCTGTATTATTCTTTATGTCAACTTTATCAGGAGTAGTAGCCTTGTGCTTGTCTACAGCTACACTTGCGTAAATAGGTCCTGAAAGATCTTGAGCTAAGATGGATTGATGAGAAAAAAGGAAGCCACTGATTATTAAGAAGTATTGGATAAAGAACTTCATGAATGTTATTTTTTGGTGAATAATTACTGATGTTTGACAGCCCGAAGTTGAAGTAAGAAAGACGCGTTAAAAAGAGAAATCAGCCGAAGTGTTTGTATTTATGGCTGAATGGTATAAAGAAGATTCTCTACTTATATCAAAAGATCATAATGTGTACATTGCAAGGATATATCATGTAAATCTATGAGAGTCTTAGCCTTTATAATTGCAGTGTTCTATATGACCGATTGCTATAGCCAGTCAGATGATCAGTCAGCTATCCGTGAGGTCATCGATCAACTTTTCGATGGCATGCGAGAAAGTGACAGCACCATAGTTAAGCCGTTATTCGTGAGAGGAGCATCACTCGCAAGCATCTCAGTCAGTAAAGACAATAAGGTATCTAAACAACAAGGTGGTGCACAAAGGTTTATCTCCGCCATAGGTCAGCCTAAAGAACAAGTATGGAATGAAATAATATGGTCATATGATATCAAGATTGATGGGCCGATGGCTTCTGCTTGGACAGAATATAGTTTTTATATAGACGAAACACTAAGTCATTGTGGAGTCAATGTATTTGAGTTGATCAACCTAGAGGAAGGATGGAAGATCAGTCAGATTACTGATACAAGGCGTACTACAGGTTGTCAAACAAAGGAGGTGGCAGAGATCAATGAATTCATGGATGACTGGCACCATGCTGCTGCTGTAGCTGATGAAGTTGCCTTCTTTGATGCGATGACAGAAGATGGCATATACATCGGTACTGACAAGTCAGAACGATGGTTAAGAGACGATATGAAAGAATGGTCTCAGCAGTATTTTGATCGTGAAAGTGCTTGGACATTTACGAAAGTGGAAAGAAATGTCACTCTTAGGGAAGCAGGAGACATCGCATGGTTTGACGAAATACTTGATACATGGATGGGTCCGTGCCGAGGAAGTGGAGTCCTCATAAAAACAGATCAAGGATGGAAAATCTCAAAGTATCATCTAGCTATAGCTGTGCCCAATGATGAAATATCTGGATACTTAGATCTCATCGGACTCCCACAGAAAAAGTAGTTATGAAGGTAGTCATCTTAGGGTACGGTAACGTCGGCCGGTACATGACGAAGGCTTTTACTAAGGCTGGTGTAGAAGTAGTTCAAATATTTAATCGAAGCAAGATAAAGCATGCTTCTATCCCCACTACTTCAAAGTCTGAGGATATAGTGAAAGATGCCGGCTTATATCTCATCTGTGTAAGTGACAAAGCGATAAAAGATGTATCTCACCTCCTTAAAAACATCACTTCAAAAAGCATAGTGGCGCACACAGCTGGAAGTGTTTCTTCTGAAGTCTTGGGTGATACGCATAACAGATATGGGAGTTTCTATCCACTCCAAAGTATAACTCATAAAATAAGACTGCGCCCCAAAGACGTCCCTCTTTTGATCAATGGTAGTTCTGACAAGGTAGCTCGAAAGTTAAGAAAGCTGGCCAAGAGATGTTTTAAAACAGTTTCAGCCATGGATGATGAGAGCAAGATCAAAATCCATCTCCCAGCAGTGATCGTTAACAACTTCACGAATCATCTCTATGCCAAAGCCTATGACTATTGTCAGGCCGAGGGCCTAGAATTCGACCTTTTACTCCCCCTTATATCTGAGACCACTAATAGGTTAAACTCCAAAATTCACCCCAAGAGTCAACAGACAGGGCCTGCGAAAAGAAAGGACCGAGAAACTATCAGGCGTCACATCTCACAGTTAGAGTCAGACGCTGACCTGAAAAGATTATATAACTATCTCACAAAAAATATATCTGCATATCATGAGGATAACTGACACTTTCAATCTTGGGCACCTTAAGTGTACCTTATTTTTACATGAGTCTCTATACACACTGCAGATAGAAGATGAATATGGTGCTATAACTTATAAGCTCAAATCCATGGAACAAGACAAGCTGGCCATGATCAAAGAATTTCTTCCAATCAAAAAAATCCAAGATGAAATTATCTCGAGCTTCAGATCCATGCGTATGGGACGTGACAGTCTTCTAGGCTTACTTACTGACGAAGCTGAGCTTGAGGATGAAATCATATAAAGGCAGAACTCAAGACCTCATGCTCGCCATATAATTTGTTTAATATTGCTGAGGAAATATGGAAAAGGACCTAGATCAGTACGACATAGATATTCTCAAACATCTAGAAACAGATGGTAAAAAGCCATTTTCTCAGATAGCAGAAGAGCTCAACATCTCCAATACCATGGTCCATCAAAGAGTTACAAAACTGCGTAAGGATGGTATACTTACCAGACACTCTATCGTCATAGATGAAAAAAAACTAGGTTATGAATGGGGGGCTTTTTCAGGAGTCATCATAAGTGAAACTCGAAAATCTGAAGATATCATAGAAGATCTGAAGAAAGTACCTGAAGTAACTGAATGTTACCATATCAGTGGGAGCTACACTCTCTTTATCCGTATAGTTGCCAAAAGTAGCGCACACATGCGAGAGATACTTTATGATAAAATAGAAAGTATCTCAGGCATAGTATCTACTGAAAGCATGGTAGATTTTGGTTGCGCGTTTAAGCGCAACCCGCCTCTTATGCAGTAATATCTAAGTGACAAAATACTGCCCGAACTGATTGTCTAAAAAGTCAGCTAAGACGATTTCTTCCTGTTTTATAAATCCTCTATCTCCAAGTTTTCCTTCAGCTACCATATCAACCACCGAAGTGATAGAACATGCAGTGGTCCAGGATATAGCTCTCCACGTATATCCTCCTATCTCTATGGGATAAAAGGCCTTAAAGTATTCGTCTCTGAGTAGTTTTTCAGACTTCCAGCCTTCAACGACGGCGTATACATAGACGACATCATCTTTGACTGGCGGCTTGGCTTCTGATAATATCTTCTCAAGTGCCTTTTTATCTTCTTTCATGATCAGCTCATAGAGTAAAAACCTCATTAGCTTGCCATGTCCAGGATATCTTATGGTCTTATAGTTGAGCGTATCCAACTTCCCTTCATATGTCTCGCACATCGTGCCCAGACCTCCAGAGGTAAAGAAGGATTCGAACTCTTGACCTTCGATATTGATATACTCAAGGCCATCAAGTGAAGGAACTAGTTTTCTTTTACCGTTATGTATTACTTCTGCATCGTTGATATACTCATTAATCACACCGGCAGGCGACCACGTAAAGCTATAGGCCAAAAGCCCGTTAGGGTACCGCGGTAATGCACCGACTCTTAATTCGATATCTCTGAGCTTAGTAAACCTATTAGCTAGATCTGCTCCTACTATACCGATAAAGCCAGGAGCTAGTCCACACTGTGGAGCCATGATAGTAGATCCTGATGCGCTTAACTCACGTATGTAAGCAGTAGTATCAACATCTTCTGTGAGATCGAAGTAGTGCACTTTTGCTGCATGGGCTAGTCTTGCCACTTCTTTATTTAGAAAGTAAGGTAGACTTGAGACCACAGCATCGTGTTCTGCTAGCAGTTCTTGCATTAAATCTTCCGAGGTTACATCACCCTTCACAAATTCGAAAGGCAGGTCGTAGTCGTAATGTGGACCATGAGCATCCAGACCTGTTACTTCATACTTCTTTGATAGGAGTATGGCGACAAGCGTACCGACTTTACCGAGTCCTAAAACTAATATTCGCTTCATTGGCTCTTAGCACTTTTTCTTTGTATTTAATCGTCATAGACCCTATCGAATTGCTAATAAACCTTAGGTAGATGCATACACATAGAATAGGTTTTATATTAGCAAAACCCAACTGTTAGTAATGCAACCGCAACCGGCCACAAATGATGACTGTTCTAGGATTGCTGATATCTATAATCACTACCTAGGAGTATCTACTATGGATCTTGAGCCTAAAGATGCGAAGTATTATATCAACTTCCTTGAAAAGAAAAATGATCGGGAAGAACTCTGGGTAATCAGACAGGGTTTGGATACCATAGTATGGGGGATCATAAAGTTATATAGTGACAGAGAGGGATATAGAACGACGGTAGAAACTTCTGTTTATTGTCATCCAGACTATCTCAGAAGAGGTCTTGGGACCAATATGAAAAGACATCTGATGAAGAGATGTCAAGCTCTAGGCTATCACCATCTTATCGCTAAGATCCAAAGTGATAATAAGATAAGCATACACTATAATCAGAGACTTGGTTATACAATCGTCGGAGAGCAAAAAGAAGTTGGACAGATAAATGGGCAATGGAAAGATGTTACGATTATGCAGTATCTATTTCCTTAGCTAGATCCAAAGATGAGCAAACTTTTGCTTGGCTTTCATGACCTTGGGTGATATCACATATGTACAGTAACCATGGAAGCTACCATTCGCATTATAGAAGTTTTGATGTTCACCTTCTGCAGGATAAAAGTTAGTGTACGCGGCTATCTCTGTCACTATGGGACTCGCCCAAAGGGGTTGGCCTACTTCGTCCCTTGATGCAAGGGCTTGTTGTTTTTGGTCATCATTATGATAAAAGATCACCGATCTGTACTGTGGACCTTTATCATTGCCTTGTTGGTTGGGTGTAGTGGGATCATGTGTAGCCCAAAAGACCTCTAGCAATTGTTCAAAAGAAATAATAGAACTATCATATCTTATCTGAATGACCTCGGCGTGTCCAGTCTTCTTACCGCATACCTCTCTATATGAGGGATTCTCGACATGTCCTCCAGCGTAACCAGATATCACACTATTCACTCCCTTGATATTCTGAAAGATCGCTTCCGTACACCAGAAGCACCCCCCTCCTATTGTCATGACATCTTTGTGATCGCTCATATCGTATAAATATTAATATTTCTCTATGTTATTAGAAAACTCATATTATTGCAATGCGATTGACTTTATATTCATTAGATCAATCTTTCTCTTAATAAATAAGTACTTGGACAAGGTTAAAATTTTTATCCCAATAATACTTTTCTGGCTGTCCATATCCAGCTGCGAAGAAAAAATAAATTGTCAAATATATCATGAAGGGCAATTTGAGATAATCGATGATTCTCGCGATGTACTAATTGAGAGAGATAAAGAATACCAAATCGAGACTGATAGAAGCAATGGAAACTTTACCAAGTTTCGTATAGTTTGGTTAAACCCTTGTACATATAGGCTCTTCTTCCTAGAGGGAAATGAAGCCATATATGATGCCTGGAAAAACAACTTCCTTGAAGTCATGATCATCGAAGGAACAGATTCAGAGTATTCATTTTCTGCCACCTTTTCTAAAACGGGTAAAACAGAGTCTGGCAAAGTCAAAAAGCTCAACGCTATTTAAAGGAACTTTCGATAGGGTTATAGCCTAGCGATTTCAAGAGATCCCTTAATGCATATCCAGTACCTGCTGGCCAGTATTTTACTTTTTCAAATGGGACTATCTTAACGTCATCTATCTCGTCTTCCAAAACTATTTCACCTGATGCTTTCACATGATAGGCTATAATGAGTTGGTTCATCCTCTTGAAGGTATAGTGACCAATGAATGAAACAATTTCTCCATCTAAGCCTATCTCTTCTTTGATCTCTCGGATAACAGTTTCTGCTGGATCTTCATACATTTCGACAAAACCAGTTATCAGAGCGTACCACTCCTTTGGCCATAACTTATTGTGCCCAAGTACAACTTGCCTTTCACCATATTCTACAACCGCAGCTACTACTGGTGTTGGGTTCTCATATTGCACAAAATCACAGGTTGGACTTTGGCAACTATTATATCCATGAGCTCCTTCGCCCATATCGGACTTACACTTAGGACAGTAAATAAAAGGATTGTGAAACTTCATGGTATATATCTTCTAATGATTTTCAATTTGTGTGTATATTCTTGGATCTCTTCGTTATAGATTCCATAGTGATCCATGACATCTATTCTGACACTTCCAGATGCATGAATTATTTTTTGATCATCTAATAAGATGCCAACATGGGTAATACGCTCACTCTTTTTGCTAAAAAAAGCAAGGTCCCCTGCCCTTGATTGAGAGACAAAATCTATCATTTCTCCCTCTAAGGCTTGTTCTCTAGCATCCCTTTTGATTTTCACACCACAGCACTTATACACTAACTGAGTAAATCCTGAGCAGTCTAGTCCTATAGGAGTCCGGCCTCCCCAGAGATAAGGAACATTAAGTAACTTTCTTGCGACTTTTTCTATCCTCTCTGCAGACGGTATTAATTCTATCAGTTTTGATACTTGACCACTATAGCGGAAAGTTTGGCCCCCTACTTTAGCAACTATACCATCATACTCAGGCAAATTAGCCCCAAGGCTGATCCATGTGCTGTGCGTATCCGAAAAGGCCTGACCAAAAATATCCATGCAACAGAACATCATATCAGGACTAGGTGCTGCTGATTCGATCAGCATCTTGCTATCGATCCACCCTTTATAACCATCATGAAACAACTCAACTTCAGCCCACCCTTCTTTTTTGTAAGCTACCACTGTGGCATACTCCCCAAAAAGAAACTGTGTCACCATCTCAGAGGTCTCATCCGGGCTGGCTCTAACTGGACATGCCGCCAGTCTTGTAGTCACCGTAATATTAGCTTTCATATTAAGATCGATAGCCAAGATATATAATCCATAGCTTGTTTAATTCTGATTAGAGTTAGTTACTATACAACACATCATATCTGAGTACGTTAAGGTGCTATGTCAGAAAGAAGTTGGCTTAGCTTTCTTGTTGTATCGTTGTTTATAGGCTCAGTTTTATATAGTGATAAAATGCACGCTCAGGACGTCCAGTTCAGCCAGTTTTACGCTAATCCTTTATATCTCAATCCCGCACTAACAGGCTCTCACTCAGGCACCTACCGTGTTATGAGTAGTTATCGCAATCAATGGGCAGGTGTAGGAGGTATACCATTCACCTCTTTTACCGCAGGTGGAGATCTGAAGATCACCCTCAGAAATAATAGAGGCTCCTTTAACGGTGGCAATGATCGCGTTGCTGCTGGAGTTCAATTCTTCTCTGATCGAGTTGGTGTATTCGACTACAACACGAATCAAATATCTTTTTTTGGCGCCTACCACAAATTGTTAAATGGAGATAATAACTCATATCTGAGTGCAGGCCTACAGTTTGGGTTTGCCCAACGCGGCATCAACTATGAGGACCTTTCCTTTCAGGATCAATTCAACGGAGTAGACTCCTTTGACGGTCCAACGGGCGAGCCACTCCCTGCAAATGCCCTAGGATATGGAGACCTTTCTTTTGGCCTCAACTTTTCTACTCAACCACGCCAAGACCAAGGCTTTCATATCGGAGTAGCCTTCCAACATTTTAATGAACCTAACGTCTCCTTCTTTAATAGAGATCTACGATTTGAAGAGGTCTTTCTACCTGTCAATCTTGATACTAAGATTACAGCACACACTGGGTTATCTATAAAAAGAAGTGAATTGCTTAGCATCCAGCCTAGGGCAATCTTTATCAATCAAGGAACTGCAGCAAGTCTTATCGTTGGATCTAATCTTAAGTATAATATCATAGACTCGGATGAGAACTCCTTTCATATAGGCGGATGGATAAGAGCGTCCGATGGATTAACGACATTTCAACCCACTGATATCATATTATCTGCAGGATTTCAAAAGAGAGGATTGTTGATAGGGTTCAGCTACGATCATCACCTTAGAGATCTAGGAGCCAGTATATTAGGTCAAGGCATATTTGAATTTACCATATCCTACATAGGAGAACACGCGAATGAAGATCGCCTCTGTCCGGAGTTCTAACTAGTAAGATTGATATCCTACTATATCTAGACCATATCCATCTAAGCCTATGCGCTTTCGAGGATTGTTAGATATCAACTTTAGTTTCTTCACTCCTAGCAGTCGAAGTATCTGAGCACCTACACCATAGTCTTTTTGTATTTCACTCGTGGTCTTAGGAGAAGACTTACCTTGATCCATAGCCTTGAGTCTGCTTAGCAGGTTCATGCTTCGCTCTTCTTGTCGCATCACTACTATCACTCCTGCATCTTGGTTCTTCAAGATATTCATGGCTCTAGCTATAGCCGAATCACTATCAGAAAGGCAGTTATATATCTGTTCTCCCGCATACGAAGAGTGCATCCTTACTGATATGGGAGTATCATGTTTTATCTCACCTTTCACTAGAGCTAGATGTACATCTTCAGTAGTGACCTGCTCAAAAGCGTAGATCGTAAATAATCCAAATGGACTTTCTTGAGTAGTGCGATACACTTCTCTCACGATACTCTCAGTCCTCATGCGATATGCTACAAGATCCTCTATAGAAATTATCTTAAGGTCATGCTGCTCAGCTATCTTGATGAGATCAGGAACTCTAGCCATGGATCCATCCTCGTTCAATATCTCTACAAGTACTCCTACAGGTTCCAGCCCTGCTAGTGCAGCAAGATCCACGGAAGCCTCCGTGTGTCCAGTTCTTCTTAATACTCCCCCTTTCTTTGCCCTCAAGGGAAATATATGCCCTGGACGTGCAAAATCTTCAGGAACACAATCACCCTGTGCTAGGACCTGCAAAGTTTTAGCTCTATCACTTGCTGAGATACCAGTTGTTACTCCTTGACCATCCAAGTCGATAGATACAGTAAAAGCTGTCTCATGCAAGGCTGTATTCTTATTCACCATGAGAGGTAAATCTAAATGATCAGCTTTTTCTTCAAGTATCGGTGCACAGATTAATCCACGTCCGTGCGTGGCCATAAAGTTCACGATCTCTGGTGTTATCGTCTCAGCCGCACACACAAAGTCACCTTCATTCTCTCTATCCTCGTCATCGACAACTATGATCACCTTACCTGCTCGAATCTCACGGATCGCTTCTTCTATGCTATCTAATTTTACTTCCTTCATGTACTTCTTGATGAGATAATACTATCGACTAACTTTTGATTATGAACATCCCAGTCATAATTGAGTTCCACAAAATTCCTTGCTTTCTCAGCTAATAACTGGCGCTTTTGAGGGTGCGAAAGTAGGTCATTTATTTGCTCTATAAAAGCTTCATTGCTATCCGCAATAACGATCTCTTGATCGGGTTGTGCCTGAATTGAAGCATTTACGAAAGTGGTTGTAATACAAATAGTACCGCAGGCCATCGCTTCTAAGATCTTATTCTGTATACCAGAGCCCATGTATATAGGAGCAACATAGATTTTAACGCCGTGATATAGCTCTCTCATGTCGTCGATGTAACCTGACACCACACAATTCTGAGACTCGATCCTCAAGGGTGATGATTCGGCCAGGTCTGCTCCAGCTATCCAACATGTTCGATTATATAGCTGCGGCAAAATCTGCTCTTTTAGGATCATAGCAGCAGCTACATTAGGGGCATAAGATAGATTACCACTAAATCCGAGATCTGCTACATGTGATGAATGCTTCGGTTTATAATAAGCTGTATCTACACCATTAGGTATGATTTTTACTCTTGATCTCAAGTGAGCTTGAAAGTGCTCTTTATCTCGTGCAGATATAGTATAGAGTTCATCAAAGTATGGGGCTATATCACTTTCGTAGCGCTTGATTCTTGATCGCTCCAAGGGGATGAAAGGTTTTCGCCATCCACTAAAGACACTTTTCCCAAGATCATTAAGCACCATACTATCCATATAGTCGAGATGCATCATAGTATCAGAGTCATAATCTTTGACATATGATGCCATCCTTATTAATTGGGTATATATCACGTCTGGTTTAATCTGAGAGATCTGAAGTTGTATCATATCTGCAAGTTTCTCATCATAGAAATACCTAACCTGAAAGGGCATACGAGAAAAGAGCCCCTTACAAAGATTCATCATCCGAGATACATGAGAGAGAGGATATAAAGTGATGCTTCTGACTATCTCTTTAAGTTCTTCTATCTGTTCATCACTTGGCTCTGTTAAGCAAAGCGATATTAAGTCTACAGTACAATACTCCGCTATTTTCTTGATTTGGTGATATGCTCGTAACCGATCACCTTTAGTAAGTGGGTATGGGTATCTAGAAGTAAGAACAACTACAACCGGCTTCATACTACACTTCGTAAAAAATTCATAGCCAACTCACCAGTTGATTGCAAGTCATGTCGGTCAAATATATAATCTCGAGCTTTGGCTCGCAGTAGATGCACAACATCATGGTTGTAAGTCGCTTCCAATGCTCTTATCCAGTCCTCTGTAGTATCAGCGATAAAGAGATGCTCGCCATCCTTCACATCTAATCCTTCGCAACCTTTCGATGTAGTTATGATCGGAACCCCGAGCGACATAGCTTCCAGGATTTTCACACGTGTTCCACTCCCTGACCAAAGAGGTGTTATCATAGCATGAAGTTGAGATAAAAACCCAGCACTATCTTCCACTTGACCGATGAAAGAGATATCATCGTCATCTATCGATAGCAATGCGCGATCTGGATTTTTTCCAGCGATCATCAAACGCATGTCCCTCGAGGATGACTTCAGGTGAGGCCAGATTTCGTTGAGAAACCTCTGCAGCCCCTGGATATTGGGCTTCCAGTCCAATGAACCTAGAAAACCTAGTATGATCGGTTCTGATATCACATAAGAAGGCTTGAACTCGGGGAGCTCTAAAGCGATTGGTACGACCTGAGAACTCATAGGACTTAGTCCCTTTATAAGATTTTGGTCTTGACCTGATACGAATAGCACTCCAGATGATTTCCGTATCATATCCAGCTCGTATTTATGGATTCTTCGTGACTGATTATGAAAGTACCACTTTTTTAGACCTGGAGAATGGTCGCTATACTCCTCCCAAATAAGGTATTCTTGATTATGCGCTCGTAGGACGATCGGAGTGCCAAGGTTCTGAGATAAACTGAGAGCTATAGGCATAGTGTACAAAGTCTCGGCTAGTATGACGTCGTATGGTCCATCAAATAAATTGATATCTAAAGACTTCTTCACATCTTCGTATCGCGTTTGATGATAGGACTTTGACGAAAAAAGGTTGATTAGCGCACCTAGTCTTCGAGGTTGTGTATCGTGTCTTATGATATCGATACTTTCGTAAATATCTGTTACCTCGTGAGTCCACCTTTCTACCTCTTCTATATCAGAAGCTATAGATAAAAGGTCTATGTCACAACCATAAAGCTTTAAACTACGTGCGAGATTTCGCACAGCCCATGACTCACCGTCATTTAAAGGAAATGGAGGCTTCTTTGTAATCTGTAAAATCTTCACTATTGGCAAAGGTGCATAAACATATAACAAGAACTCTATCCAAATAGATTAGTACATAGTCACGAAGCTCTAGATCGTCTTTATACTCTTTGTTATGATCAATCCGTTACTAACATAATATCCTCACAAACTAGTTTCGATGAAATACTTCCTTGTTTTGGTTTTCATGTTGTGCACTTTAGCGACTTTCAGTCAGGTAGGCCTCAGAGGAGGTCTAAATTATAGCAATGTGATGGTAGATGGTGCTAATGTAGACTTTGGCTCAGGGTCAAAGGTCGGCTATCACCTTGGTCTACAAGGCAATGTAAATGTGCTCGGACTTAAGCTTCGCCCAGCTCTTCTCTATCATGTGAAAGGAGGGCGCACCGAAGCTGCTGGTTCTGATGGTAATACTAATCTGCACTACATAGAAGTACCTGCTAATTTATCAATCAGCATAGGCTCTGCTAAATATAAGATCATCGGTGAAGCTGGACCCTACTTTGGATATCTCTTTAATACAAGTTCGGGCTTTATCGAGAACCTGGACGAGAGGCTCAGAAAATCTGACTGGGGTATCAACTTTGGTCTTGTTATAGAATTAGACGGTCTTGGTATCGGAGTAAATTATAGTAATAGTCTATCTGATATATCCTTAGACGATCAAGTAGCAGGAGCGTTTAGAACTACGAATGGAAATCTCGCACTCTACGGTTATCTCAATTTTTAACTTTTAGAACATATTATAATAATTTATAATATGGACGCTTTGATATATATTTGAAGTTTATAAGCGATCATTTCCCATGCTCATAGGCCGCAATATCAGTAAGTCTTACGGTGATCTCACTGTACTTGATAATCTAGACATCGAGATACATAAGGATGAGATCGCTGCTATCGTTGGCAAAAGTGGAAGTGGGAAAAGCACACTCTTACATATACTAGGCACCCTTGACCTTCCAGATACAGGCTCTATCGAAATCTCAGGAGTAGAAATTACTACGCTTAACGATAAAGAACTAGCTCAATTTAGAAATGAGCGTATAGGCTTCATCTTTCAGTTCCATCATCTTCTTGCGGAGTTTACAGCACTAGAGAATGTATGTTTACCCGCTTTTATTAGTGGTAAAAATGAAGCAGCCACCAAGAGTCGGGCTAAAGAGTTGCTCTCTTATCTCGATCTTTCAGAAAGGTTTGAGCATAAGCCTGGCCAGCTCAGTGGAGGAGAACAACAAAGAGTTGCTATAGCAAGAGCGTTAATCAATCAACCCGATGTAGTTCTTGCAGATGAACCAACTGGAAATCTTGACGATCATACTTCAGATGACCTCTTTAACCTATTGTTGAAATTACGAGATGATTTCGGTCAGACCTTCGTACTTGTTACCCATAGTAAGGATATCGCTGCAAGATGTGATAGAACATTTACCTTGAGTAACAAACAACTGGCATATGTCTAGTCCTAATCAGGGGCCCACCAAATCAGGATCATCGTTCGAAAGTTTTTTCAAGTATCTCAAGACTTATTTTCTTGACGTATTAGATCTAAAGCAAGGTGTCGACTCCGTTGCTACGATCAGGGATATAAAATCAAAGAGCACCTTATCAGGTGCCAACTCTTGGATGCTTATGTGCTCTATAGTAATCGCTTCGATCGGACTAGGGCAGAATTCTCAAGCGCTCATCATAGGGGCCATGTTGATCTCTCCCCTTATGTCACCTATACTAGGTATAGGCTTATCAGTAGGGATAAACGATATGCAGACCCTAAGGACTTGCTTGATCCACTTCGCGATAGCTATAGTCATCGCAGTACTCACGAGCTATATATATTTTGAGCTAACACCATTTAAAGCACTAACTCCAGAGATAGACGCTCGTACTGAGCCCACATTTCTGGACATCTTTGTAGCTATATTTGGAGGCTTAGCTGGCATCATAAGCATAGCTAGAAAAGACATCTCTACTACCCTCCCAGGTGTAGCTATCGCCACGGCCTTAATGCCACCACTGTGCGTAACTGGATATGGTATAGCCATCGGTGACCTTGAGATCGCAGTCACTTCGTTTTATCTCTTCTTTTTGAATACATTTTTTGTAGCCCTCTCAACCTATCTCGTTGTCCGATATCTACAATTTCCTTATAGAAGATTTATTAATAAAACTGTGGAGCGAAAGAACTTGCTACTAACTATCGGATTTAGTCTAGCATTGATCGCTCCGAGTTTTTACATATTTAATCTCGTTAGAAAGAACCATAAGGTTGAATTAAGTCTCGAAAGCTTCCGTAAAAACTGCCTCGGAAAAGATGAAATATATCTAGACAGCTATACACTCGGAGAGTTGGATGATATAGGTCATCGAACGCTTTACCTCAAAGTATATGGAGATGTTATCTCTCAAGACAACATACCGACTTATGAAAATTGTATCAATACGAACAGTGAAGTCATCTTCGACATAAAAATCATCCCAACATCAGATGTAAAGTTAGATCATGTACAGGGCATCGAAGATGATCTAGAAACTATAGTAGCAGAACTAGAGGCAAAAGAACTAGAAGCGCAGAGAGCCCTCGATATCGCAAAGTATCATGAAAAATCTCATATCGATACAAGTTTGTTTAGTGTAGTTGTCGATGAAATAAAAACGCTTTATCCTGACATAAAAGAGATAGGGTTGTCTTATACCCACCTTTCAACAGAGGACAGTCCGAGTTCTTTTGATGTACCCACATTGATCTTAAGATGGGATCATCGAAAAAACAGTGCCAACACAACGAGATTAGTAAGATTTATAGAAAAGCGTCTATCAATCGATAGTATCAAAGTCATAAAATACTAAGCATATAACTCCTTTTTAATGCAAAGATCGGGGTAGTCTTTCTGTAGGACACAATTATATTCTATCTGTTCGGCATCACTAAGAAGGTAAGGTTGATGGACCTTATCCGTAGGAATATCTCCAAGCTCCGGCAGCCAGTATTTTACAAAAGAGGCATCCGCGTCATACTTTCTAGACTGAGTAATAACATTAAAAGATCTACCCTCCCTTGGATCACTCCCCACACCCGCTATATAATTCCAATTGCCCCAGTTACTGCAGGGGTCATAGTCTATCAGAAGTGACTCAAAGTACTCCGCCCCCATCTGCCAGTTTACATGCAGATCATTCACAAGAAAACTAGCTACATTCTGTCTGGCTCTATTGGACATAAAACCTGTACTATTTAATTCACGCATAGCTGCATCTATAAATGGCATACCTGTGCGCCCTTCAGCCCATATCCTAAAAAGGGATAAATTATCGGTGAGATCTTCTCTCACTTTCTCCTTGGTCCCTCCTTTCAAAAAGATATTATCACCGTGTTTCTTACCCATTAGTCGGAAGAAATCTCGCCAAAGTAATTCGAAAAACAAATGGTATGTACTATCATTTTTTTGTCGCTCTTCTTCATATCGCTTTAGCTCATGAAAAATCATTTTGGGTGATACACAACCGTGAGCTAGATAAAGTGAGAGCTTCGAGCTGTAATCCTCACCTAACAAACCATTGCGGGTGATTTTATAAGAAGCGACACTATTCTTCTCCCATAAGTATGAATCTAGTCGTTTTAGTCCATAGGACTCGCCTCCACGAAATTTGGTTTGTTGTGCCTGATCGATTTCGTCAGTGGTATACCCCCAGTCAGACATTTGCGGGAGCGTGCCTTTCTCTATATCACTGTCAAAGTGGTCTAACTTTTCAGGTATAGGTATAGTTTTTCTAACCGGGACAATCTTCTCTACTTCCTTTCGAAACTGTGTAAATGTGTCTGGAGTATGAGAGATCGGAAATGGAAGGTCAGCGGTATAGTAGAGCATCTTACCTCTAGAATATCTCACCTCCTGACCAATCTCCCAAAGAGATTGTTCTAGTTTGTCTTGTACCTTAAGTTCTTCATAGGTTCTCTCGCGGTTACAAAAAACCCAACTCGTCTTAAGATCCTTCGCGATCTCAAATATCTCAACTTCTGGATGCCCAACTCTTATGATAAGGTCAGAGCCTTTGGATTTAAGTGATTCTCTCAGTTCTGCTACTGCTTCTGTTATGAACTGGCTCCTATATCTATCAGTCTTTCTAAAACCGTAAGAAGTTTTCCCTGTAAAAACCCTTGTATCGAAGACGTAAACTGGATAAATATCCATACAATTAGTCAACGCTTCCATCAACGCCTCATTATCATGCAGACGTAGATCGTTGCGAAACCAAAGAATACATTTTCGATTTTCCATACGCTTTGCTAGTTAAACATAGACCTAGCCAAAAGTGTTTGTAACATTGTACTTGTTAATCCGCAAAATACAATATGAATACTGATAAGAAGATTTGTTTTGTAGTGTTCCTCGGTTTCTTACTTCTCTTCATCTATAGTTGCAAAGAGAAAAGCCCTGAGGCTATCTATATCCAAGAAAAGCACGATGAGATTATGGTCATCCATGATGAAGTGATGCCCAAAATGAGAGATATATACAAGCTGAAGAAAAAGATAAAAAAGGATACCAGATATAAGGATAGTTCCCTGATTGATAGTTTAGACTATGCAGAAGAGATCATGATGGAGTGGATGCATGAGTACAAAGAACCCTCCGAAAGTGACCCTGAGTATGAACAATACTTGGACCATCATATGGTGGAAGTGTCAAAAGTTAGGGACGCTATGTTACGCATCATCGATAATTCACAAAAAGCTCTAGCTCTATGAAATTTGCAGTAATAAGTTTGTTGTCTTTCATCTTAATGAGCTGTCAGGGGAAACAGCAAGACCTTCCATTCATAGGTGATAGACAAGAGTTGGATGGTACTGTCACTAAGCATGAGATTCGCCCTTACAATCTCACTAATCACCTAGGAGAGCCCGTAAATAATGCCACCTATAAGGGCAAGATCCAAGTGGTAGATTTTTTCTTTACTTCTTGTCCTAGTATCTGCCCTAAAGTAGCAGCGCAGATGAAGAGGATACAGGATCATGTGCAAGGTGACGACGATGTAATATTGTTATCACATACGATAGACCCCAAGCGAGATAGTGTCTCCATATTGAACCAATATGCTAATAAGATAGGCGCTAACGATGACCAGTGGCACTTTCTGACAGGACCTAAAGACATGATGATGGAGCTCGCTAATGAAGATTATTTCGTAGCAGCTCTTGAAGCACCGGACGCTCCAGGAGGATTTGATCACAGTGGTAAGATTCTTCTTCTAGATCAAGACGCACGGATAAGAGGCTTCTGTGACGGAACTGATCCGAAGACCGTAGATGGATTTATGGATAAAATCGACTTGCTTCGCAATCAACATGAGTAAACTTGTCTCAGTCTCGAGTATAGTAACCCTCATAGTATTGACGTCTGCTTTATCATGTGATCAAGAGAGATACCCGCAGGGCAAACTCATCTATGAAAGGTATTGTGCAAACTGTCACATGTCAGAAGGTAAGGGACTAGGTGAGATCTATCCATCCTTGGTCGACTCTCCTTACCTATCTTCGGATCAAGAATCCTTGGTTTGCCTTATCAAGAAGGGTAAAAAAAGCACACAACTATCGACAGTCTATATGCCAGCTCATGACTTAAGCGAAGTAGAGATGATCAATTTGATCAACTATCTCTCTCATAAATTGAGCAGCACTTCTGCTATTAGCCCACTTCAAGTTAGAGAAGCTCTCGTCGCATGCCCTTAATCCCATCTTTATCGATAATTGGCCATGTATGTCATGATATCATTCAGGACGGCCATAGACTAGGTGGATCAGCCTCGTATGCAGCCTTTTTAGCTCGTGCGATTGGGTATCAACCCGAGGTAATCACAAGTTTCAGTGAAGAGTTTGCGTATAGATCATTATTTGATAATCAAGGCATCGTACTAAGTAATAATTCGAGTGAGCATACAACCGTCTTCAGCAACAAAGATAAAGGAGACAGCCGTGAGCAAAAGTTACTTGCTCGTGCAAATGATATAATTCTAGATGCCACTTCTGTAAATACTTCAGATATCGTCTTCATATGTCCTATCGCTGATGAGATTGATATCAGTGGTTATGAATTTATGGCAGATTCATTAGTCGTAGGACTATTACAAGGTTGGATGCGTAACTGTAGCAATCTTGGACGTATCGTCCCCAAAGAACTAAATCCTGATATACTGCCTGTACTTGATATAGCTCTCTGTAGCGAAGAAGATATCAAACCCTTAGGTAAAAGTTATCTAGATCAACTAATACAACAACACGATCACGTCGTTATCACACAAGGATCTCGAGGTGTCACGATTTATCAAGATAAACAACCAACATTCTTACCATCGTTCAAAACTGAAGTCATTGACACTACTGGGGCAGGTGACATATTTGGGATGGCTTATAGTTTGGCTTATTATGAACATCGTGATATTATAACAGCCACTACCTTTGCTCATGCTGCAGCTTCACTTAGTATAGAAGAAGTGGGTACAAACTGCATATCCACACTAGAGGATATCCTTAGTCGACAAGAACTTTACAAGAACCTTTATCTTTAAGACATGTCACAACAATCACATTTGCTTTTCTACTTTTTGATAAGCATAGGGCTATTCGTGTCTTGCAAATCAGAATCTACTAAAAAGGTGAAAACTACGGTGGGTTATGAATCAAGACCTGTTCCTGTAGCAGAACAAGAAATCAAGACCTTAGCATTGGGCACGAAAGCTCCTGACTTTAATCTACCTGGGGTTGATGGCACTTATCATAGCCTTGATGACTATGATCATAAGGATATATTAGCCATCGTCTTCACTTGTAACCACTGTCCTACAGCACAAGCTTATGAGCAAAGACTGAAGGACATCACTAGCGATTATCAAGGGAAAGGCGTACAAGTCATAGCCATATCACCTAATAGTCCTCTTGGTCTTCTTTATGAGGAGCTCGGCTATTCTGATCTGGGTGATACTTATGAGGACATGATCGTCAGGGCCAAAGACGCCTCCTTCAACTTCCCATACTTATATGATGGCGATAATCAAAGAGTATCTCTAGCATATGGACCTGTAGCCACACCGCACTGCTTTGTATTTGACAAAGACAGAACCTTAAGGTATGTAGGCCGAATAGATGGCTCAGAAAAACCTGGAACCGCAAATGGCGAAGACCTTAGAACTGCATTAGATCAACTCTTAGCTGGTGAAGAAGTGTTGCTCGCGACTACAAAGACTTTTGGCTGCTCTACAAAGTGGGGTTGGAAAACTGATATGCGCGCAAAGATAGACGCAGAATGGGAAGAGAAGGAAGTAACCTTGAGCGAAGTCAACCTCAATGAAGTAAAAGGATTGATGGACAATGACTCCGAGAAGCTGCGTCTCATAAATCTCTGGGCTACCTGGTGTGCACCATGTCGGCTGGAGTATCCAGATTTTGTGGTTATCCAAAGGATGTTTGGTGCTAGAGACTTTGAGTTTATTTCGTTATCAGCTGATAAGCTCGAGAAAAAACAAAGAGCGCTAGAATTCTTACAAAGTAAGTCCTCTGCTCTTCAGAACTATATATCTCAGGAAGATGACAAGTATGCCTTGATAGAGGCGGTCGATCCTAATTGGAATGGAGCTTTACCATATACAGCATTGATAGAACCTGGAGGCGAAGTCGTTTGGTCTCATCAAGGTTCCGTAGATTTTAAAGAGTTGAAAAAAGCCATCGTTGATCATCCTATGATCGGAAGAGTCTATTGACAGTATCACACCCGATAATCAAGAAACTTCTCTTTACTTGCCAGTTACATCTGGAAGACGATAGGTATTGCGAAATTCAGCTGGCATGCTTGCCTTTGCTTGATCCATCAGTTGTACATAGTAGTTCAATCCTTCCTCGGAAAGATAATTGCCATATATCGGTTTCTCTTTAGAAAGAAAAACCTGATAAAAACATCCATTCATAAAGTACAGGTCCGCCTCTGTGATAATCTCACCATTACCTAAGTAGATCTTTCTAGCCATGGGTTTACAACCATCTATCAATCCAAGTAACGGCTTGCTTGAAAGAAACCTCAAATCTTGATATACAGAAGACTGTCCATCTTGATTCATACTAAGAGGAATAACAGAAAATATATAATCAATGTGATCTGCAGTTTTAAGGAGTTGATCCGTCATTTCGGGAGTAATCCCGTTCGGAGAAAAGCCTTCAGGGCTCGTCGAAGGAACTTGGTGAGCTATGGAAGTAGATTCGTTCTTACATCCAGTACAAATAAAGAACAACATCAATATACTTGCTAGTAGGAATTTCATAGATGCTAAGGTATATACTTTTACTTGGCGCTTATATCTTTCTTACCAGCATCTTTCGTCGAGTAGTTACGCCAGTCGTAAAAGTCACGTCTACTATATAAAATCCATCCTTTATTCCGCGCAAATCAACTTCAAGATCGCCAGTAGTATCTAGAAGGATACGCCTACCCTTTACATCATAGACGCTTACTTCGGATACTTCCTCATTAGTAAAAACATCTATATAGAAAAAGCCATCATTAGGATTTGGGGCAAGTACGACGTCGATCTCCTCTTGATTAGATGGAAAGTCTGGTGCTGGTCCTTCGAACATTCTAAAGCGATCTATACCGGCCTCAACAAGGTGACCAGAATCCGTTTGATCAGATACAGAAATAGCTAAGTGAACTGTCTTCGCTCTTTTATAGATAGAGTCGACATAGATACGTACTGGTTCTCGCCATCTACCACTTTGACCTTCCTCGCTCACGATTCGTGCAACATCAGTGATCTTACCATCGCAGATTAGAGATATCGTTAAAGTATCATCTATAGGCTGCCCAAATCCTCCGTCGTTGAAAAACCATGGGCTCACCTCGATAATAGGATTGCGGAGACCATCTACAATTATAGGCGGAGATGTTAACACAGTTGTTCCGTTATCTACGTCATCGGCGCCAGCATTTAGTCCAATATTCCCAGTAACAAAGGCATGGTCACCTATATCATCAGGAACATCTACGCCAGGATTGGAAACTAAATTTTCGAAGAATGTAGCAGTTGGCACAGCTCTTTCCCATATTCCTGTAGGTGCATCTCCAGCTACAGTCCATCCAAGATCAACAAAAAAGTCGTCCTCAAAACCTTCCTCTAATATCACCGGCTCAACATTTTGATCTTGAACCTCAATTGTAATTTCTCTGCCGCGATAACCCCAAGCAGCAACCCGAAGGGTATAGACTTCAGCAACAAGCAGTACTGCATAAGCCCCATTTTCGTCAGTGGTTACTGCCACATCTCTTATACCATTTTCTATAGTTAGCCGTGCTTCTGGTATAGGATTTCCTGACTCATCTGTTACTACTCCTTCGACGGATATGATAGATCCATTTCTAAACAACCTGAAATCCTCAACTGTCACCAACCCTTGGCGAAGAGTAACAGTTATTGTTATACTCTCATAATCTGGATGCGTGACGATCACATCATAGTTTCCGGAGATGGCGGTGCCCATTTTATACTCTCCATCAGCCCTACTTTGCTCAGTAGTTTTACCGTCGTCGACAAGGGTAATCTGTGCACCATTGATAGGGTCTCCAGATATCGCATCGTATATAAATCCTTCAAGGTAAGAAGCCCTTTGATAGTCTACATCAAAGACATAAAGCCCAGTACTTATATCACTCGCCAGCACCCTACCTGATGGTAGATAAGGGTATGCCCCCCAACAACCTTGAAATCCAGTACCTGCACCTAGAAAAGTATCAAACTGACCTACACGAACTAAGTTGTCAGGTCGATTAGCATCTATGACAATAAGTCCTTCTGTATACCACGACGTAACTAGGTACCCATCTAAGTAGTGCGTATTATGTGGTATAATTCCTTCATTCGGTACAGGCAAATATGTATCGACTAATACAGGATTACTCAGATCACTGATGTCGTAAGCATCTATCGTAGAGTTAGCTCTCTCATCAGTGGTAAATACATACTGGCCATCATCACTAAACCACGCATTATGTGTAAACGATGAAGTAGTTCTTGTTCTACTTATCAACTGAGGGTTAGTGAGGTCACTGATATCATAGATCCCAAGATTCCCTTCGTTTATTTCTGATGAAAACAAGGTGTCTCCTCGCACAACAACGTCGTGACTATATCGCTCATCAACAGCTCCGATGAATGATGGATTAAGAGGATCCTGAGTAAGATCGAACATCAGTATACCTCCTACTCCGTTGTTGCATCCTGCTAAAAAAACAATTCCTTCTTCTTCATCGATGTATAAGTTATGACATGTACGAAGTACTTCTGTCGTTCCTTGTATTGATATTTCTGGTGTGAACAAGAGTGAGGATATACTATCCGGTGCTTGAGTCATATCGATGATCGTAAGACCATCACTTCCGCGTTGAGTAATCTGATAGATATATTGATCATAACTCTTGTAGTCTCTCCAGACTGACTCGGCCCCTGCGATTTGAGCCACGAGTTCTGGCGTGCTTGGCTCTTCGAGGCTGTATATACGTGCATCTGATATCGTACCTATCACTGCATATTCTACACCCTCGCCATCGACATAACCCCAGATATCATTGGATCTTATTTCGTGCTGTACTTGTCCGACTAGTTCTGCTCTGAGTATTTCTTGACCATAAGTATCACTTACGTAAATAAGCCCTATAAAGATCACTAAACACCCCGTAACCAAACTCTTCTTCATATTCAGTATACTATCTCTACTATTCAAGTCAACAAAGATCGATTATATTGTTTATCATCAAGATGAAACAATGACAGTGTCGTTTAAAGAACGTATCCAAACTGACATTGTTAGACTAGAAATGATGTTTTTACTATGAAGATTTATCACAACCCAAGATGTCGTAAGAGTCGCGAGGCACTCGCTCTTATAGAAGAAGCTAATCAGAGTGCTGAGATAGTACTATACCTTAAGAACCCTCTGTCTTTCGAAGAAATTTCTTCACTCCTTAAGAAACTGAAGATTCCCGCTGAACAACTTATCCGGAAGTCTGAAAAAATCTTCAAAGAACAATATAAAGGGAAGGACCTATCAGAGAAAAAGTGGATAGAAGCCATGGTAGAGCACCCTGTTCTTATAGAACGGCCTATTGTTGTAAAGGGAAGAAAGGCAGTTATAGGTAGACCTCCAGAAAATATAACCGCTCTGTTCTGACACGTCGAAGCAAGGTAGATCTACATCCATATAATCAGGCTACTACGCATTGCAAATCCTAATCCTTTATTGTTGCATTAAAATTTATCCTGCTATTTTCTAAGTTCTCGATATTCAGAAAGAATGAACCTGAAGGCAAAGATGATAGATCGAATAATTGATCCCCGTCACTACTACTGATAGTTTCATAGACTTCATTATTTGAGTCTAGGATTTCAATGAGATAGCGATCCAACTCTCCACTTATTTGCAGTTCATTTGACTCTCGACTAGGAAGAAGAAGAATACACGTATCATCTAACTCGATGTCAAGTGTACACCCAACAAGTATATCACTGATCAAAAACTCAAGCATACCCTCAGTAAATATCACGCAATTATCATCGACCCCGGATATGATCAAAGTTTCCGACCCTTCGACTTCGTTATCATCTATAATTTCTAGAGTATCTGTAGCTTCAAGTGCTCCCGCTTCTAATATTAAAAAACCCTTACCTCTCTCATAATCCTTACCGTATGTGGCCTCTCCGCCATAGTCGATGGTAGCAGCGATAGGATAAGGTAGAGCTTCTGATATAGACACCTGAAACCCGAGCATTACATCTTCTTCCAGAATATCAGTTTGGCTTGCACTTAAGTTCAATTCAGATATTGGTATAGATGGCAAATGTTGATATGTTATGCTAACTCCATCTGGATCAATACCGGTATTAAAACCAGCATCGTTTGGATTGATGATATAAAAATTACCAGTGACATCTCCGAGTCCTTCTGAGGTAGGTGTGTTTTCAAAAAGGTCGAAAAACGGAATATTCTCATCGTAGATAATCACGCAATCTGAAAAGCTCACTCCTCCAAATCGTGGCACCTGATTATCGTAATCCGTTACTTCTAAGAAAATAGGATTGTTGAATTCGATTGGGTTATTCGAAACATCTTTAAATATGCACTCTTCAAAATTGAGGTCATAGCTTTCGACAGTTTTTGATACATATAAGGCTGACCACTCACTACTTTCTATGAAGCAATTAGTGAAATTCACAAAACCATCGACCCCATTACTATCATTATCTGTAGCAGAAATCTCAGCAAAGTCAAATGTATTCGAAGGATCATGATTATTGGACATATAAGTATTCTCTATTGTAATAGATACGTCCATAGAGTTATCATCCATCATAAATAAAGCAAGCTGTATAGCATTACCAAAATTGTTGAATATTCGACAGTCCTTCACAAGGATATTTTCAAGTCGCTCTTCAGCTAAGTCTGGTTCAAAGTCGATACCATCCTCAGGAAGAGTACCATTAGTATCAGAAAATTCACAATTCAATACAGTTAGATCTTTAGCAGATGTCACAGACATACCTTGTCTGTAGTTATTCGAAAAGCGACAATTCTTTATAAGCACATTTTCGCAGAAATTTTTCTGGCTATCAGGTTGAAAACTTCTCGTTAATAAAATACCATCTCCACCTGAATCCAAAACCTCGAGCCCCTCAATAACAACATTGGTAACAGAGTTCAAAGTAAGCCCGTGACGAAATTCACTATCAGCCAGGTCTATATATTCTTGCTTATTCATAACAAGCGTAGCCCCGTATCCGAAGATATTAATATCAGATACATCTTCTAGTCTAATAAGGGATTCGAAAATGTCAAATTCACCGGGTAACGCGCGTATCACTACCCCATCTTCCAGGATGATGGTAATATCACTTCTCTCAACGGTAATGGGACCTATATTCCAATCCATCCCCACGTTATCTACAACAATTGTATCCTCTGTAGTTTCTTGAAAAGCAAACTGTAGTATGCCAGTATTGTCTAGCGGATCAAAACCGATGTCTATCGAAACAATTAGTTTGCTCGCAGATAGATTAAAACATAGGAAGAGTATAACTAGTTGTATCGCAAGTGAAACTACTCTCATACGGACTTTTCTTATACTTTAAAAACCTTGTTGTGAGGATAAGGTTTTCTCCAAAACCAGAATATCAAATAAGCGAAGTCTCTACGACATCGACCAAGACTAAAGTCGTGGGTCTCCTTACAATAACAATTGAAAAAAAAATCAGCTTACAATGACTTGATCCTTCAAACAAAAAAGGGCAATCCATCTGGATCACCCTTCAAAAATCTTGATTTTATATATTCTCTCTATCTGATAAGTGCGATACTTCCGTGCTGCACTAGTTCCATCCCACTACAAGTGTACTGCAAACAATAGGCAAAAATCCCTGGAGATAATTCACTTCCCGTTTGTTGATGTCTTCCGTTCCAGCCTGTTATAGTACTCGATGTACGGAACACTTCATTTCCCCATCTATCTAAGACTTGAAAGTCTATGGCATCTAACTCTCCATCACTACGTACTATCAGTTCATCATTGTTACCATCACCATTAGGAGTGAAGGCCTCTGGTAAAAAGATCGTAGAGCATGGTCTATCTTCCACGGTTATAGTAATCGAATCTTCAGCAGTACATCCATTCTCATCAGTAACTACTACGGTATAGGTAGTCGTCTCTTCCGGCATCACAGTTATGCCTTGTGTAGTCTCTCCTGTACTCCACACAAAGGTGGCTCCTACGGCATCTGTTGTCGTATTAAGTGTAACTGATTCTCCAGATGTTATTGTAGTACCGGGATCGGCGGTAATCTCAGCTGTGATACCAGGCGCTCCCATCACAGGGAAAGGTATCGTATCCATACATCCAAATTCTTCATTAGTCACTACAAGTATGAGATCATCCCCCAAAACAACATCTATCTCAGGATTTGGTGTATCACCTCCACTTACGACTCCCCCATTAGCTGAAATCCATTCGTATAGGATATTAGATCCTGTGTTATCAGTTACATTAAGATTTACCGTTGGCATACATATAGGATCATTAGCATCCGGATCAAATCCATCAAATGTGAAATCAAACTCAAATAATCCTAAGTCAAACACTATTGAGTCAGGGCATCCATTAGCATCTACAACTATAGCAGTCGCTGAAGTGATATCTCCCCTATCTATATCTAAACTTCCTCCAGAGGCGATCATATTACCATCTTGATCGAACCACTCGATATTTCCACCGTTACTAGTTACGCTGAGCATAATGGCCGAAGAATCAGCTCCACATGACCTTTGATCTGTAGGCTGGTCTGTACTTAACATAAACTCTACAGCACCTTCCGCTATGGTAGACATAACTACTTCGCTTTGGCAAGTAGCTGTAGACCCTCTCAAAAATATCGCAGTTCCTGCTGGCTCATTGAGCTCTATATTTTGATCTGTACTTAGTATGGTATCAAAGTTTTCATCTAAAGACCATTCGATAGCCACGTCTTCTAATGGACCATTAGCTGAAGCTTGGAACATCGCTATGCCATCACAAGAAACTGAGGCAGCATCGATTCCTAGATTTAAAGCCATTTCAACTCCTACACTGACCGAATTAGTTGTAGTACAACCATCGCTTGTAGTAATCATATAGTTTAACGTGAAGTTATCCTGACCTTCTAATGCGATTACATCTATCGTTTGCGCATTAAGGTCTGATGTAATATTATCACTTGGCTCCCATACAACTACAGCTCCTGGATCTCCTGTTATCGAAACAGAACCATCCGGACTAAAGCATGTATTGATAGGAGTTACATCAGCAGAAGTCGCTATCCCTGATGAATTCAGCGTTATAGAAGGAACATTTGATCCACAGAAATCTGTACCACCAGCCCTTAAGTAAATCGTAGAACTACCTCCTCCAGCAGGAAGTGGGATCATTACATTTTGGCCTTGCGCTGCTATGGTGTTAAAGTCCCGATCAAAAGACCAATCATAATTGAGGTCTGCACCCGTATTACCTAGATCCACTGCCGAAAGATTAGCTACAGGATCACAGACTGATGAGTTATTATTTGTTATGCCTATATCTAGAAGTGTATTAATTACCTCTACTGTTACCATATCAGTAACAGAAGTCTCACCATCTGATACGACCACTGTATAAGTGGTAGTCATCGTTGGTCGTGCTATAGGGTCAGCCATACCTCCTTGAGAAAAGTCTAATCCTGTGGTAGGCGTCCACGTATATGTAAAGGCTGGATTCGGATTAGCAACTAGTCGTGTTGAACTTCCTTCACAGATTTCAAAAGATTCTGCTAAAAATTCTATAGATGGTGTCGCATCACAATCTGCAGATAGGAAAGGTTCCATCTGAGGCAAAGTGATACTATCGGGGTTAAAATCACAAGGATCAAAGAAATCTGTTCCATCCTCTATTTCGTCTCCATTAGTTACTCCATCTCCATCACAATCCGTACTCAAGAAAGGTTCTGATCTGTCGAGTGTAACACTAGAAAATTCAAAATTACATGGATCTGTTGGATCTGTTCCATCTGCTATCTCATCTCCATTACTCACTCCATCTCCATCACAATCTGCAGACAAAAATGCATCTGTAAGAGGTAAAGTAATACTGTCCGGATTAAAGTCGCATGGATCTAGTGGATCTGTCCCATCCGCTATCTCATCTCCATTAGTCACTCCATCTCCATCACAGTCATCAGCCAAAAATTCGTCTGAAGGATCTACTGATACACTATCCAAATTAAAGTCACATGAGTCTAGTGGATCTGTTCCATCGGCCATCTCATCTCCATTAGTCACTCCATCTCCATCACAATCAGCCGACAAAAATCCATCTGTTTGAGGCAAAGTAATACTGTCTGGATTAAAGTCACATGGATCTAGTGGATCCGTACCATCTGCTATCTCATCTCCATTAGTCACTCCATCTCCATCACAATCATCAGCTAAAAATTCGTCTGAAGGATCTACTGATACACTAGCCAAATTAAAGTCGCATGGATCTAGTGGATCTGTCCCATCCGCTATCTCATCTCCATTCGTTACTCCATCTCCATCACAATCATCAGCTAAAAATTCATCCGAAGGATCTACTGATGCGCTATCTAGATCAAAATCACACGGATCAAAAGGATCAGTGTCATCTTCTATCTCATCTTCATTAGTTACCCCATCTCCATCACAATCTGCAGATAGGAAAGGTTCCATCTGAGGTAATGTTATACTGTCTGGATTAAAGTCACATGGATCTAGTGGATCCGTGCCATCTTCTAACTCATCTCCATTAGTCACTCCATCTCCATCACAATCAAGAGCTAAAAATTCATCTGACTGAGGCAAAGTCACACTATCTGGATTAAAGTCACATGGGTCATTAGGATCAGTGCCATCTTCCATCTCATCTTCGTCTGTCACGCCATCCCCGTCACTATCCATATCACTTCCTCTATCACCGATATCGTCAAAAGTCAATTCGGTAAAAGAATCACATCCACTAGATGACACCACGGTTTGTCTTATAACAAGTGACTCTGTGCATGGCACCGTTAAAACAGTTTCTCCACTGTTAAAGACAAAAACCTGATCTCCTATAAATACTTCATAGGTAATAGAAGCTATGCCAAAATTAGAATTTGGCTCTTGTGCAGTGCTCGTTACATCTATATTGATTACATCTCCATCACAGATCACATCGTCGGCTTGGAAACCAGATGTCAACCTTGAATCCACAACCCTTATCACTCTTGAAGTTTCCGTCCTGCAAACATCATCATCTGTGGTTAGAACGACTATGTAAGTCCCCGGACCTGGGAATGTAAATGTAGGATCAGACTCTGATGACATAAATGAGGCATCACTAGTAGGCGAGTTGAAATTCCAGCTAAACGAAGTAACATCAATACTTGATGTATTAACAAAATCAACTGTAAAACCATCGCATAATAACTCAGGTGCATCAAAACCTACACCAGTAAGATTACTGCAGTCTCGAACGTTGTACTCAAAGTTTCTTCTTGTTTTTGATAATGACACTCCATCTCGAAATTCCTCAACAAGTATACCTACCAGAAACTGTCCGATGATACCTGGTTCTGCTGTAAGCACGCCGGTAGTAGGATCTATCGATAATCCCGAATCTCCACCTAATACATTCTCAAGACTAAATCCTGGAGCATAGATTACTTCATCATATTCTGGTCCTAGAGGTGGTATCGGCTGTGGGTTAGCTAATGATCCACCGGTATGTGGTGTAAACAAGCTATATCTCAATTCATCTCCATCAGCATCTGTAGCAGATGCATCAAAAACAAGTGGCTCATTATTACAGATTACTACTTCTGGCCATTCTCCAAAGACCGGAGAATTATTACATGATTCTAAAGTTTCTCTAGTAAGACAAACAAAAGAGGTATTACCTGCCTCAAGTGGGTTTTCTATGTTGGTTAGTGTAGCATTTCTGCAGCACCTCTGATACGATAGAACATAGCCATTATCTATTACTGGAAGGAATACTTGTCCAGAATATGTTGCCTCAGATACACAGAGAGGAGCTCCTCCTGGTGTGCATTCATCATCTAAAAAATCTATATCCTCTATACCTAGAAGTTCCAACCGGACCGTCCCTAACTCTCCTAACCAAGGAAGAGGAGTGCCTATACCATCAAAAATTCCAACAAAAGCAGGATCATCGAAGAAGGCTTCAGGGTCTCCGTTAAGGCAATCTCGTCTTACCGTCAAGCTGATTGTATACCAATCTTTACCATTGCATGCAAATGTCATATCTGCTCCTACGATATGCGTTGCACTCGCTTGAGAAGATATCAACATGAGCAAGACGAAGATGCCAGTCGATAAGTGTTTCATTAATTTCTTTATGTTACTCATTTAAGATTTGCTTATGATGAGCTAATTATTTTTTCAAAGAGATCCTTGCTTGATCTCTACTATTTCAGCTCTACGCTCTTTCGAAGCATCAGGACTGTAAATGGAATTTCGTCTATCATATAAAACATCACTTACATTATCAGGAGCAAGACTCTCACCATATGATAATTCTGTGATTTTTAGTTGTCCGTTGTTGATGTACTTGAGAAGAGCACCATTCATGTAGTCCTTAAGTTCATTTTGAACGGAGACTACCCTTCTCTGACTAAGTGCCAAGTTATAGCGTGTATCTGCACGGGGACTAGCAAAGCCTCTTATAGAAATCTCAAAAGATCTTCCATCAGCTAGCTGACCCGTCAAATAATCCACAAATCTGGAAAATCTGTCATAGCCACCCTTCAGATCTCCTTCAAAGAATTCTTCTACTCTTGACTCAGCAAGTGCCTTATCATCTCCTCTTAGCCCTCTAGAGAAACGCTGTTTAAAGTCTTCCTTGAGAACTACATACTCATCAAAGGTTTGAGAATACGTCAATGCAGTAGTAAGTTTTTCAGTTCTTTTCTCTGGTATATCATTATCAAAGTAAAGCGCTAGTGGTAGGTAGATATTAAGATCTCTTCTTGTCAGGTAAAGTTCTTTTCTTATCACACCCGAACCATCATCATCTTTAGCAACAAACTCAACAGAGTCTTCGTAATAACGATCTCTAGCGGCTATGAGTCGATAGCTGTGACCTGGTATCACTTCAAACGAAAAGTCATTACCAGATTCATTAGTAACAGTTATCTCTTGGATAGAGCCATCGGTAAGGTCCATCAAGGTGATGGTTGTACCCGGTAGAGCTTCTCTTGAAATTTCATCAAATGTGAGTACATCAAGTTGTAACGTACTTCGCTCTAAGAAAACCTTCTTCTCTATCTCTCCAGACTCAAATACAGACCTCGTGTTGAAGGCCATCGTATCAGGATGATAACCTGGTGCTGTAGTTATCAAGAGATAATCTTTGTTTCTCTCTAGCTGGAAGATGTGATCAGCACTAAGATCATTTGTAATAGTATTCATCACATCTCCACTTGATGCACAAACAAGTTGGACGGTTGCTCCCTCCAGACTATCTAGAGACTTAGCGTCAAATGTGAGCGCATTCAGTTTTATATCAAGAGGTGCTATATCGACATTGTATATATCATAGCAGCATGATTGATTACTCTCATCTATATACATCGACCCAGGCCGATTAGAGGATAACAGACCTTTATCGCCTTCTTCATTTAGTGTATAGAAAACATCGTTATAACTCGTGTTAGTGGGAGCACCTAAGTTCTGTGGTTTTGAAAAGTTACCATTAGCTTTTTCACTTCTATATACATCGTATCCACCTAAAGTCATATCTCCATTGGTGCTATAGTATAACACCTGAGAGTTATTATGGTAGAATGGAGAAACATCATCTCCTGAACTATTTACGGAAGTGATATTAATAGGATCAGAAAAAGACTCTATGCCAGTGATATTAGATGCATAGATATCCATGCCACCTTTCCCTCCGGCGCGATCTGATACGAAATAAAGAATCTCTTGTCCTGTAGCTTTGTCAAATCCTATGTTAGGTTGAGTACTCGTGATAGTATCCATGTTGATAGGAGCAGGAAGTTTCAACTCTTCGCCAAATGATCCATCTCCTAATACCTGTCGGCAGTATAAATCACATCGTACGTCATCATCGTTTATATAATGACACACTGTGTAAAAGACTTTCGACCGATTCATATTATAAGTAACATGAGCGGTGTGGAGGTTAGCACGATTAAAGTCTTCTGCTATTTCATCTCCAATCTTAGTCTCACTATGACTTAAGACCTTACCTATATGTTTATTGCTGTAGGCCCTTCTATCTTGTGGTAGATATTTTACCGAAGTATAGACGACCTCATCTCCATCTATGATTGCTCCTATCTCTGAGTAAGGAGTATTCACCCCTTCAAGTGGTGTGATAGTAACTCCTTCGTCAGGTGTTTCAAGCATCGAGTTAGACCAATCTATAGAAGAGATCTCCTTTCTGGCTTTATCACTAAACCTTGGATTGTCCCCATCATATTGGCTGAGATATAACTCATAGTTTCTTTTGGCAAGCTCATACTTACCTTGCATCTGCTGGACATAGGCGAGATGGTATGTTGCGTATGGATAACTAGCATCACTATCTTGACTTAAGACGTAGGTGTAATGCTCTTCCGCTATCGCATAAGAGTCAAAATTTCTGGCAGCTTCTGCGGCTCTGTAGTGCATCTCTACATTGGACGTATCAAACTTGATAGTCTCGAGATAGTAGTCCAGCGCAGCATAATAGTTTTCATCTGCAAATGCATCCTCCGCCGCACGTATGAACGCATTACGTGTCTGTCCATGACACATAGCGCTCGTGAGAAGCAACAGCCCTATTACATATAATTGTCTCATGCTCATTACTTTAGAAAATCGGACAGACTTTCACCTTTGGTTTTACGTCGGTTATAATGTAAGAAAAATGCGCTTCAAATGAAGTAGGTCGCGTATCATGTCTCTCGGCAAAATCCGTCACATCGATATCATAGTTGAGAGAGAAATACAACTGACGATGTTGAAGGGCTATGACAGGAAACAAGGACTGACCTGATCTCCACCCAAAGCCAAGGTGTAACTGAAGTTCTTTCCCTCGGTTTTGATTGATATAGATTTTTCCTAGACCACTAAGTATCACTTCATTAGAGTCTTCTTGATTCTGGAAAAGTCCATTGAGCTGTATATCTAGCTTATCAGAAAGCTGAAAGCTTCCGACACCAGTCAGCGTAAGTCTCGTCCCTAATCGAATATCATCATTACTTCCTTCAATAAAATTTATACTTGGTTTTAGGATGTGGTATCCAGCCACCCCAAGATCTAACTTTGTTCGGGCAGTTCTTTGCCACCTGTAGTTCAGGCCTAGAGAGTTTTCGAAAAAGCCAATTCTCGATGTATTAAAATCTTCACCAGTCGCAAGTGTCCCATCGAACTCAATACCATTCCATTGTCTATCGAAGGTTAAGCTGGTCGCATCAAAACCTCTCGTAGCATAACCTACGAGCGCTCCAATGGTTAATAGATTTTGCTCATTGAGAATTTTAGTCCAACTACCTGTGATGTTGATATTGGTTAGATTGATATCCACCAATCGACTCTGAAGGTCATAGTTGAAAAGCACACCCGCTGACCAAAAGTGTTGTTGGCCGTATTTAGGGTAAAATTTTCTGTCAAAAGATCCACTAAAAGTTGTCCACGGCACAGGCACTGTTCTCCATTGACTTCGATAACTGAGATTTACTCGTTTATCTCCATTGAAGATTCCTGTCTTTCCAGGATTTACATTGAGTGGCTGATTGTAGAACTGCGAATAGTGTATATCCTGACTACTTAGTGAACCTGCTAGTAGCAGCAGAAACAGAAAAAGTAGAGTTTGTCTCATCTCAGGCATGGTTTGTTCATAGAATCCAAGACAGCCAAAAGCCACCCTATAAAAGCAAAGTAAAAGGGAAATTAACAAAGCCCTTCTAGGATTTACCCTTAATGCGTGGTTTTAACAGTCCAATTCAATACGTAAATGTACGTATTATTGGTTTCTCTCAGAATGTAATTATCA
>CAYYBR010000012.1:0-33583 GCA_964470035.1 uncultured Saprospiraceae bacterium
AATGATGTGATCTTCGCCGCGCGTGAAGCAATCGAGCATGAAAAGAACACATAAGCACCCCAGCAAGAAACTACCTCAGCGATTTTTACAAGCAGCCATCATCAAGTTACTCAGGAGAAAGGCGAGCAAGTCCTATAGCTCAGGGACTATAACTGCCAAACTAAAGACGAAGAATAGTAAGGATTCGGTTAAAAGTGCATTAAAGGCACTTCACCAGGATGGGAAGCTCATCAGAGATAAGGAAGGTAGATATACTATTCATCCTTCGCATATACAAAGCGCACTTCAGAAGAGATCCATACTTCTAGAAGGAAGAGTCGATCTAACTGCTAGTGGTGGCGCCTATATCATAGTGGAAGGCCAAGAGAGGGATATCTATGTTCCTCAAAAATATGTAAACAATGCTCTTCAAGGTGATACGGTCGAAGTAACAGCTATCATCCCAAAAAACGGAAGACGCCCAGAAGGCAAAATCACTCGGGTCATCAAAAGAAAGAGGATCAACTTTATAGGCATCTTTCAAGAACATAAGAAGTATGGTCTAGTATATGTCGAAACACCAAAACAGAAGTTAGACATAAAGATCATGCCGGAGGATTTTGGCAAGGCCGAAGATGAAATGGCTGTAGTCGTGGAAGTTATAGACTTCAGTCGCGGTAGAAAACAAGAGATCATCGGACGGGTTACAGAAGTTCTAGACGTTCAGGATCGCAATGAATATGAGATGAATGCCATCCTCATAAATAATGGTTTTGAGGTGGCATATCCTCCGGAAGTCTTAGCTGAGACTGCTCAGTTATCGGATACATATGATGAGGAAGAGATCTCTCGACGTAGAGATCTAAGAGAGGTGCTAACATTCACCATAGATCCGAAAGATGCCAAGGACTTTGATGATGCTCTTAGTTATAAAACACTAGAAAATGGACATGTGGAAGTAGGTGTACACATAGCAGATGTTACTCACTTTGTTCGTCCAGGTACTTCTTTAGACAAAGATGCTTATCATCGGTCGACTTCCGTTTATCTGGTAGATCGGGTGTGTGCGATGCTGCCTGAAAAAATTAGCAATGAACTTTGTTCACTTCGCCCTCACGAAGACAAGCTTTGCTTCTCTGCCATATTTACCTTGAGTGATAAGTATGAAGTAATTGATGCTTGGTTGGGAAAAACGATCATACACAGTGATCATAGATATACCTATGAGGATGCTCAAGATGTCATAGATTCAGAGCAAGGAGAACATGCTGAAGCCATCGTTGAGCTCAATAAGATGGCTAAGAAGCTCAACAAGAAGAGATTTGAGGAGGGAAGTATCAACTTTGAAACTGAAGAGGTAAGATTTGAGTTAGACGACAAAGGAGCCCCCATAAGTCTATATAAAAAGACGAGGAAGGATGCGCATAAGATGATCGAAGAGTGGATGTTACTCGCTAATAAAACAGTTGCGAAGTACATGTCTAAAAAAGATACTTCTCACGAAGTACCATATGTATACCGTATACACGACCTTCCTGACCCAGATCGACTGATGGAGCTAGCTTTACTCGCTTCTGAGTGTGGTATCAAACTCAACTTTGACTCTCCGAAGCATATCACAAAATCTCTCAACAGCCTGAGTGATGAGGAAGGTGATCAAGAGTTGCTCCACATACTTAAGCCGATGGCTATCAGATGCATGGCCAAAGCAGCTTACTCCTCTGATAATATAGGACACTATGGCCTCGGCTTTGAGTACTATAGTCACTTTACTTCGCCGATCAGAAGATATGCAGATGTTTTAGCTCATCGCATACTACATGATAATCTAACCAAAGCAAATAGAGTCAATAAAGCAGAACTAGAAGAAAAGTGTCACTACATCTCGCTGAAGGAAAGGGATGCTATCAATGCAGAACGTGAGTCAATCAAATACAAACAAGTAGAATACTACTCTTCGCGTCTGGGAACAGTAGAAGAGGGGGTCATACGTAATATGACTGAGAGAGGTATGTTCATAGAATTAGTTGAAAGTCAAGCTGACGGTTATATCCCTTTTGACCAATTAGGCGAGTCAGTTACGCTCCATCCTGCGCGAATCAAATTATCGGGAAGACAGAGTGGAGCAGTGTGGAGGATAGGCGATCGCATACCAGTTGAGATATATCAGATAGATCTAGATAAGAGGCAGATAGATTTGAGGTTAGCTCCTGACAATGCGTAGAATATGCTTTACGAAGAGTACTAATGCATTCATCTTCAAGTTGTTAGACTGTAGCCACTTCAGAGCGAGAAGTTAAAATTATAGTATCTTCGCAGCCCATTTTTAAGAAGAGCTTTTATGAGTAAGCAAAGAGTACTTTTTGTCACTCAAGAGATGAGTCCATATACTACTCTAGGTGAGATATCATCTATAGTCAATCAGCTAGCACCACATACCTACAATAATGGTTATGAAGTGCGTGTCTTGATGCCTAGATATGGAGTTATCAACGAACGGAGACATAAACTTCATGAAGTTGTTAGACTATCAGGGATGAATATCATCGTTGATGATGATGACTTCCCATTAATAATAAAAGTTGCTTCTTTACCTGGATCAAGAATGCAGGTATACTTCCTCGACAATGAAGAGTTCTTTAAGCGGAAGTTTATCTTCGATAGTGAAGATGAAAAACCATTTGAAGACAACGCAGATAGGATGGTGTTCTTCTGTAAGGGGGTCATGGAAACTGTCAAAAAGTTTGGTTGGGCACCGGATATCATCCACTGTCATGGATGGATGACAAGTTTGATACCAATGTATCACGATAAAATCTACAAGCAAGATCCGATCTTCCAAGATGCCAAGATGGTCTACTCAGCGTATGACGGATCTTATGCCGATACATTTGAAGATTCATTCTTTGATAAGGCTCGTATAAACGATCTTACAGATGATGACCTCGCCGACTACAAAAACGGAAAGAAGATCACTTTACATGAAGGTGCCATCAAATATAGTGATGCATTGATCACAGGTGGTAAAATACAGGACAATAGCGTTAAAAAAGCATTAAAGGAGTCTACCCTACCACAACTATCGCATAGTGAAGAAACGTTCCTTAAAGAGTATTTAGACTTTTTTAAGTCATTGACTGATACTGATAGTTAATTCAGAATTGAAAAAATTTCATCTCTTTCTCCTAGCATCGACTCTGCTACTGGTGTTATCATCGTGTGGTGATGAGACAGAAGTAGGCTCTGGTCTTCTTTCTTCTGATGATCTTGAAATCGTAGAAGAAACGGATTTTGATATTAGGATTACGCACCTCCCCCCGACTCCAATAGATCAGCCGATTACTAATTTTATAAGAAGACATTCTTTAGGCACGTTAGATGGACCTCTTTTTGGTCAACTTTCAGCTGCTTTCTATGGGCGTCCTATAGTGGCATTAGCTCCTGTTTTTGAGGGTGGCACATTAGATTCTGTAGCATTAGCTCTAAGAATCGACTCACTCAGGACATACGGGAGCTCGAATGCCCAACATAATATTGAGGTATTTCATCTCACGGAACCTATAGATAATGTTGACTCGATTAGAACAGATGAAATCCTAGCTTTCGATCCTGAACCTATAGGTCGGCTAGATCGCTTGAATCCAGATGATTTAGATTCCTTCGCAGTACTAGATGTATTTACAAGGGACTCCATATTCATAGATGGTTTAATCCGTGTACCGATTGACCTTGAATTTGGTCAGGCGATTTTTGATGATAACTTAAACAATGGAGATCCGATTGGATTTATGAGCCTTGTCAATGGTTTTTTAGTTACATCTACTTCTAACAACTCTCTACTTCAATTAGACCTTGCGGATCTAAACTCCGCTCTTTTATTCTTTTATCGAGACTCGTTGGGTACCCCGAGAAACTTTACATATCCTTTTGGTAGTGAGGCCCCGGTATTTTTTGAATATGATATAACTGGCTCTCTGATGGAATCAGTAATTGCTGATTCGAATAATCAGAGCACCTTTTTTCTCCAAGGCCATACTGGGACAATTCTCGAAATAGATATTTCAGATTTATTGAGAGAGAGAGATAGGTTTGTGAATCTCGCAACCCTTGAATTTTATGTAAATCAGGACATAACCTTTGATACGTCTAGATTTGCGTTACCTGAAGGGTTAGATCTTTTCGTAAGAAATGATGATGATAATTTAGTGCCCATACTAGATCTAGAGATTGCAATCAATACGGGTCAGATAGGTGGGATATTCAATGGATTCAGACAAACTAGGATCGACGACAATACTGTTAAGTATCAACTCAACATCACAAATTTTGTGAAAGAGCTCTTTAGGGGTGTAGAAGACCGAACTACGTTATACTTAATCATACGTAATCGCGTTGAAACTCCAAACAATGTGATCCTTTACGGACCTGATCACCCTGACTTCCCAGCTACCTTGAGACTTACTTATACTAATTCGTAATATATGTGTGGAATAGTCGCCTATATAGGTGATGAAAATTCAGTGCCTCTTTTAATTAAAGGTCTTTACAGACTAGAATATAGAGGATATGATTCAGCGGGTATATCTATCATCGATGGTGGTATGCTCCAGACTTTCAAATGCTCAGGTAAGGTATCCGGACTTGATGAACTGGTTAAGGCCTCTAATGCTTCAGGAAGCATAGGGATAGCACACACCCGATGGGCTACTCACGGACCACCTACAGATACTAATGCCCATCCGCATACCAGTCAAGATGGAACTATATCAGTAGTGCATAATGGTATCATCGAAAATCATCAAACTTGGAAAAAAATCCTAATAGAAGAAGGTTTCACTTTTCAAAGTGACACTGATACCGAAGTAGTAGCTCATCTTATCCAGTACTATAGAGATAAGAATAGTGTATCGACCAAAGAGGCCCTTAGAATAGCTTTGAACAAGATAGTAGGGGCTTATGCCTTGGTTGTCATAGACAAATCTGAGCCTGATACACTTATAGCTGCTCGTAAGAGTAGTCCATTAGTGTTTGGTATCGGTCAAGATGCTTATTACCTAGCATCGGATACTTCTCCGATAGGAGAGTATACAGATAGATTCATTTTCTTAGAAGATGATCAGATCATAGAAATTAAAAAAGGACAAGGGTATACGATATCTTCTCTGGATAATCAGACTGTCCAAGGCAAGATCACTGAGATAGATGTCCAGATAGAAGCTATCGAGAAAGGGTCTTACCCTCATTACATGCTCAAAGAGATTTATCAACAACCAGAGACGATTGCTGATAGTATGAGGGGGAGATATAGCAGCGTAGATGGATGGGTCAAGTTAGGAGGACTCGAAGATCATCTGGATATGGTCTCGCAGTTAGATAGACTTGTATTCGTAGCTTGTGGTACCTCTTGGCACACAGCTCTCGTGGCAGAATATCTCATCGAAGAGATAGCACGCGTCCCATGTGAAGTAGAGTATGCCTCAGAGTTCAGGTATAGAAATCCGATCATTTCTGAAAAGGATATGGTCATTGCCATTTCACAATCAGGAGAGACGGCAGATACGCTCGCAGCACTGAAGTTAGCAAAGAGTAAAGGGGCCTTTACCTATGGTATCGTAAATGTCGTAGGCTCAAGTATATCACGTATTACAGATAGTGGATCCTACACACATGCTGGCCCTGAGATTGGTGTTGCTTCGACAAAAGCCTTCACAAGTCAGCTTTCTGTATTAACACTTATGGCGCTGCAGATAGGCCTAAGAAAAGGTACTGTTAGCGAAGAAGAATGTGATTTATATCTTAAGGATATTAGCCTTCTTCCATCCAAGGCTTCACAGATATTGGATCAAGACGAGAAAATCAGGTATATTGCAGCAGAGATAAAAGGTGCTAATAATGCACTTTATCTAGGAAGAGGATATAATTTTCCAGTAGCGCTCGAAGGAGCATTGAAACTTAAAGAGATATCCTACATACATGCAGAAGGATATCCTGCGGCCGAAATGAAACATGGCCCGATTGCTCTCATCGATATGTATATGCCAGTTATAGTGATTGCCACTAATGAAGGTATCTACGATAAAATACTAAGTAACATCGAAGAAGTAAAGGCGCGAAAAGGCGTTGTAATAGCGATAGTACTTGAGGGTGATGAAAGAATCAAAGCCGTTGCAGATTACTGCATAGAGATACCAACTGTGAAAGAAGCGCTCTCTCCTATATTATCAGTGATCCCGCTCCAGCTCTTAGCCTATCATATAGCAGTTATGAGAGGGTGCAATGTGGATCAACCAAGAAACTTAGCTAAGTCAGTAACAGTAGAATGAGTACAGAAAACATGCAATACAACTCCCAGATGGATAAATTGGTCATATCAGAGTATGGCCGTAACATCCAGAATATGATCGTAAAGATCAAGGGAGAGAAAGACTATATCAAAAGACAGCAGTATGCAGAGGCTATCGTAGATCTCATGCATCAAATGCATCCCACAGATAAACACAATCCAGATTCAAAGACAAAACTCTGGCACCATTTATTTAAAATCGCCGATTGGGATATACATGTGACTCCTCCAGACGGTGTGACACCTACTCCTGACAATACCAAGATAACCCCGGAAGCTGTCGTTTATCCTGATGGGATAAGAAAAAATCGTCACTACGGCAAAAATGTTCAAATCCTCATCGACAAAGCCGTGAAGATGGAGGATAGCGAAAAAAAGGAGGAGTTTGTCATGATCATTGCGGCTTATATGAAGCTTGCATACCGCACTTGGAACAAAGAGCACTTTGTTAGCGATGATGTCATCAAACAAGATCTTCACAAAATGTCTGAAGGTCAGATAAGCATCTCTGAAGATGATCAAATCAACCTGTCTGTCTCCATAACTAATCATAATAGAAGGAGAAAAGGCGGTAGCAATCATAAGGGTCGAAGAAATAATAACTACCGATCTAATGGTAGAGGAAGTAATCGAAATAACGGACGTAATAGACGTAGATAATACAGCGAGGCCTCTATAAGTTATTCATAGGCACTTTCGTAAATGAAGTATAGGTCTAATCGCAATGTATGAGTGAAAATAATTCGTTTAGGGTAAAGGGAGAAGCCAGACTCCAAGGCTCCATCATACCTCAAGGAGCAAAAAATGAAGCCCTTCAAATACTCTCCGCTGTTCTAGTAACTAAAGAGAAGGTTACTATATCCAATGTCCCAGATATACTTGATGTCAGACGTCTGATCTCTCTCATCGACGGTCTTGGTGTAGACGTAAACCGTCTTGATAATAATACCTATGAGTTCGAAGCCAAAGAGATAGACCTCGACTATCTGGCTAGTGAAGAATATCAGAAGAACGCAAAGAAAATTAGAGGCTCAGTAATGCTTCTTGGACCTATGATCGCAAGATATGGTCGTGCTTATATGCCCAAACCTGGAGGAGACAAGATCGGACGAAGAAGGATTGATACTCATTTGAATGGATTCAAAAAACTTGGTGCGACATTCCAATATGATCAGCAAAGAGAAAGCTACTACCTCGGCGGTGAAAATCTAAAAGGAACATATATCCTTATGGATGAGATCTCCGTCACGGGTACCGCCAATATAGTCATGGCCGCTGTGCTTACCGACGGTGAAACAACGATCTATAACGCCGCATGCGAACCTTATCTCCAGCAGCTCTGCAAAATGCTGATAAGGATGGGAGCCAAAATCGATGGTGTCGGATCTAATAGGCTTGTCATCACTGGGGTTAGTGAGCTTCATGGCACAACTCATGAGGTTATGCCAGACTTCATCGAGATCGGCAGCTTCATAGGTTTAGCGGCTATGACTCAATCAGAACTTACAATTACAGGAGCAGGCAAAGCAGACCTCGGCATCATACCCAATGTATTTTCAAATCTCGGGATTGATCTCAAATGGTCCGGTGATGACCTAATCATACCTCAACAGGACATATACGAAATACGCCCTTTTGTTGACGGCTCGATCTTAACCATATATGACGCTCCGTGGCCAGGATTTACACCAGATCTCATTAGCATAATTCTCGTTGTATGCACACAAGCCAAGGGTAGTGTTCTCATACATCAGAAAATGTTTGAAAGTCGATTATTCTTTGTAGACAAAGTAATCGACATGGGTGCTCAGATTATCCTTTGCGACCCGCATAGGGCAACTGTCATAGGACTCGAACGAAAGCATAAACTACGCGCGATCGAGATGACTTCCCCAGATATACGTGCTGGTGTTTCATTATTAATAGCGGCACTTTCAGCTAAAGGGACAAGTATCATCCATAACATACAACAGATCGATCGAGGCTATCAAAATATTGATCAAAGATTAAATGCGCTTGGTGCTCAGATCGAACGTGTGCATCTATAATCTGATCTAAGTCTTTCTAGAGGTCATATATCTGACAAGCGAAGAAAGCGACTCTCTACTATCTGACTTCGGGACGTTTTGTAATTTTGCTATAGATAGCTCTCTATAATAGTTCATTTTCTCAGCCGCGTATTCTAATCCTTTATAATCATTGACAAATGAGAAAACTTCTTTTCTTGTTTTTCTCTTTTTACTCGCGGACTTGATCAATTTCAAGATTCTCTTTGCATCTGAAGGAGGAGCTTGATCCAGTGCATATATCAACGGTAGCGTCAGCTTTTTTTCTTTAATATCATTGCCCGTTGGCTTGCCCACATTGGCATAACCATAATCGAATAAGTCATCCTTAATTTGATATGACATACCTGCGTATGTGCCAAACTCCTTCATATTATGAACTACCTCATCATCCATAGAAGTGCTAGCAGCACCGGCCGCACACGAAGCCGCCAACATGGAAGCTGTTTTTTGCTTTATAATATCATAATAGACATCTTCTGTGATGTCGAGCTTTCTAGATTTTTCCATTTGCAGTAATTCTCCTTCACTCATTAACTTAACTGCCTCTGAGATTATCTGGAGAAGTTTATATTGATCATGTTCTAAGGCCAACAAGAATCCTTTTGCAAAAAAGAAGTCACCTACTAATACTGCGATCTTGTTTTTCCAAATAGCATTTATTGAAAAAAAGCCTCTTCTCATGTGGGCGTCATCTACGACATCATCGTGGACGAGAGTCGCCGTATGGAGTAGTTCGATCAGAGAAGAAGCTATATAGGTCGCCTCATTAATATCGCCGTAGCACTTGGCAGAAAGCATCACCAGCATAGGCCTTACCTGCTTTCCCTTGCGCTTAACTATATAATGAGAAATACGATTGAGAAGTGCCACCTTACTGTCCATAGAAGACTCGAAGTACCTTTCAAACTCCTGGAGTTCTGACTTAATCGGAAACTGTAAGTCCTTTAATGAAGACATGACACGGTATTAAAAAGACGATCATACTATAAAGAAGCATGATCGTCTCTATCTCTGTTTATCTAAACCACTGTAGAGCGGTTATGTTGATCTTACTTGGTTTCTAATGTCGTAAATAGTCCATTGTTCTTCTCCCACATGATTCTATCTTTGATATTGATATCTCCGTTCATATCATAATCTTCCAAGAAGTAAGAACTGTTAGCTCCATTACTCTGAATCCACATCTTAAGATCTCTCGCGTTAATATCAATATCAGATGAGATTTCGATAATCAATTCCCCATTACCCGCTACCATCATATAGTTACCAAAGTCATCTTGTAACTGACCGATACCCAATAATGAAGTATGAGAATCTTGAATAGTAAAGTCATAGGCAATCACACCGTCAACTATCTCAACTTGTTCATGAGACATCATAGGAAGGTGGTTACGATGCTCTACTAGGATATAGTATGACTCATTTCTTGCAGGTAATTCTGCATTATCAAAGAACTCTACATGACCATCACTGTATAGCAGTCCTGCAGCTCTCCAAATCTCAGAATCCTTCTCTGGAGACGTTCTTAAACTTACTAATATCCAATCGACTACGTCTTCGTCATATTCGAAAATATCTCCCGAACTTCTTTCTTCATCAATCGATGATAATCCTTCTGTTCCCTCATAATACCAAGGTGCATCTCCAAAAGGATGACCTGCTGGCGTTGCAACACCGAAGAATGTTTCTGGTTGCTGTCCAGGTAAATACCCGCCATCATTAAGAGTTGTAAACATCCTACCACCCTCTGGAACGCATGCTCCCTGAAGAAATAGTGAAACATTAATAGCAGCTTCAACTGTACGAGGTGCATCAGCACCTCCCGACGTACAACCTTGAACTATATCTACCAAAATAGCCTCTGCAAAAATTGAATCACAATTATTTGCAGCAGACAAATCATAAGTGCCTGGCATTAATCCACTAAATGTGCCTTGAGATTCCGCAAATGTCGATCCTGACCCTGTCAATCTATATATTAAGCCCGGATCATAATCTGTAATAATGATCTGACCACTTATACTATCGCACTGGCTTTCGATCGCTACAAAATTAAGCGTAACCTCTGGGCCACAATCACCCTGACCTTGTTCTGCGCAGCCTTCATCGAAAACACAATCTTCATCTGCACAGTCTAACAATCCATCTCCATCATCGTCTAGACCGTTATCGCAGATTTCGGAACAAGCACGTTGTGTTACCAAGATATTGTTAGCTAGCGTATCACACAAGCTCAAAGTAAATAGAGTATACTCATCAGCTAGCAGATTATCAAAGAATGAATTAACTGCTCTTCTAGCTGGCATGTTCTGTGAAGTCAGTACATACTCAAGAGAAGCATCGAAATTCAATATTTCTATAAGGCCTGTCTGACTATCACAGTCACTTGGAGTCACTTGAGTTTGTACCTCAAAATCTCTTCGACAATCAGGATCATCACAATCTACAAGGCCATCTCCGTCATCATCTATATCGTTATCACAAATCTCACCACATCCTGCATTTATGGATACTGATATTTCTAAAGTCGTAGAATTACAATTATCTATGGCAAGTAACACGTAGTTACTAGGAATAAGGTTTTCAAATACTCCATTTGTAGTGGATTGTTCAATACCGCCATTCAATGGTGTAAGAATGTATTCTACAGTAGGACTGAAGTTAGTAACTGTGATATTACCAGAAATCAAATCACATCCACTATCTGTTGTTTGTACATTGACTACCAAAGTATTGTTACAATCACTGTCTATACAATCAATCAAGCCATCTCCATCATCATCTATGTTATTATCGCAAATTTCATCTCCACATTCATGCTCACCTACTATAACATTGCTAGATATAGTATCGCATTGGCTTATGACGAATAATGTGTAATCATCAGCTGCCAGATTATCGAAGAAGGACGCAACAGCAGTCCTAGCTGGCATAGCCGCAGAGGTCAACACATATTCTAAAGACATATCAAAATTTGATATCTCAATGACACCTGTAGCACTATTGCAATCACTTGCTGATACTTCAAATTCTAAAGTCAGGTCGCGACTACAATCTGAATCTGCGCAATCCACTAAGCCATCTCCATCATCGTCTAGACCATTGTCACATATTTCATCCCCACATTCATGCTCATCTACTATAATATTATTTGCAATAGTATCACACTGATTTATCACGAACAAAGTATAATCATCAGCTGCAAGATTATCGAAGAAGGACGCAACAGCAGTCCTAGCTGGCATAGCCGCAGATGTCAACACGTATTCTAAAGACATATCAAAATTTGATATCTCAATGACACCTGTAGCACTATTACAATCACTTGCTGTTACTTCAAATTCTAAAGTCAAGTCGCCTCTACAATCTGAATCTGCACAATCCACTAAGCCATCTCCATCATCGTCTAAACCATTGTCACATATTTCGGAGCATTCGACACCAGCATCTCTACTTATAACTATAAGGTCAGAAGACAAATTCTGACATGCATTAGAAGCAGTCACCAGATAATTACCTTCAGCTAAGTTATCGAAAGAAGCTGAATTTGCATTGAAAGTAGCAGGTGGACTGAGACTATAGACAGTCGATGGATTAAAATTAGAGATTATAATTCTTCCATCCGTTCCATTACAATTGACTCCTGTAGTGGAGAACTGTATTGTATTTATCAGACACGCGTTCATACCACAGCAATCTGCATCAATACAATCGACAAGTCCATCTCCGTCATCATCTATACCATTTCCACATATCTCTCCTGTCGCGAGTGGTATACCTGCACATGTACAGTCTGCTTGCACTAGGTCATTTTCAGTATTAGGATCTCCATCGTCACACTGAGTCCCGATAATCCAATCATCTATACCTGGACATCGATCGTCTTCATTGCATATATTGTCGTTATCGTCATCATTCCCCTTAGGAACTGTAACTATGACACCGGAGTGACAGCCAGATGGATCTTGAAATCGCAAGTTATACGATATCGGCTGAAGACCAGTAAATGTCGGTGAGGTCTGAAAATTAACTCCATCTATAGAATACGTAACATTTGAAGGCAGTCCCGATACTGTAAACCCTCCATTATTAAAGTTAGGGCAATCAGAAGGGACGATATTTACAATATCCGGATCAAATGGCTCTACGATATTACAGTCTCTATCATCACAATCCACTAAGCCATCTCCATCATCATCTATATTGTTGTTACAGATTTCTATGCATGCATCTAAACCAACTGCGACACTAAAGAATTCAATACAACCAAATTGGGACCTTATAGCTATAGCATAATTACCAGGAGCTAAGCCTGAAAACTGAATTGATGATATGAAAGTTACTCCACCATCTATACTATATTGGAAACTTGGATCCTGAGCGATACCAAAGAATCTTATAATTCCATTATCGCCACCCATACAAGTGGCATTTTCTACTTCTATAATTCTATTGACGTTATCCAGTACTGCAAGTAATTGCTCCGTTTGACAATCAGGATCTTGACAGTCTATGAGTCCATCGAAGTCGTTATCTCTGCCATCTGAACATTTCTCTAAGTTATTCTCGAAAGGCTCACAGAATACTGGATCTACCGTCCTACAATCCGAATCAGCGCAATCAACGAGACCATCAAAGTCATTATCAATTCCATCTCTACATGCGACTGGATCAAACTCTGCACAAACTATAAAATTAGCACACTGTGGGTCTGCACAATCCACCAGTCCATCTCCGTCGTTATCTCTACCATCTACACAAGTAAATGGACTATCTTCTAAGCATGGGGCGGATCCATCGCAACTGCTATCTGCGCAGTCTATCAGGCCATCACCATCATTATCTATCCCATCTTCACAAGCTTCACCTCTTTCTGCACATACGTTGAACTGGAAGCAATCTGGATCAAAACAATCTACAAGTCCGTCGCCATCATTATCTACCAAGTCATTACAGGCTATAAGTGTATTTTCTAAACAAGTAATTATCTCAGCACAATCTGGGTCAGCGCAGTCTACAAGTCCGTCGCCATCGTTATCAAAGCCATCCCAACATAGATTGATAGTATTTTCAAAGTCTTGACACATTAAGTCTTCTGGGCCAAATACTTGAAAGACTCGACCCGGAAAATCAAATGCTATACATACTTCATGGTTTTCTACACAATTAACTATGAAGAAGAGATCTGATACTCCGATTTCAATCGTATTCAGATCAAAGAAATCAGGAGATGATGGATCAGTAACTTCCGCGATTAAAGTATGTATACGGAATATGCCGGTATCAGTAACTGTAAAGTTTCGTGGCCCGATACTAAAGTCCAAGATAGTTCGATCTCTATTAGCCAATATAAAAACCTCTTCGAATCCAGCTGGTATCACAACTCCATCATTAGGTTCTGAAGCGAGGATAGCCTGTCCACCGTCAAGGCAAACTTCAGCTGGTGGTTGTGGTGTGCCTGCATCTGCATCACATACAAAACAGTCGATACCTTCTACCACAACTGTATCAACAGCAGTACACGTATTAGCATCCGTCACTGTTACTGTAAATGTCATAGTTCCAATAGCAGCTGGAGTAACTATAAGATCAGCTGTCGTCGTGGAAAAAGGATCACTCCATAGATAAGTGAATGGTGGTGTTCCAAAAGACGGAGTAGCCGTAAGAGTGGCACTTTGACCAAGATTTACATAGGCCATTTGATCTGGCCCTGCATCTACGTCTATGACAGGGACAACTTCAACCTGGCAGGATACAAAGTCAGTGATCATGCCAGCAACTACCGAAGCTGGTGTATTAAATTCTATATCAACATATTTTCTAGGAACTGTACAACCATCAAAAGTACCTGCACATTCTGAAGGAAAAAGAGGACCTTCAAAATCACCTCCAGGTGATGCGTATATGCCTAATAGTGATTCTTCTGCTTGCTCGGAGACTCCGATTACCGAGACATCTGCACCGAAATTAGCTTTCAGAATATCGATGTTCGTTGTAGGCAAAATCAATGAGCAGTTAGGTTGATTACAAGTATCATCAAAACTAAATGCGTCAGTAAGAATCACAAGACTTAAATTATTCAACGGATTTCGATTTAATGTTCCGTCGCCTATGAATGTCATGATATCTCCTATCGCATTATTTAGATCATCACCTCCTCCTCCAACACAGAGACCAAATTGATCTCGTTGGGTACAAAACTGTCTATTTACGGAAGTGATAGTTATATCATCCAGTGGAAACTCTACTGATGTACTGGTTCCATTGGCCCCACCATAGTGAACTACAGCCCTCCTAGAAGAAGGGCAGCTAGCTTGGATACCTGCTAATGATTCTACAATAATATTCTCAAAAGCTGCAAACTCTCCTGCGTCGATACTACCAGAATTATCTATCAAAAAGATAACATCAGTAAATGTTGTATCTGGAATACAGTCGGGACCACAATCCTCTACAGATACAGTTATCTGATCAGTAGTAACACATCCTGCTGCATCCGTAGCAGTAACTGTGTATGTCGTGGTAACGAAAGGGGATACTTGTTGAGCAAGTCCACCTCCTAGACCTTGATTCCATGTAACAATAATCGGTGCAACTCCTCCTGTCGTCACAGCTATTAAGTCGGCTATATCGCCTGAACCTTGACATATCATCTGGTCAGCACCTGCGTCTATTGAAAATCCATCACAACACGAATCGACAACTACATCCACTTGGTCTGTATCTATACAGCCTATATCGCTCATCGCAGTAACTGTATATGTCGTTGTTGTTGCGGGAGATACAGTTTGGGATTGACCAGCTCCAAGGCCATTATCCCAGTTATAAGTTATTAAAGATGTACCACTCCCTGTAGCTACAGCATTAAGCGTAGCTGATTGAGCGAGGTCTCCACATATGATCTGATCCATACCCGCATCCACAGCAAAACCCACACAGCACATCTGAGCAGTAACCGTAACCATATCAGTAGTTGTACAACCTCCCGAATCCATGACGGTTACAGTAAAAGTTGTCGTTGTTGTTGGTGCCACGATCTGAGTCGCTAATGTTGCTCCATTACTCCATAAATATGTGAATGGTGCCAAACCTCCAGTTACAGTGGCTGTTAGAGTAGTACTCTCAGAAAGATCTCCGCATACAGTCACGTCGGCTCCAGCATTTACACTAAATCCAGCGCAACATATATCCGCCATGACGGTCACTTGATCAGTAGTTGTGCATCCTATAGCATCAGTGATAGTAACTGTATATGTCGTTGTTGTTGTAGGAGTAACTGTCTGAGTTTGTCCTGCTCCTAGTCCATTATCCCAAGTATAAGAGAACGGTGCAGTTCCTCCAGATGCGGTAGCGGAGATCGTAGCCGACTCTGCTAGATTACCACAAACCGTCTGATCTGCGCCTGCGTCAGCCATAAAACCTGTACAACAAGGCGCCGCAAAAACTGAGACACTATCAGTAAATGTACAAGTATTAGCATCTGTTACAGTTACAAAAAACAATGTCGTATCCGTCGGAGATACCGTTATGCTTGGTGTGGTCTCACCACTACTCCATGAATATAGGAAAGGTGCTAAACCCATAGATGGCGTAGCAGTTAGCATAGCGCTTTGTCCAAGATCAGTGCATATCGATTGATCTACACCAGCTTCCACTGTTAATCCTGTGACAACTTGGACTTGACAACTAACAGTGTTTGTTATAGTATTAGCTATAGTATTCGGATCTGAAGTAAATTCTGCTTGTATATATTTTCTAGGTACGGCGCATCCATCAAAGGTGCCTGTACATTCTGACGCAAATAGCGGCCCCATAAAGTCTCCTCCTGGAGACGCATAGATACCAAGAAGAGATTCTTCTGCCTGAGCTGATACTCCAACTACGGTTACGTCGACACCTGTTGTTTGCTTAAGAATATCAATGTTATCTATGGGCAATATCAAAGAACAATTGGGTTGGAGACAATTGGTCCCAAAACCGAAGGCATCGGTAAGGATTATGAGAGATAGGTTGTTACTGGTATCATGACTCAATGCTCCAGTGGCCATAGAATCTATGATAGCTCCGATAGCATGATTGAGATCATCCCCACCACTACCTATACAGATATTGAACATATCTCGGGCATTGCAAAACTGTCGATTAACATTGGGAATAGGATTTGTTGAAAAAGGGTGCTCTATCACAAGCTCTTGTCCTTCAAATCCTCCATAGTGAACAACAGCCACTTCGGCTTCTCCACATGTAGATTGGAGTGAGGAAATGGATGTTGTGATTATACTTTCAAATGAAATATACTCACCGTCATCAATACTACCGGAGTTGTCCACTAGGTATATAACGTCAGTAAATGTTGTGTCATTAACACATTGAGCTTGAAGCTGTAAAGCGCTTACCCACGCCACTGACAATACTGTCAATAAGAATGTTTTCATCATGATCTTTTGTACGGCCTATACACCATATCTATACAGATATGTACATACCTCAGGTAGGGATATAACAGGTGTTATCTAGGTTACTGCGGGGGACGAGAGAAACAAATGTAGCGGTTCATCTACATATTACATAATAATTTAATGTGTTTTTACTTAGCAGTCAAGTAGATAATCTCGATTTTCTAAGTATTATCTTTGCCACTTATACCGTAATATGAAAATTGCTCTAGCCCAACTCAATTACCATATAGGCAACTTCACAGGTAATATTGACAAGATTTTATCAGCTATTGCTCGTGCAAAAGCCGACGATGTTGACATCATTTGCTTTGGAGAACTGGCTATAACGGGTTATCCCCCAAGAGACTTTCTTGAGTTCAGGGACTTCATAGAAGAAAGTGGTCATGCCATCGAGAAAATCAAAGATGCTTCTGACGGAATCGCAGTTGTAGTTGGAGCACCAACTGTTAATCCTGTCCCAGAAGGAAAAGATCTCTACAATAGTGCTTACTTCATAGCGAACAAAGAGATCGTACATATTCAACACAAAGCTCTGTTGCCCACTTATGACATATTTGATGAATATCGGTATTTCGAACCGGCTACTGAGTTTGATATAGTCGAATACAAGGGTCAGCGCATAGCTCTAACTGTATGTGAAGACATCTGGAATATCGCCAACGAGAATCCCCTTTATGTGACTTGCCCTTTAGATCATCTCATCGAGCAATCTCCTGATTTTGTAATTAATATATCCGCTTCACCATTTGACTATAAGCATGCCCATGAACGCATAGAGATAGTCAGACAAAATGCGTTGCGTTATCAAATTCCACTATTCTATGTGAATCACGTCGGGGCACAAACGGAAGTCATCTTTGATGGTGGATCAGTTGTGATGTCAGGAGATGGAAAAATCTATGATGAGATGACTTATTTTCAAGAAGACTACAAAACCTATGATTTAGATCGGGTCAAGCAAGGGGATCAGTCTTTTGCGCAAACCAAGGATAAGATCAGATTGATACATGATGCTTTGGTGTTGGGCATCAAAGATTACTTTGGCAAGCTGGGTTTTACAAAAGCGGTTATCGGCTTATCAGGCGGGATAGATTCTGCCGTGACTACTGCCCTGGCAGCCGCGGCACTTGGCCCTGAAAATGTACGCGTACTTCTTATGCCATCCCAGTTTTCTTCGGATCACTCTGTTGATGACTCAGTGGAGATGTGCAAACGCTATGGTGTCCAATATGACATTGTAGCTATCAAAGAGATCTATGACACTTTCGTAAATACTTTAGATCCCATATTCGGAGATCTGCCATTTAATATTACAGAAGAAAATCTTCAAGCTCGAGCTAGAGGAGTACTTCTAATGGCAGTTTCTAATAAGTTTGGAAATATTCTGTTGAACACTTCTAATAAAAGTGAAGCGGCAGTGGGATATGGAACTCTCTATGGTGATATGTGCGGAGGACTATCTGTGATAGGCGATGTTTATAAGACAGATGTGTATGCTTTAGCAGAGTATATTAATAGAGATGAAGAACTCATACCAAGACATATCATCACAAAACCCCCCTCGGCCGAATTAAGGCCCAACCAAAAGGATTCAGATAGTCTGCCAGATTATGATATACTTGATAAAATCCTTGAGTTATATATCGAAGGTCAGCTAGGTCCTGAAGAAATCATAGATAAAGGATACGACGAAGCACTTGTAAAACGGATCCTGCGTCTTGTAAATATCAATGAATTCAAAAGGTATCAGACAGCACCTGCTCTAAGAGTTAGTACCAAAGCTTTTGGTATGGGACGTCGTATGCCTATTGTAGGTAAGTATCTCTCATAGATATGTCTTTGAAAGCGCAGATCCTTGGTGTAAAAAGAAAAAATGACGCCCAACAAATCGCTCATCAAATAGTACAAGGCATATATCCCATCGAGGATCTCATGGCTTTGTTTTTTGCTGAAGATTGGGTGATCTGCCAGAAAGCTTCCTGGCCACTTACGATGGTCGCAGACCAGGATCCACAGTTGCTTTTACCATATGTACCTCAGATGATCGAGCATTTAGATAGAGCTCATCATGATGCCGTTATTAGAAATACAATCAGAACATGGCAAGTCATGAACTTGCCTCAAGACCTTGAAGGTCCAATCTATGATAAGTGCTTCGAGTATTTCGCTGATCCGCAGTATGCCGTAGCGATAAGAGTATTTGCCATGACTGTATGTGCCAATATCGCCATGAGGCATCCATCTTTAGCACAAGAAATTATTCCAATAATAGAAGACAACTGGGATCATGGCACAGCAGCTTGGCGAAGCAGAGGAAAAAAAGAGTTGAAGAGGCTAGCATCATTATTAGGATAAATTCTTGATTTCTACTTAGAAGAAATGGCTTTTTACCCAAAACGGTTTGATAATTCTCGACAAGAAATAAACGCTCAAAAGCATTATGACGAAATCTTGTCTCATCTCAATACTACAATATGGAAATCAATGGCTAAAGAAAATATAGTTATCAGAATAGTCAAAATATATCAGCACACAAGCATAGCCATGACCATGAGATCACTAACGTAACTGGTCAAACATTCTATTCATTGTACTAGGTCATAAAACTTAAACTACTCCCGAACTTCAATATCATCACAATTTTCTATTGTGGCTTGTAAAATCGCACCTTGGATAAGCTCGAAGCCCTCATATAGATCAATTGACCTGCCAGCTTCAAAAATGACGTTCTTATCCCTAGAGATTCTTGTACCTGAAAGGATAGATCTAACTGCTTTGAAGAAATAGGTGTTATCCTCTATGTTTAATCTCTCTTCATTCACTACGATATAGTTTTCAGTACAAGAAATTAATTCACATTCCTCAACTGTTGCGCTCCTAATAATCAATTCTCTGATAATTTCATTGTTACATTCATCAATCATACGAACAACTAAAGTATCTATATCGGTTAAACCCCTGTCTATAAATCTAATATGCGCTCGACTATTAACATACTCTAATTCATGGTCTGAATCCGAAATCAAAGACCAATCATACTCCCAATTATCATAAATCTCTATGGAGTAATTCATTGAGCTATTACCTTCGCAAACTATTGGAGAACCTAATATTTCCGGGTTTGCATTCGCCGGACATATCCTAGGGCAAGTAAGCTCAATGCTAAAGTTATTGAAAGACGAAGAGGGCTCGTTTACATAGGCATAGTACGTTTTACCCTCTTGGGTATTAATATTATATATGTTCCTCGAATTTATTACATCAGGATAGGACAGGCAGTTTAAGATATTACAGGTGCCTTCAAAAAAATGAACCCTAAAAAGCAGGCCAGACTCTGTTGCCTTTATAGTCACCATATCATCTATTCCATCAAAACGGAACCATTTTCCTCTTGACGCTGGGAAATGACATGAGGGATAGTCAATTGTATCAATTACATAGTCAAAAGAGTCTTGCAATACGGAGCCACAGGATAATTCGATTGAACGAGAACAGAAATTATTAGGATCTGGTATTCGACAATTCATTTCCAATTCTAATTCAACTAAACCATCACGAGAGTGATTAGATATAGAAAAATAATAGTCTATGTCATCCTCAAGGTAGACTGAATAAGCAGATCTGCTGATATCGATTGTTCCGGAATCATAACAAACAAGATCATCACAATCACCAGTGTAAAATATTACCCTTGCGCACTCACGAGGATCAATATTTCCATTAAACCGAACAAACCTCCCATTGCCTCTTATCCTGTACCATACGTCTGGTGCTGAGGCATCACAACTTAGTAAAATGTTATCACTAGTAGCTCCGAAAGTACTAACATCATACTCAGAATTACAATGAATCTGTATTGCATCAATACAAATATCATTCTCAACTGGATCATAACAACTCACTAACCACGAGGAACTGTCAAGTAAGATTGTTTCACTAGAAAATCTAACGAAGTACTTTCTACGCCTATCAGTTCTAAATGCTATTGCACTATTAAAAGTGCCTATTTCCTGATCAAGTATACAAGACAATTCACCATTTTCTATTGTCATTACAGAAATTCTTGAAACCTCTCCAGGAAATCCGGATGTTCTCTCTATATTATAAACATCTCCAGTACCATCCAATACATACCACAATGAAAAAGTGGAAGATTCACATACTTCCGTTTCTACAGCTAAGCCACCTCCTCTAGTATCGATATGCATCGTACTACCACATGAAATCGTGACAGCACTTTGAACAGTACTATTAGTTGACAAAGGCACACAGTCAACTTCTACAGACAATCTGCGATCACTATCATTATTAAAACTCATTACTATCCTATACTCTTGATCAACTTCAGTATCAAATGAATATGTCCTTTCGTCAAATCGTCCTGATTCGACAACTTCAATAATAGATTCACAATTTTCACAATCTCCACTAAATACCCTAAAATCATGAATTCTAGTTTCGCTCGTGTTCAGAATATATCGCTCTCCAGTTCCATTAAGTTTGAACCAAACCCCATAATCACTAATAGATTCAGTACAACTATGCACATTATCATTAGGTAGAATGTCCTTCAATAACCCTTGATACGCATCTCCGCATGACAACTCTATAGCACCAGAACAAATATCATTAACCAGGGGATCTCGACATCCTATAATAAATTGAACTTCATCTGAGTGATTTTGCGTAAACTTCAATTTATAGCGCCTTCCAGCAGATGTTTGGAATAGCAAAGAATTACCCGTTCCCAAAAAGTCTTCTGAAATCACGCATATCATATTTTCACAATCGCGAATTTCTTCATATATACTCAAACCAACAGAGCCTCCGTCTAATATCCTCACTTCTACGTTTTCTCCACTTCCTATCAATTCATACCATATCCCTGGACTAGCACGAGAACTGCAGAAGTGAGTCTCTTTATCAATAGTAGAACCCATAAAAGTTCCCCTCGTAATACTACCACAGTCTAATTCAATTGCATCTCGACATAGGTCATTATCAGACATAGATTCTGATGAGCAATTAATACTCAAACTAGAATTGCCATACCCTACAACAGCGAAGTAATAATCTATACCATCTTCTGCATAAAAGGATATACTTCGCGAAGAAGTAATACAGTTCAATTGAGCACATGAGCCATAATACAAATACATATCCTTCGTGCTATTAACGGCATAATAACTATCGTCACCTTCTAATTTATACCACTTTGCTATTCTTTCTCTTACAAAGCCTGTGAAACAATTTATATGAAAGTCTTCTATTCCATTGTTCTGAAAATCATCTATCCTATCTCCACAAAATACATCGGTAGCAGATACACACCCCTCGTTCTCGATTAATTCATGGCACGTTACTTCATAAGTAACATCAAATTCCAGATTACCGTCTGAGTCTCCACTGAACCCTAAGTAATAATCAATACCTGCATAAGTTATCAAATCAATATTGTTGTTACTCTGAGAAAACCTCTCTATACATTCCCATCCAAATCCTCTGTCCATAACCAAAGACACATCGACAGAATAGTTTCCCGACAACAGTGAAAATTGATATCTCATATCATTTCCACTCAGGCGATACCATACATTCTTGTTTCTACTATTGGCAGTACACTCTGGATCACCAAGAGAACTAGCACCAACATTTGTTATACGGACATCATCACCACATGATAATTGAACCGCAGATTCTATATCATCATTTACAGCTTGATCAGCGCAAGTCACTTTGAATCTAATAAACCCAATATTAATTCGAGGAGATTCAGAAACAAATAGTAAGTAATTCCTTCCTTCTTCTAAATAACGTTGCAAATTATTTCTATCGACTTGAAGACATACCAAACTGTCACAACTTCTCGACTCATAGAGTGTAAACTCTACATTGTGCAGATCTGTTGAATCTAAATCAAATCTTACAACCTGATTACAACCTTTTAACTCATACCACGCCCCCACACTTCCAGATTGGTTACATGGAGGACTTTCACTTGTCACATTACGCAAGTTGAATTCTATAATATCACCACAATCGATGCTTTCAGGATTCATGCATTGGTCATTTGGCAAAGGCTCACTACAGCTAAGAGTTAATATAGCTTCTCCTCGGTCCTGTAGATCATCACCATATATTAATACTGCATACTCCTGTCCAATCGTTGTTCCAAATTTGATTGATCGATTATCAGATAGTAATATTTGATTCAAGCTATCGCAATCATAACTTTCAAATATTCTAATTTGAGTAGATCTCAATTCAGAGGATAAAGTATTTAAAATAAAGATTCTTCCATCTCCTTTTATCTTCAACCATGTGCCTGTAATTTCAGAATCATATGGGCGACTGTTGATCTCATCATTTGTCGCAAATCTATTATCCACTGATATTGTGTCTCCACAAGCCAAATTCAAAGCCCGAGCACATTCATCATTTGCCACTATATCGTTACAACTCATTTCTACTTCAAAACCCACTAATGCTCGTTCATCAGATAATAATATTTGATAAACAGAATCTCGTTTACCATGAAAATAGATTCTGTCTGTATTTTCTCTGATTTGTTCATCCGAAACCAAACACTCTTTGTTCTCGCATTCTCCTTCAAATATGGAAACATTTAGTCGATCAGTGGAACTTTCAATAAGATCAAGACTTAAGACCACATCCTCTCCAATCAAAGAAAACCAGACTCCTGGGGAGCGATTATAGCAACCATAAGTAGTCTCTTCTGGCAAAGCGAAATACGTGCTATCTACAATAACCATATCACAGTTAATTTTAGTAGCATTTTCACAGTTATCATTTGGGGCTGCTGAAAAAGTTAAAATTTGAAATGAGAAATCATTACAAAGAAATTCCTCCCCTTGAACTACCTCTATAAAATATTCTTGTCCATCATTTGATGCAAAAGTGAGATTTGTAATTGTGTTAGAAAAATATCGTTGTGATCCAAGACAGCTCAGCATATTACAATCACCTTCATAAGCATTAACATAAACTGGAAAATCACCGCCAGTCATATTTATACTCTTGTGATTGCCATCTCCGATAATTTTAAACCAAAGGTTTTCATTCCGAGGACTTCCACATAGAGTTGACTCATATACATATGACGCCCCTCTAAAATCCGATATTATCACTACCGAATCCTCAACTATGACGGCTCCTTCACAAAAATCATTATTAGCTCTATCAAAGCAATTAAACTCAAAAACAGCAAAATCTTGTCGAGTTCCATACTCAAATATCTCAATGAGGTATTCTTGATCCTCTTCAGCCAGAATTTTTACTTTATCTCCAACATTATGTATTATGCCTGAAGCAATGATACTACCATCACACCCCCCTTCTCTCGCTCTTATTCTATAGAGTCCATTTAAATTCTCATTGAGAAGTTCAATCTGATACACGTTGTTCTGCCCAACAAAAGAATAGTAAAAACTACCCAAGGACGTACTGAAGTTTAGGGTATCCAAATACCCACAAAATGGGGAGACACTGTTTTCACAACTTGTGTGCTTCGGAGCATATCTCTTCGATATATAAAAAGTCGTGCTATCAGCTAAAGATGGGTAAGTACTTCTTACTCTTAAATAATAATCCCGTTGAGCATCGGCAAAAAAATCATACGGATTATTATCACTGCCTCCGCATACATCCTCACCGCCACAACTGTCCTTTATAATTTGAACTATCTGTCCACCGCGATCGCCAAAGTCCAAGGATACTATACTGTCACACCCAGTTAAACTGTACCATATAGAAGACTCCGTTATTACACAAGATTGGTCTTCATCATCAATAGAGTACTGATCACTCATCACTACACTTTTGTTGCCAGTGATGTCTACAGCATCTATGCAATATTCATTAGTCGGTATATCGCCTCGAGTATAGTATAACAAGGCACTCGCATCAAAATGCACTGGTGTCGTAATCCTACATAGATATTCCTTCCCTGACTCTGCAAAGAATTTGTAGAGGTCATAATTATAAATCGACAGTTGCTCATCATCCAAAGGTTCTTGAGTCCCACAACTTTCATATAAAGTGACAATCCCTCTATTGATATCATTACTTTCAAGATATAAATTTATGACTTGGTCATTTCCTTCAAATGAATACCATCTTTCATCAAGGTTATTATCACTTTCTTCCTCTGTAACATATATACCATATACACCACCATCTCCTAGCTCAGTAGCATCATTACATTCCCTGTTTTCGTCTAAATCAATCATTGAAATATCAAACTCGGCATCATCTAGCTGTCCATTGTTGCCATATATCAATAAATATATTGGGTGGTCTGTCTGTCCGATAAATAAATTTGAAGCAGATCCTCGGCTTACTGATCCTATAGCCAGACAGCTCGGTTGACTACAAGCACCTTCTAAGACAATGTAACTAAGTGTATGGCTAGGGCCTGAGGTATACTTGACATTAACTAGACCTGGCGCCTCTACAAGTTCATACCAATATCCTCTTACGTCAAAAACAAAGCAATCGAAGATATCACTTGAATTAAGTGAATTTCCTTGTATGACAATTGTGGTATCGTTGAAGACGGAAACAGCTGAATCGCATGAATCATTAGGTGACTGACCAAAAAGTGAATCACACAAAAAGATAGTTAAGAATAGAAAACCAAACAGTCTCATTGATAAAGAGCATTATGAGATTCACAGGTTGCTTTAAATTATTTTCCGAATACTCCTATCTAATGTACGAATTCCATTAATATTCTCAAAATATTAATGTCTTTCCCTTGCTTTCAGCGTCAAAAGCGAATTATCTCCAGGAAAAGTCATTATTTTCACTCACAGACAACTGGGATCACGGCACAGCAGCTTGGCGAAGCAGAGGGAAAAAAGAGTTGAAGAGGCTAGCTCCTCTTTTTTCTTAACCTCCTAACTTGACATATGTATGAGGACAACCTTCTACGCATAGAGGACTTATAGTTACTGTGCATTGATCAATAATAGAAAAGAAAAAACTTCGATCGAGACAAGCACCATCAATCGTACCAGAAAAACTTATCAATCCGTCTTCTATTCTGTATAACGCCATACACTCTTCATTCCCGTCTATAAACAATACAGATTCTTCATCAATGAAGTTAAAGCGAAATCTCAAGTCACCATCCTCGCAATTCTGCACCCCATTGCCTATATCAAAACAAGTTTCTATTAATCCCCATTCGCCTATTAAAGCAAATTCAAATTCTTGACACTCTACTTCTTCTGATGAACAAGAAGATAAAGCGAAAGCTATGACCAAAAAGAAAAGAGATAGATGTCGCATGTATATTTAACGTTTGATCTATTCTATTTGCTGTCAGGGTACTAACATTATAATTTATTGGCCATCAAAATAGCAAGGGCTAGCTCTCTTTTGTTATTCTTTATTAATTCTTTAGCCTTTCTTTCCGCGGTTTCTTGGTCTTGTCTGAGATCTATATCAAGTTGTGATATCAACTCTTCAACTTCTTGAGAAGTTGGAAGTTTTTCTAGACCTCCAAGTTGCGCAAGCTCGTTTCCAGTAAGTGCAGTACTCTCCCTGATATAGTGCGGAAGCTGATCTATGCCAACTCCTTTTACTCTTATTGGTTTTCTAATTTCAATGAGAGCTTCACCTGACGCCCGTGAATACCAATTTCCACCTAGCCTGCCCACTAAATCAAGCTTAGTGGCATCCGGAAACCCATTCTCATCCAGATATTGGGCTTGCAGATGAATGACTCGCACTTCACAGATAATTAAACTTCCAGCGCCTGCAGTAAGACCGAGATCTTTTACTTCTAACACTTTGCATTCAAAAGCAGCTGGAGACTCTCCCACTCTAGGTGGACTCACACTTTCGCTGGCGACTTGAGTAAGTCCAGATTTTATAAATTCATTCACCCCCTTATCATATGCTGTACTAGCGAGGGATTGCTGTTCTATTATCGGATAGTTGACAACATTGATAACTACCTCGGGGACTTCTTTGACATTATGATAAGTATGCTTTTGCTCGCCATTTCTATTCCTAGCTGCAGAAAACACTAAGATCGGTGGTGACGAACTGAATGCATTGAAGAAACTATATGGGCTTAGATTAACACGGCCTTCCTTATCAATGGTACTTGCAAAACAAATAGGCCTTGGACCGATAGACCCAAGTAAGTATTTGAATCTTTCAGGTTGAGTAAGTTCAGCAGCATTATAAGATATTGTCTTCATCCGTTCAGATATAAGTCGTGAAAATAGGGAAAGTTACTTCGTTAGGTCTCTGTCCAATCAACACCTTCTAAAGAAGTCAATAAAGTTAAAGAGTACCTCTCAACTCTTGTTCTCTTTCGATAGCTTCAAATAGAGCTTTGAAATTTCCCTTGCCAAATGAGTTAGCACCTTTGCGCTGGATAATTTCAAAAAACATAGTTGGTCTAGGCTCAACTGGTCGTGTAAATATTTGGAGTAGATATCCTTCATCATCCCTATCTACAAGTATACCCAACTCTTTGAGCTCTCGCACTTCTTCGTCTATTTTTCCTACTCGATCTAGAACTGTCTCGTAGTATGTATCAGGTATATGTAAAAACTCTACACCACGACTCCGCAAAGTTTTTATAGTCTGAAGAATATTATCAGTAGCAACAGCAATATGTTGTACGCCTTCTCCTTCATAAAAATCCAAATACTCCTCAACTTGAGATTTCTTAAGCCCAGCAGCAGGCTCATTTATTGGAAATTTAATCCGCCCATTTCCATTACTCATCACCTTACTCATCAGTGCCGTATACTCGGTAGAGATCTCCTTATCGTCAAACGAGAGAATTTGCTTAAATCCCATGACATCTTCGTAAAACTTGACCCAATCATTCATTTGACCGAGAGAGACATTGCCTACCATGTGGTCAACATACTTGAGGCCAACAGGCTCCGGATTATATTCAGGGGTCTCCCATTTTTTATACCCCGGTAAAAAGACCCCACTGTATTGCTTGCGCTCTACAAAGATGTGTACAGTCTCTCCATAAGTATATATACCAGCACGCACCACCGAGCCATGTTCATCTTCTTCTTTCACTGGTGCAAAAAAACTTCTAGCTCCACGACTCACAGCAGTATTATATGCATAGGTGGCATCATCTACCCACAAAGCAACGACCTTCACCCCATCACCATGTTGATCGATATGACGACCTATGTCAGTGCCGCTTTTCAATGGGGAAGTCAGTACTAACCTTATTTTATCCTGTACTACAACATAACTTTCTCTATCTCTAAGACCAGTTTCCAAGCCCGCATAGGCAAGTGATTGGAATCCGAAAGCAGCCTTGTAAAAGTGAGCTGCTTGCTTAGAGTTACCTACATACAGCTCAAGGTAGTCAGTTCCGTTTATCGGCATAAAATCCTCTTGGACTTCGGACGAAACACTCGATTTTGTTTTTTCAAGCATAGTAGTAATGTTTAACTTTCATTTGTCATTAAAATACCTATATTTTCTTTCATATGTTCGCTTAAAAGAAATTTATTACTCTAAATTAATTTTGAGATAACTTTATTCTATTTTAGGATCAAATAAATCCTAACAAAGAATTTAATTATTTAAACCGAGACTAGAGCATGATAAAATGTGGACATTATGACTTTTGATAAAATTGACCTGAGCATACTCCAAATAATACAGAATAATGCCAAGACTACTATCAAAGAGATGGCTATGGAGTTAGGCATGTCTACTACACCTATATTCGATCGCATCAAGCGACTTGAAGCACAAGGGGTAATCTCAAAATACGTCGCTCTTGTCGATCCACAGAAGCTCAATAAAAAGCTTCGCGTCTTCATAGAAATCTCTATGGCCGATCATTCGGGTAAGGCGGTAAAAAAGTTTGTCAGTGAAATCACGGAGCACCCTGAAGTGATGGAATGTCATCATGTGACTGGCGATTCGGATTTTCTAATTGTTCTTCTCACCCGTGATATCGAAAGTTATAATGACTTTATCACAGAGAAACTATTCAAAGTATCTAATGTTGGAAAGGTGAGAAGTTCATTCTCACTATCTGTTAAAAAACACACGACGGCGATTAGTCTTTCCTGATATCAGGAATTGACTGATGAGCGTCTTATGATTTGAACCATATGAGTCATCCTTTATCCAAACACTTCAAGCCCTACTTTGAGACTAAAGTCAAATATAAAGGAGGTAAATCTGGCACTCCAAAACCAGGAAAGAAGATTTATAAAATGTCATCCAATGAAAACCCATTGGGGACATCTCCAAAGGTTATAAATCATTTGAGTAGTCAAATTCAAAAGTTACATCTCTACCCAGACACTACAGATATACGGCTTAGATCGGCACTCGAGCAATATTATGAAGGCAAACTAAAGAGCGATCAGTTCATCACAGCTAACAGCGGTTCTGAGATACTCCAACTGCTGATCAAAGGCATGCTTACTCCCGGGGATGAGGTCATCGTGAGTTCTCCCTATTTTGTACCCTATCGCACATTTAGCGAATGGGCGGGCGCTTCGGTCATTGACATTCCATTAGTACAGCCCGATTATAATTTGGACGTGGCAGGCATCATCGATTCAGTCACAGATCAGACAAGAATAATCTTCATCACCAGCCCTAACAATCCAAGTGGCACTTACGTAAATAAATCCCAATTCTCATCCTTACTATCTGGTATACCACAGGATGTCCTTGTAGTATATGATGAAGTGTACCATCACTTTATAAAAGAAGATGATTATGCACTAGGATTTGAATTTCTATCGTCGCATCCTAATGTCGTAGGGCTTAATAGTTTTTCTAAAGCTTTCGGTCTTGCGTCTTTGCGTATCGGTTATATGTATGCTGATATAGAGTTCGCTTCATATATAAGACTCATCCATAGGCCTTTTTTGCTCAATAAACTCTCCACGCAGGCAGCCATCACCGCTTTAGATGATCGAGAGTTTATGAGCGAGGTGACCGAACATGTCCAGACTGAGCTGCGGTTCTTACATCAAGGGTTAGCTGATTTAGATATCAACTACGTACCGTCTAGTGCCAACTTTATCATGTTCGAGCCTCCAAGTGATGCTTCATCTTTTGTAAAATTGATGGCAGAAGAAGGCATTATCTTGAGACCATTAGATAATTATTCTGCTCCAGGATGGGTAAGGGTATCTATAGGAACCAGAGCAGCCAACCAAGCATTTCTTTCTGCTATAAAATCAAATTATAGATAGTCAATCAGCCTTGACATCACCGGGTTTCTAATATCCTTGTCCCAGATAGCAGATAAAACAGTGCGCTGGGCGATACCGTTGAGATTAAGAAACCTCACTCCTTCATAGTGCTTGAGCTGTAGAGATTGAGGGATGATGGAGATACCAAACCCTAGAGATACTAGCTTATAGATGGAACTAGAGTGGATAGTCTTGTGGGAGATCTTAGGCGTAAAACCACTGTCATCAAATATTTGCATGACTTTTTCAAAGTAGGAAGGACTATATGACTTTTCAAAAAGGATAAAATTCTCATTTTGTAACTGATTAATATTCTTGAATTTTCTATTGGTAAGTGGGTGATCTTCTGATACTATGAGACAAAATGGCTCTGTGAGAAGAGGTCTTCTTTCTAAGCTGTCTGGCACCCTTTCTAACCGCACAAAACCTATGTCTATGTTGCGAGCAAGTACGCTTTCTACTTGATCTTGGTTATCCTTTTCTTCAAGTGTATAGGTAACTCCAGGTAGTTCTTTTTGTAGTTTTAATAATAAGGAGGGTATGATCTTTTGCATGGCTGACCCTACATATCCTATGCTAATCTGACCTTTCTCACCCTCCTGTAGCTGACGAGCATGCTCGATAGTTCGGTCCAGATCGCTGATATATCTAGTCCACTCCGTTTTGAGATATTGACCTGCTGCTGTCAGTTCTACTTTGCGATTATGCCTGTCGAACAGTTGTATGCCAAGGTTGGCTTCTAGTTTTTTGATTTGTCTGCTGAGCGCTGGTTGTGAGAGATAAAGCAAGTCTGCAGATTTACGAAAGTGTAACTCTTCTGCTAAAATCAAAAAGTTCGTGATTTCTCTATATTCTATTTGATACTTCATAGTTATCAAATATGATCATAATTGCTCTTAATGGTTATCAAATGAATCGATAACTTAAAGGAGAGAAATCATTAGAATGAGCTTTTCATACGGCATAGACAAGATGGACATATCAGCCATACAGCTTATCGCTGATGATGTCTCCCTAGGCTCCCTAGCTAATGCCACCGCTCAAATCAATACATCTCAGGGTCATGTAGCTCACATGTCTAATGGCACAAAAGCCGTATATGGCGTCAATACTGGCTTTGGCCCTCTCTGTGACACTCAGATCAAACCAGAAGAAGTCAATAACCTACAGTCGAACCTACTCAAGAGCCATGCTGTCGGTGTAGGCGAGCCTATCAGTGATGATCTCGTTAGATACATGCTCATCTTAAAGCTGCATGCATTGGCCAAAGGAAGATCGGGTGTAAGACTTGAGTTGCTTGAGAAAATTCAGTATTTCTTAAGGCAAAATATCCTTCCGATAGTTCCGGCTCAAGGATCCGTAGGAGCCTCAGGAGATCTAGCTCCACTATCTCATCTCTTCCTTCCTCTCCTAGGCATCGGTGATGTTAGATATGATGAGCAGCGACTGGATAGTGATGTAGTACATCACCAACTAGATATCGAACCTATCACTCTAGGGCCAAAAGAAGGGCTCGCCTTGATCAATGGCACACAATTCATAGCAGCTCATGCCATCAAGGGATTGATCAAGATGACATATCTCTTGGATCTATCTGATGTGGTAGGGGCGATGAGTTTAGAAGGCCTTCGAGGTAGTGCTTCACCATTTAGAAAAGAAATACATGATCTCAGGCCTTTTGATGGATGTCAGTATGTAGCAAGTCGCATGCGGAGGCTGCTGGTTAACTCTGAAAATTTAGCAGCACATGAAAATTGTAACAGGGTTCAAGATCCTTATTCGATCAGATGCATACCCCAAGTCCATGGTGCCTCTCGCAATGCATATGAGCACCTTACATCTCTCACAGAGATCGAAATGAACTCGGTGACAGATAACCCTATCATCCTTTCAGATACAGAAGCCATATCTGGAGGCAACTTTCATGGCCAACCACTAGCCATGGCTTTGGACTACTGTACGCTAGCGGCTGCAGAGTTAGGAAACATTTCCGACAGAAGAAGCTACCTTCTTCTGGAAGGGGCCTACGGCCTACCCAGAATGTTAACAGAGCATGAGGGAGTGAACTCAGGATATATGATACCACAATACACAAGTGCTGCTCTAGCATCTGAGAATAAATCACTTTGCTACCCAGCATCAGCAGACAGCATACCAACGTCACTAGGTCAAGAGGACCATGTCTCGATGGGAAGTATATCAGGGCGAAAGTTTGTCCAGGTATTAGACAACCTAGAAAAGATACTCGCTATCGAACTCCTTCTTGCAGCACAAGCCATCGAATATAGAAGACCAGCACGGTGCTCTGACATCCTCGAAGAAAATCATCAGCTAATAAGAGCCAAAATCCCAAGGCTTTATAAGGATCGTCATATAGCTCCAGATATCAAGGCCATCACAGAGATGGTCAGTAACCAAGAAATTATAGTCAAGATATAAGCTCATGACATTTCAAGAAGCCATAGTAGAAGGTATACCCAAGGCGCTACCGCAGAAGCGAGCTTATGACCCTTCTCTTAATCATGCTCCTCGGCGCAAAGCGATACTTTCCGCCGAAGAGCAAAAGCTTGCCATCCGCAATGCACTGAGATACTTTCCCAAAGAGTGGCATAGAGAACTCGCTCAAGAATTTGCAGAAGAGCTCCAGAACTATGGTCGGATCTATATGTATAGATTCAAACCTACTTACGATATCTATGCACGACCTATATCCAAATATCCATGCCAGTCGCTGCAGGCTGCCGCTATCATGTTGATGATACAAAACAACTTAAATCCTGCAGTGGCCCAGCATCCCGAAGAACTGATTACCTATGGTGGCAATGGAGCGGTATTTCAGAACTGGGCACAGTATCTACTCACCATGAGGTATCTGTCTATCATGACGGACCAACAAACCCTCCACATGTATTCTGGTCATCCCATGGGGCTCTTTCCATCCCACAAAGAAGCACCTCGCGTGGTAGTCACTAATGGCATGATGATCCCTAACTACTCAAAGCCTGATGACTGGGAGAAATATAATGCGCTCGGGGTCACCCAATACGGTCAGATGACCGCAGGCTCCTATATGTACATAGGACCACAAGGTATCGTACATGGCACGACCATCACACTTATGAATGCCTTTCGTAACATCCTTGACCCCAGCGAAACTCCAAAGGGTAAGATATTTTTAACCGCAGGGCTTGGCGGCATGAGCGGCGCACAACCCAAGGCAGGTAACATCGTGGGGTGCATCACAGTATGTGCTGAGGTCAACGCTAAAGCGGCCAGAAAAAGACACGAACAAGGATGGGTCGATGAGCTAACCGAGGACATCCCTTCGCTCGTCCAAAGGGTTCGACAGGCGCAAGATCAACAAGCAACTGTATCGATTGCCTTCATCGGCAATGTCGTAGAAGTCTGGGAGGCTTTTGATGAACACAACATCTACGTGCATGTCGGATCTGATCAAACCTCACTGCACATACCATGGACAGGTGGTTACTA
>CAYYBR010000013.1:0-15344 GCA_964470035.1 uncultured Saprospiraceae bacterium
CGGTCGTTCGAGCAATGAACGAATTGCCACAATGTTGGCAGATTTTCGGTATTTGTAGTTTGCTTCCCATAAGTTGCTGTGTGGTGCAGATTGTAGCTCAATGGTGCTTTATGGTGCATGATTTCGCTAATCTCCCCAGCCGATGCATTTGGGCAACAAAATTGATGCCTTGGCAACAGTTGGGCAACAAATATACGAAATAAAGAGAAGTTTGGCAACAAATAAGAGCAAGTAAACCGCTATAAAGTCAACAAAAACAAGGGGTTAGAAATAAAGAGAAAGTAAACTACTTCCCAATACAGAATCTCCCAAATATGCTATCCAACAAATCATCGGTATAAATCTCGCCGGTGATTTCTCCCAAGTGATGTAAAGACTGACGTATATCTAAAGCTATGAGATCCCCAGTTAATCCTGATCTCACACCCTGCATCACTTGATCTAGAGCTTCCTGAGACTTGAAAAGAGCATCGTAGTGCCTAGTATTAGAAACAATCGTTGTATCAGTCATATCCCTTTGGGAAATAACCATCTCATATAAAGTCTTTTTGACGTGATCGATATTCATCTTATTCTTAGCAGAGACAGTGATGAGATTCTCTTTTGAGATCATATCTGGTTGATGTACTCTTCTGGCCTTGTATAAGGGTTAAGATCCATCTTGTTAGCTATGAAAAGCTGCTTACTATTAGCTGTGAGGACCTTGCTTGCGTCCAAAAACCTACTGACATCTTCCCACAGATCTTTTGGTGCAGTTGTAATGACGTCAAATACATATATAACCACTGTGGACAGCGATATCTCCTTCATTGTGCGCTCGACCCCTACCTCTTCTATCCTGTCTTGTGCCTGGCGGATACCAGCCGTATCTATCAGTCGAAACTGCACACCATTTATATTTAGATTCTCTTCTATCGTATCCCTTGTAGTCCCTGCTTGTTCAGATACTATGGCACGTTCTTCATTGAGTAAGGCATTAAGAAGTGTAGACTTTCCAGCATTAGGGCGACCGGCAATAACTGTAGAAACCCCTTGCTTAATGACATTTCCTAAGCTAAATGAATCGATGAGTTTTCTGATGACTGATTGAATCTTTGCTATCAGATCTTCGAGTTTACGTCTATCCGCAAACTCCACATCTTCTTCTCCAAAGTCTAATTCTAACTCTATCAGCGCTGCGAAGTCGATAAGCTCTTGCCTCAAACTACTTACTTGATCAGAAAATCCACCTCTCATCTGCTTCATAGCGAGTTCATGAGTAGCTTCACTCTCTGAAGATATCAGATCGGCTACTGCTTCGGCTTGGCTAAGGTCTAACTGTCCATTGAGAAAAGATCTCAAAGTAAACTCTCCTCGTTCTGCCTGACGTGCTCCATGACGCATCATCAGTTGGATAACCTGCTGGATTATATAAGATGATCCATGACAACTGATCTCGATGACATCTTCTTTGGTATAGCTTCGAGGCGCTTTGAATACAGCGACCATACACTCATCTATGATCCTACCAGTTTCATCCTTTATCTTTCCATAGTGTACGGTATGACCATTTACGGAAGTGAGATTTTTTCCATAGAAGACCTCATCCACCATCTCGATACATCCAGGACCAGATAATCTTATTACGCCTATAGCACCATGACCAGGTGGTGTAGATAGGGCGACTATGATATCTCCAGACTTTACAATCATCTCCACAAAGATCTAGATATATCGTAAAAAAGGGGAATTAAATAGTGCTCTTATAAAAGAGCATTATGAGCTTATAATTATGGATCCAGGCTATTCCATATATCGATATACATCTGCCAGTCTCCATCAACTTTTTTCCATACTACGACATATTTGCCTTGCCAAGAGGAGATAGGTCCATCTCCTTTCTTGCTCGTCCCACGATAATAGCCATAATCGTAGGCATAATCGCCTAGGATCTTTATCTCTGTTGCTTCCATAATGTGGGATAGTACTTTAGTCTCAAAGCCTGGTATCCATCGAGCCTTAATGGCTTCTCGTCCTTCGATGATGGGTACTCCTGAAGGGATGAACTTAGCATCATGTGTATAACTAATTGCCATAGCTTCAAGATCCTGAGCTATAAATGCTTTCGAAAAACCTCTTGAGGCGGCTACGACTCTGTCTATCTCAGCTTCGTCACTAGCTGCACTTTGTTCTTTAGTACAATCTATACGCCATGTAGGATAAACTATAGACTCACTTGTGTCCACCCATTCGCCGATCCATTTGAATCCGCTAGGGTCGATATCATAAAATGAAAGTCTGAAGGAGCCATCCATGCCATTAGGAGCTTTCTGGTCACGATATAATACGATCTTATCATCTTCTGTTATGCTCCCTTCCCACGTGGGTAAAGTTGCAGTGGGTGTAACTGAACTATAGTAGTGGACATACCATCGAGCACTATCAGATATAAACTGTCGGATACTTCCAGAGTGACTACCATCAGCCTTCAGTGTTTCATCCTGGATGGCCATACCATTCATAATGTACTTGAACTTCCACATCATGTCTTGTGGTTCTGACCAACTTTGATCTTGATTTCTGACCTCTGATGTACAATTACATATTCCTATAAGAGGTGCAAAATCCATGAGTTCTTTTGGCGCCTGAGGATTAGGCAAGCCATAAGGATGATCGGCAGAAGGCTCAAAGTCATATTGAGCGGATATAAAAGTGCTGAATGGCAATAAAATAAGTAAATAAATGATTTTCATGTTTCTATTTGTGCTCGCATCCAAAGTACCAATTAACTAGTTTGGGAGTCGAAATATAAGTTGTTAAAGAACTACAAATGACTCATCTTTTACCATGTAAGAAGGTCTGTATAAAAGGCAAGTTATTGGTTGGGTATCTAAGGGCTCTTCCTTTGTATTAGATCTACTTAAAACATATTTGGCACAACTGCCTTCCTCTCACTTGGGTAATCTGAAAAACGCTCTTTATACCACTCGTGATGATTCAGTGCTCGAGGAACCAGATTGGCAGCCGTCCATATCGCAAACGATAATCCGGGCATAGACCATGTCATTATAGCAAAACCTGTCCATTCGACTATCTCTCCAAAATGATTGGGACAACTGATATGATTAAACAAAAACCCACGCGGTATGCTATATCCGGTCTCACCTGGCTTGCGCAGATTAATTAATATATGGTCGGATCTCTGATTGATATATGCTCCTACAAAAAAGATCACCATACCGATAAGAAACCTTGGATCTGTGAACCAACTATCCGCGTATGATGACTTGAATGCTAAATAATATCCGAGCACCGATCCATTGACAATATTGAAGATAAAGGCCATCGCTGCTATGCTTAATGGCATAAGCTTACCCTTAGTCCGTATTCTCAATGGAAATATTATTACTCGATTAATATAGTGCAGCACAAACAAAGCCACCATCACATAGGCTGGTTTTGATAATGTACTTTGAGAAATTATAATCCACACGGGCAAAACAAGAAGAGCAGGCAACTCCATGATGATCCATGCTAAGCGATTATCTAACATCGGCCCCCACCCTGCGCGAGTATGACGTCCGTAAGGAGCCTTCTGGCGGATAGCTATCGGAAATATCACTACCGCTAACAAAATCCAGCCTATAACAAGTGTTTCAAATCCCAATGTATCTTCTGTTTTGATCAGTTCTTAGATCTCTAATATACCATACTTCTTACTGGTGATAGTCGCCATAAAACAGCTACAAAGATCTTCGATAGATTCTTCTGCTGTCCTGAACTTGTAGCCAGTTGTTGAAAGTATTTTATGGTTATCATACTTGAGAGCTTTGGACGATATCTTGTAAGTTTCTCGAGTTATAAGAGGGGCTACTTTTGTAAATTTTGCTTTTATCGACTCCGCCCATATAGCCACCGATATCAGTGGTTCGCCGAGTTTTTTAAACCCGCCTTTAAGATGTAGTTTGAGAACTATCTCTCTAAAGTATCGTTCATGTCTAATGTTATCTGACACAAGGATGTAGGCTTCTCGATACATCAAGGAGTTTTCAAGATTTTGGACAAGGATATCTGCGATATCTCGTACATCTACTATACCTATAGATCCTGAAGGATAAAAGCGCATTCCTTCATATATCTTGGTTATAAAGTTCAACGGTGCACGATCCCAATATCCCCCGCCCAATACAAATCCTGGGTGGTATATCGTATAGTCTAGGCTTGATTTCTTGATAGCCAGATCAGCTTTGTGTTTTGTGATTGAATACTGAGACATAGCTGTGGCTTCATCATAGAAGCTATCCTCTTTATTCAATGAGTCACCATGTCCAAGAGCCTCTACAGAGCTGAAATGTATAAAGCGACTAACCCCTTCTTCTTCGGCTATCCTTACAAGGTTTTTAGTTGCCTGATAGTTAATTTGCTCCATCAGGTCAAATTGCCTAGGCCAAAAAGATACTAAAGCTGCACAGTGGATGATAATCTCAGCACCTGTGACAACTTCTCTGAGTTTTTCGGTATTGGAGAGGTCGCAACAATGCCAAGTCACTGCATGCTTTACATCTTCAGGTATCAAATCAAAAGGACTAGAAGAACGATGTATAGCACTTACTTGGCCATATCCAGAGGAAAGTAGCTTTCTAAGTATATAAGAACCTATAAATCCAGTTGCTCCAGTGATGAGTATAGGTCGATCTAAATGAGACATCTTATGGTCCATCATCGAAAATCACTTGGGAAGTGCCTCTTTTAGTATATCACGATAGAGCTGCTTATAAGACTTGAGAGAGTCGATCAGTTCAAATTTTTTGACCTCTGATCCCTGCCACTCATTCTCTAAAGCATCATGCATCGCAGTTGTGATAGCCGAGGCAGTATGCTCCTCACATATGATATGCTTACCGCTTACGACTTCTTTTAAAGCTCCTTGTCCCGTGGTTATGATGGGTGTACCTATAGCTACAGTCTCCGCTGCAGCAAAACAAAAACCTTCGCTATATGAAGGTATCACCACTGCATCCACACGAGCTATCTGATCGATGAGATCCACATAGGAAAGATCATGCTTAAACTCGATCTCATCTTGTAAACCTAGGTCTTCTAATAATTGATTTATCGGTTCGGTTGTAGGTTGCTTCTCTGATGGAATCACCATCAGGAGTCGATGATCATCTCTGAATTTTTTGAGATTATGATACGCTTGTAAAAGCAGATCTACTCCCTTCGCATATCCAAGTCTTCCATAATATAAAAAGGTGTAAGTACTATCTTCAGATCCACGATACTCCGGAAAGTGGTCATAAGAGATCCCATTATATATACGTTGTACCAGCGCCGGATCAACTCCACCTTCGATCAATGACTCTTTAGTATATTCTGAGACAGCGATAAATCTATCAAATCTAAATCCACAGATCCATGCTTCGAAGGCCCGATGAAGTTTTCTCGATATAGAGCTCATCCAAGGTAATCGATCCCATAGCTCCCCCCATCTCTCGTGAAATGTAATAACCACCGGAGTCTTGGTCATCTTTGCAGCTAGTCTGGCTGGGACGGCTGCATTAAAGGAAGTAGTGTGAATGATATCGGCTTTTCTGGCTAAGCCTATGGCATGCCACCAAGCACCAAAAGTGAATATATATCGATTAAAATATCTCTTCCTGATGATCTGGCCTTGCTTTCCGATTTTCTCAGTCTTAGGTAAAAAGGGATCATACTGATTAGTAAAGACCGTGACATGGTATCCTATGTCATCTAGGTACTCTACGAGATTAAGAAAAAGTGTTTCTACCCCTCCGATTCGGGGGTAAAAGTTTTCAAGGATAAACAGAATCCTCATCGATCAGCTGACCAGCTTTTCACTTTTCTGTTGATCTCTAATTCGCTTGCGTTCGAGCTCTCTGATTTTTGACTCATCTAGTGCAAGCTGGCGAACGAGTTCAGTTATCTTTCGCTCCATGGCATCTACTCTAGCAGACAAGTAAAAAGAAAGCACGATAAGAAAAGCGAGAGCTATAAATATTATCGCATTGATGTGATCCTTAAATCCAGTAGCTCGGGCAAGGCCTTTAGAGATTTCATCTGGAGCGATGCCAAGAAAAGCAATTACTAACCAGAATATGACCCAAACAATATTAGTAAAGAGAAATTTCTTTCTCACCTTAAGCTCTACCGATAATCTGTAGATATAGTAGACTGCTAGTGCAGGGGCTATAAACTGATATATCTCCAAAATGGAAGTATGTGTTCCTACCTACAAATGTACGTTTATTACATCGAGCGAGGTATCACTAGAAATGATTAATCTGATTGTGGTTAGATAACAGACACCTAACGAGGGAAAGTGAATTATACAGCGAAGCTCTCGCCACAGCCACACGTGCGACTAGCGTTGGGGTTTTCAAAGTAAAAACCCTTGCCGTTTAGGCCTCCGCTAAATTCTAAGGTAGTATTACAGAGGTATAGAAAAGACCTCAGATCCGTGACTATCTTGACTCCTTTATCCTCAAAAATTTGATCATTTTCTTTTGATTCGTTATCAAAATCCATTTGATAACTAAGGCCACTACATCCACCACTCGTAACAGAAACTCGTACGAAGTGATCTTCGCCGATATTTTCAGAAGCCTTGAGCTCCGCGATTTTATCTTTTGCACTATCCGCTACAAAAAGCATAAAGACAGAATTTAGTACAAAGTTAAGCTAACTCGTTTTTCTCCTTATAGTCCTTTATGGCACTTTTGATCGCATCTTCAGCCAACACAGAACAGTGGATCTTAACAGGCGGAAGAGCAAGTTCTTCTACTATCGCCATATTATCAATCTTTAGGGCGTCATCTATCGACTTTCCTTTTAACCATTCTGTTGCAAGTGAGCTCGATGCAATAGCAGATCCGCAGCCAAATGTTTTGAACTTGGCATCTTTGATCATATTAGTGCTTTCATCGACTTCGATCTGAAGTCTCATTACATCACCACACTCCGGAGCACCTACTAATCCAGTTCCCACTGTCTTCTTAGATTTATCAAGTGTACCTACATTCTTCGGATTCTTAAAGTGATCCAGTAGTTTCTCTGAGTAAGCCATACCTTTTTTATTTCTCGGTTATAAGATTATAACGCTTTCGCAAATGTAATTCGTTCCTTAATGTTCTGCCCATTCTACGGATTCCAAGTCCACACCGTCTTTATACATCTCCCATATAGGGCTGAGATCTCTCATGTGGTTCACTCCCTTGGCTATCGCTTCGATGGCATAATCAATCTCGTCATCTGTAGTAAATCTACCAAGACTCAATCTAAGAGAGCTATGTGCCAGATCGTCACCGAGACCAAGCGCCATCAGTACATATGATGGTTCTAATGATGCAGATGTGCAGGCAGATCCTGAAGATACTGCTATATCTTGATTGAAGGTCATCATCAAACCTTCACCTTCCACGTGTTTGAATGATATATTAGTCACATGAGGCATCCGATGCTCCTCACTTCCGTTGATGTAACATTCTTCTAGTTTATCGACCAACCCCTTTTGAAGTCTATCTCTCATCGCAGATAGTCGCGCAGCATCTTGATCCATCTCAAGTCGACCAATCTCTGCAGCTGCACCTAGTCCCACAATACCAGGGACATTCAGTGTACCTGAGCGCATGCCTCTCTCGTGGCCTCCTCCATCTAGCTGACTAGTCACCTTAACTCTAGGATTTTTGCGGTTGACAAAAAGAGCTCCTACTCCTTTTGGTCCGTACATCTTATGCGCTGTAAAGGCCATCAGATGGATACCGACCTCTTTGGGATGTGTCTTGATTTTTCCAACAGCCTGCGTAGCATCGCTCATAAAGAGTACACCGTGCTTAGCGCAGATCTCCCCTATCTCTTTCATCGGCTGGATAACGCCAGTCTCATTGTTGGCCCACATGATGGAGATCATGATCGTCTTATCAGTAATAGCAGCTTCTAGCTCCTTTAGATCGACTAGACCTTCTCTGTCTACTGGCAGGTAAGTTACTTTACCTCCCATCTTTTCGATCTTCTTACATGAATCAAGTACGGCCTTGTGCTCAGTTTGAAGCGTGATGATGTGATCACCCTTTCTTGAGTACATCTCATAGACTCCTTTCAAAGCAAGGTTATCAGACTCCGTAGCACCAGAAGTAAAGATTATCTCCTTCGCATCGACATCAAGGAGTTTAGCAACCTGATCACGGGCATAGTCCACTGCTTCTTCAGCCTTCCATCCGAAAGGATGATTGCGCGAAGCAGCATTACCCGGCACCTCATGGAAGAACGGTATCATGGCCTCTACTACTCTTGGATCGCAAGGTGTAGTGGCATTATTATCAAGGTAAATATTCTTTGTTGGCATATTAAGCTTTCCTAAGTACTCAGTCGAACAATCCTATGGTCTAATAGTTTTGCAAGTTTACTGATATTATAGATGACATTCCACTCATTTACGAAAGTGAAAATGATCTGGTTTTATGCATCTCTGTCAATATAGATATCTTCGCAGACTATAGCTATGGGCAGACTGAATCCTTCGATCGGCAAGAATCTATCCGGAAAGCAAAGTAATATCAAAGATCTCGATTACTATGTGAAAGGAATACTCGAAGAAAGAGACCATTATATCCTGTCTGAGGCTATCACTCTTTTAGAAAGTAGCCATGATGAGCATCGCATAAGATCACTAGAGCTGCTTGCAACTCTCTACCCCCATAGAACACCCTCAATAAGACTTGGGATAACTGGTAGTCCTGGAGTTGGGAAGAGTACATTTATCGACGGCATAGCGGGGCACTTCGCACAATCAGGACAAACTGTTGGTATCCTCACCATCGACCCAAGCAGTACGAGCGGACATGGAAGCATCCTCGGTGATAAAACAAGGATGGAACAATTAATCAGTGACAAGGATATCTTCATCCGCCCAAGCCCTAGTAATCGACATCTAGGAGGACTTAATCAGTTCTCATATGAAGCAATGATCCTGTGCGAAAGTGCAGGCATCAACAAAATCCTAATCGAGACAGTAGGTGTCGGTCAGTCTGAAGTGGAAGTGAGTAGCTATACAGATGCTATGATCTTACTTATACTACCGGGAAGTGGAGATAGCATCCAAGGAATCAAAAAGGGAGTACTGGAAAAAGCAGACTTAATCATAGTGCATAAGGCCGATGGTGATGGATTGAATCTCGCTCAGCGATCTATAAAACATTTACAAGAGGCATTGCATCTCAAAAAAAAGGGTGATACTCCAGAAGTGCTGTCCTATTCATCGTATACACATGAAGGTCAAAATGAGCTGATTTCTGCTATAGAAAGGCTTATAGAAAAGAAAAAAGGTGCATTAAAAAACACCAGGATAGAACAACAGAAAAAATGGCTGAGACAGCGCATGAAAGATGAGCTCTCTTATGAGCTTTCAAAATCCTTAAAAACTAATAGCGCCTACCAACAATCATTAAAAGATCCGAGTCTCAATATCTTTGAGACCATCCAATCACTGAAAGAGAAGATTAAAATCGACGTAAAACTTTAGTCAGAGGTATGAAACTCAGATCTCTTTTTGTAACCAGTTTGTTTTGGGTGTCTATCATCTGTTATGGGCAAAACGACTGTGAGCTTAACTATCAATCTCCTATAGGGTATAAAACAATCCTATCCGGTTCATATGGCGAACCACGAACTCGGCACTTTCATGCAGGTATAGATTTTAAGCAGCGGCGGGGTGTACCTTATGACACAATCTATAGTGTCGAGCGAGGTTATGTATCACGGATCAGTGTACAACCAGGTGGATATGGCAATGCACTATATATAGACCACCCTTGTAATCAAACTTCTGTGTATGCTCACTTACATCATTATAGTCATGATGTACAGAGGTATGTAGATAGCGTCATGTACGCTAGGAAAGTCTACAATATAGATCTCAATCCGCTTGAATCGGGTGATACGATATGGGTAGACCAAAGACAATACATCGGCATCATGGGCAATACCGGACGCTCCTCGGGTCCTCACTTGCACTTCGAGATCAGGGAATCAAATACGGAAATCCCGATCAACCCTGCGCTGCTCGGCTTTAAACCAAAGGATGACATCCCCCCTGATATCGTTGGCTTATATCTGTATGAATTTACTCCAGATGACGAGGAGGTATCTAGGAAGTACTTCAAGGCAACTTTATCAAAATCTGGTGTATATACCCTCCACTCGGGCCCGATTCTCACAGGCGCCCACAAAGTAGGTATCGGTGTCAGAACATATGACCGGATGAATGGTGCTTCTAATCACAATGGCATTTATAGTCTCGATATGTTCGTCGATGGGCAATCTAGATTCGGTTTTTCACTGGATAGTATTCCTTTTGAGGATGCTAAATACATCCATACACATATGGATTACAGAGAAAAGCAAGCTAAGAGGTATGTGACCCAATGCTTCCTAAGTAATATCAATCGTCTTGACATATATCACACGGATAACGCTCGCGGATTTATAGAACCATATAGCTATCGTAGCACTGATGTAAATATCATTGTTGCAGATATCGAGGGAAATAAGTCACTGCTGAATTTAGAGATCAAAAGGGATGATAATCAGCTATATAGAATCTCTGATATAGATACTTCGAAAACCAGAATTACAAGCCAAGGGGAGCATCAACTCGCTAATCGCGGGACAGAAGTCACTTTTTTCGATAGTACGTTTTCTCAACCAGTAAGAATCAGGCTAGGTAGTTATGAGCCTGATAAGATAGACCTAAGGCAAGAGGTAGACATTCCCACTTTCAGAAGGTTTCGAGTCTCACACAATTTTAATAGTGGCAAAGAAAACAACGACCAATACATCTTAACTAGTACAAATGACAAGGACGAATTGCTCCGTCATAAGACGCGATGGTTAGATGATAGTACACTTGTTTCTTTTCTTTCTGAACTCACGTTGTATCAGATCTTAAAAGATACCACCCCTCCGTCTATAGAGGTCATAGGATTACCTGGCCCCTTATCAGATAGGTGTATTTTCAAAGTCATGGATGATATGATTCCCCAGCACGAAAGTGATGAACTGAAAATCGGTGTATTTCTAGACGGAAAGTGGACGCTTTGCCTACAAGATGCAAAGACTCATCGAGTAACTTTTGAGGTGCCTTTTGCTAGAGATAATAAAACACATGAAGTACTTATCAAGACAGAAGATGCCTCTGGCAATCGAAACTCTTTATCTCGATCCTTTACTTATTGACAAAAAAAGAGTCCTAACACTTTAGGACTCCTAATCAAATTGATTATGAAAAACTAACTACTATACTGTTACAGCCTCTTTTGTTAAGGCTATGATTTGCTGTGCGTGGTCTTTGGTTTTTACCTTGAATATGATATTGTCTATGATACCTTTCTCATTAATCAAAAAGGTCGTTCGATGTACTCCGACTACTTCCCTTCCCATGAATTTCTTAGTACCCCACAATCCATAACTGTTGATAATTTCTTTTTCAGTATCCGCAGCTAGAGAATATTGAAACTCATACTTATCGATGAACTTTCTATGTTTAGCGGGCTTGTCCGGACTAACTCCGAGCACTTCATACCCCATCTTCTGTAGCGCTCTGTAGTTATCTCTCAGGTTGCAAGCTTCTTTTGTACATCCAGGAGAATCGTCCTTTGGATAAAAAAACAAAACCAGCTTTTTCCCTCTGTAGTCAGACAATTTAATTTCTTGCCCGTCTTCATTCAAGATTGTGAACTCTGGTGCTTTATCTCCTACAGTTAGATGAGTCATGGTAATTTCTTTATATACACAAGTCTATAAATATCGTATTGTTTAAGATTTAATGCAAAAAGTTAAACAAAAAATTTAAAACTAAGTGTCACCGCGTTCATGCGACGACAAAAAAAAGGCGCATCCCTATATGGGATACGCCTTGAGCGGATAAGAAATTATATGCTAGTAATCAGCTATTATCAGCTTATCTCGTATGATTGGTATACCCTCACTTTCGATTGTCATAAAATATAACCCAGGCGGCAGTTGAGATACTGATAAATGATGCCATTCTTGTTGGCCAACGAGACCCTCGGCATGTACTATCTGACCAGTCTGATCATATAGTATCACCCGACTATTCTCTCTATCATTTTCAAACCAAATTGTTACATCATCGATAGCAGGATTTGGATAAACAAGCGCCTGCTCATTAATCACGACACCGTTAGCAAGCACAGTACCGTGATGTACATCAAAACTTCTTCCTATAGAAGCAGAAGCTCCTATAGCTTCCTCCTCTACTAGTCTGATTTCTCTAGTAAAAGGTGACATCTCCCCAAATCCACAATCAGAACTGAGCTGTATAACTAATATTCTTCCTGGAGGGCCCGTTAGGTTGATTCTATTTCTTCTTACAGACACTTCCGTAAATGAATTAGGCAATCCTTCAAATCCAACCCTTACGATGAATCCTTCGGCTTCAACAACTCTATCCCATCTAACAGTCCATCGATTACGACCTAGACTCTCTATGCGCACATCTCGAGGGGCATGACATCCTTCATCACAAGTCCCACCTGTTTGTTTTATGATGGTTACAAAGTTGGACGACAGGTCACCGCATCCTTCTTCTAGTGATTCTACGTTCTCACCTAAGGCAATGCTCTCAGGATCATCAGTATTATAACCATATACTCTGCAGGTCCCTCCGGGCTCTCTATCGAGATTAAAGTCACCTCCCTCGCTGGCTAACCTGAAGTCTGTGACTTCTCCAGCTTCGTCTGTTATCACATAGAAATATGAAGTAGCTAGGGTATCTGCACTAGTTGTATGATCAACAGTAAAAAAGACATCTCCAGCACAGAACTCAAGATCGTCAGAGTCACTTTCTGTGAAAATCATGCCTCCATCTGTTATACAAACACCAGGACACTCTTCACCAACAAGTCTAAATACCTCAATGGTATTAGATAGATCAAAGCAACCATCTAACTCATCTATGGATGATCCAATGCCAAGATTAGACAGGGTATCTGTATAGACCAAATACGTGATTAATAGATTTCCCTCTCCAGTACCTTCCAGGTTAATACTACTGTCCTCTATAATGTCAGTAATCACCCCATCATCCGTGACAAACAAAAATGCTGCGCGCTCTCCGCGGTCATCCACCACAACCAAATCAACTATATCGGCTTCACCGTCATCAGTACAAAAGGTATCACTAGCGTCACTCGAGAGAGATAAAAACCCAGCATCAGCTAAGCACTCCATGGAGCAATCTGGACCAACGACTCGATTGATCGTAAAAATATTGGAAAGAGCAAAGCAACCCGTTAGTTCATTAATATTGCCACCATTTTCGGGTAGAATAGTTCCTGCGTTAAAGGAGATAAACCTCACTAGCGTCGTTCCCGCACCAGTACCTTCAAGATCCGCTTGAAATGTTGGATTGACCCCTAAGACATTTCCCTCTATATCCGTAACTACAAATGCTGAAGAATCGCCTTGAGCTCCAGTGACTTCAAGAGCAAAAGCATCAGAAATCTCGTCGTCCACACATATCGTCATACTATCATCACCATCTAAAGTCATAATTATGCCTCCCAGGGCAGGGCATGGTGGTGGACAATCATCTCCTGTGACTTTATCTATAAAGACTGGATTAGAGAAAGAAAGGCAACCTCCTAGATCTGATGCATTGGTACCGATATCTATACTTAAGGCACTATCTGAACTAAGATGCCATAACAAACAAACTCCACTTCCAAATTCTTCAAAGGGTATATCAAGATTATCTGATGTACCTAGTATCACTCCACTTGTGTCTGTGATGACAAAGGTGGATACTGCTCCAGAAGCCCCAAGTAATCTAAGGTCCAGATCATCTGCCATATCATCATCTATGCAGACGGTGATTTCATCTGAGCCAATCTCGGTGAGTAGACTTCCGCCTATCACTTCATTGACATTTACAGTCAGCACATTTGATATGGCCAGACAACCGGTTATCTCTGATAGTGTTGTTCCTACCTCTGCCATGAAATCACTGGCATGAGTAACAAGCCGTATGAAAGATGTACCATTTCCTGTCTGGTTAATGCCCAGATCGACATCATCACCAACAAAAAGGATATTGTCATCACTATCAGTGATGATCCACGAAGTCATACCATCACCTCCACTAACTATTGTACCGAGATCGATGGAATCCTCATCGCTTACGCAAATGTCCACCACAGCGGTACTATCAGGAAAAGCAATAGAGCTAGATGTAACGTCTACTCTATTTACGTTAAGTGGATTAGAAAATGCAAAGCAACCGGTTATATCGGCTACGTTGGCTCCTAGCGAGGCACCTTGGATAGTGCCTTCAAAACTCAAACTCCATATCTGAATTACACCTAGCCGAGTTCCTCCAAGGTTAAACGGTGGCGCTAGTGGGAAGCCTATGATGACCCCACTTGTATCTGTGAGGACCCAGCTGCTATTATCCCCAACATTACCTGTTAGATCTACACCAACAGGCTCTACCATACCATCTCCTCCACATACAATCACGGTAGTTGCTCCTTCGTCAGAGGTAAGTGTGCCTCCTTGCGCTGTACAAACCGCTCCTCCACAATCTATCTCCCGAATGATGGTGATTGGGTTTGACAAATCAAAACACCCTTCGATATCACTTGCATTTGCACCTATCTCAACTCCAGATACACCGTCTTCAAAGCTCACATGCCATATCAAACTAGTACCTGCACCAGTATTCTCAAATACGAATGTGTTACTTGTATCGATGGAAACTATATTTAATGAAGTATCCGTGATAAGCCAAAGACTATTAGATCCGGATGCACCTTCAAGCGATGGTGTGATGGGCTCCTGGATATTATCATCAACACAGACTGTGGTCGATGTCGCTTCTTCACCAAGGAATATCTCTCCACCATCTACACTACACTCAACTATGCAGTCTCCGCCTCTTAACAAAGTAACTGTTATCGAATTAGAGAGAGCGAAACAGCCTGCTAGATCTCCAGCATTAGATCCTACTTCGAATCCAACTATAGTATCATCAAAACTTATCAACCATACAAGCAGCGTTGACTGATCAATGGATTCTAAGCTGAATACATTCGTATTTTCTTCGATCAAAAGTATGTTGAGTGCTGTATCAGTAACAACGAAAGCCGTATTCAAACCTTCTGCACCGCTTGCTGTCACTATGATCGTCTCTTCTATATCATCATCGGCACATATACTTATCTGGTCTGTCCCAGTCTGCGAAACTATAGAGCCAGCCATAACTTCACATGGCGGCGGTGGTGGTCCGCAGCCTATCTCCTTTGTCACTTGGATTGGATTGGATAAGT
>CAYYBR010000013.1:15444-32459 GCA_964470035.1 uncultured Saprospiraceae bacterium
ATGTCGTACTGTCTGGCAAGCTGATATCTCCTCCTTCTGCTTCACATACTGGCGGTGGTGGTCCGCAGCCTATCTCCTTTGTCACTTGGATTGGATTGGATAAGTCAAAACAGCCTTCTAGATCATTCGCATTCTGACCTAGCTCGGCTCCTACCAAGCCTTCCTCAAAGCTTAGGTGCCAGATCAAACATACGCCCGCTTCTTCTCCATCAAAAACAAATGTATTTGTCGTGTCTATCGTCATGATAACTCCCAACGTATCTGTGATAACCCATGCACTGTTGGTTCCACTGGCTCCTATTAAGTCGACCGTGATAGCATCTTCTATATCATCTACCACGCAGATGGTAACTGATGTCGTACTGTCTGGCAAGCTGATATCTCCTCCTTCTGCTTCACATACTGGCGGAGTGCCACACGCATCACCTGCAAGTTTTGTTACCGTGATAGGGTTAGAAAGAACAAAGCATCCATCTAAGTCAGCCGCATTAGATCCAATATCAGCTCCAGTTAGGTCTGATTCAAATCCCAGGTGCCATATGAGGCAGATGTCTAAAGGCTGAGACTCTAGGTTGAATACCGTTGTATTTGATTCTATCAGTATGATATTCAATGAGGTATCTGTCACTACAAGCGTATTATTAGTTGCTTGCCCTCCACTTACAGAGACGATCACTAAATCTTCATTATCGTCATCAGTGCAGATACTGATCTGGTCTGTGCCATTTTGAGATAAGATAGAGGCTGCTACTACAGAACAAGTGTCCATACCCATACCATCACCTCCACCTATACAAGCATCACCAGAAAACCGATCGACAATCACGGAGTTTGATAACTCAAAACAGCCTGAGAGGTCACCTGCATTAGCACCGACTTGTGCCCCAGAAAGGGTACCGTCATGTTGGACATGCCATATCAAACATCTACCTTCTCCGCGAGATTCTAAACTAAAGACGGTTGTATTATTCTCGATCATGAGAATCGTAAGATTTTCATCGGTAAGTAAGATAGTTTGTTCGGATCCGATTCCCCCAGCTATCTGCACTTGCACGAGTTCTTCTTCATCATCATCGATACAGACTGATACCATGGTTTCTCCTTCGATCGTGCTGATTGTAGATGCCATCACATCGCATGTTGGCGGAGGTGGCCCACAACCGTCCTCTTTTAATACTTCGATAGAATTAGAAAGATCAAAGCATCCTTCAAGTGCACCGGCATTGGCTCCTATCTCAGCTCCACTTAATCCGTCTTCAAAGCTGAGATGCCATATCAAGCAAACACCTGGAGCCTGATCGTCTAATACGAAAGTATTGGTCGTATCTATCCTTAAGATATTGAGAGAAGTATCTGTGATGACCCATGCACTATTAGGGCCTGATGCATTGGCTAAAGACTCGGTTATAGGTTCTTCTATATTATCATCTATACAGATTGTTACAGATGTCATCGAGTCTGGTAAAGTGATCGTGCCGCCTTCTACTGAGCAGTCCAAAGTACACTGCTCCATAGCCAAGAAATCAAGCGTTAGCGTGATGAGGCTATCACAACCTGTTGGGGCGTCTACAGTAAAAATGTATTCGCCAGGTATACTTATGACTGAATCCATAAATGTAATTGACTCTCCCTCACAGATACTTTGTGATTCTAATCTTGTAGGCACATCTAGTAGGATAACATTTGCCACAACAATACTGTCACAGCCATCGGCAGTCATCAATGTATCTATAAACGAACCCGGCTCTGTGATAACTAATCCATTAAAATCAAAACTTTCATCAGGGCAAATAGATACATCAAAAGAAACGGTGATGTCCTCGCAAACTGGCGGCATCTCATCACATAATGCAGTACGTGTTACTGCTATAGAATTTGATAAATCAAAACATCCACTGACGGCAGGGTCATCTAAGAAAGGATCTACTCCCATCGCATCATCTTCAAAGCTCAGGTGCCAGATTAAACAATTGCCATCTCCCAGACCGGTGAAGTCAATAACATTCGTCGTGTCTATTCTTAATATTTGAAGAGAAGTATCTGTTATAAGCCATTGACTGTTGCTACCTATAGCCCCTTCAAGAGTTACAGGTACGATATCTGGTATCGTATCTTCTACACAAAAAGTGATGGCCGTAGTACTATCAGAAAGAAAGATATTACCTCCATCCGCATCACAAGTTGGCGCAGGATCTCCTTCACAGGCATCTCCTGATAATTTGTTGATAGTAACTGTATTAGAAAGAAGGAAGCACCCCATGAACCTATCTATGCTCGCACCGACAATCGCAAATTCCAAGCTATCAACAAAACTCACTTGTCTGATACGACAAACATCGGGGAAGGAAGAATCGAAGACCAGTATACTGCTAGTATCGACTGATACAATGATGTCGCTAGTATCAGTCGTTATGAAAAGACTCTCTCCTATCGGCTCAGAAATAAAAGTAAGTACTATCGAATCCAGAATAGGGCTATCGATACAGATAGAAACAAAGATAGAGTCATTAGCAAGTAGGGATCCTTCTCTTATGGGACAGTCCACACATGGCGTACTGGTGGATCCGCTAAAGTAATCGGCGGAAGCATCTCCTTCTCCATCATAAACGAGGCTCTCATCAAGTCCAAATGAGGTAGCTCTTTCTCCAGCGGTCCAGATACCCCCACTTACTGCAGTGGATTCTCTGGTTGATCCAGATCGATCTCCCCATATCACATAGTCTATGATAGCATTAGGGTCTCCAAAACTATTATTAGTAAAAAGTCCTAGCTCATCACCAGTACCATTAAGAGTAAAAGTAGGAGTCACGGCCACCAGTGATCCTGGGGTCAGAGATAAGTCTCCACATGTTACATCAAGTGACCCAATCATGTCATATCCTGGGCGATTACATAACCAAAATGTAGAAAGATCAATCGTCTCTCCACTTTGATTTAGAATTTCAACTGAGTTCTCTGAAATTTCAGTGATGACCAGTGACTGACTATTCAAATTAGATCCAATTAAAAAGACAAACACTAGGCTCAATAAGTAAGGGGTAGAATTACGCATGCGATTTGGGTTTTATGTATCAATAGTTTTACAATAACATGGAAGTGCTTTAGGCATAGAATGATCTAAACTGTCCTTGTCGGACCCTAAAAACTTACATGTTCATGATATTGGGTATGTACCCTCAGAATAGAGCTGGTTGATACAGCCTTCTTCAGTTACAAAACTCTCTCTAAGATATATAAATATGCCAAGGGTTTACCCTCGAGACAAGGATGGGGAGAATAACCAATCTTCATCAAGCATGCTGCTTGATATATTTACGTAAGTGGGAGAAATAGGTAAGGGAAAACTAAGCTGAAGCCAGAGAAGTTACAAACTTCTGGAGCTTGCCCTTCACATTAGCTGCCTTGTTCTTATGCCAAAGATTACGCTTAGCGAGTCTATCGATCATAGATACCACTCTAGGAAGTTGGCCAGATGCGTCCTTTGCATCTGTCGTAGATCTCAAGTTCGCTATCGCTGTACGAGTCGACTTCTTGTAGTATCTATTACGAAGTCTTTTCTTCTCGTCCTGACGGATGCGCTTCTTAGCTGAAAGATGGTGTGCCATAATTTTCTATGTGCTATAGTCAAAAGAGGCGCAAATGTACACCATTTTAATATACGGCGGAAGGTCTTGTAGTTTATCTTTTACATACTTTTTGCAAGATAGGATTCGCTAGTCGGTCATAAATGAATGATCTTTGTTTGGATCTAATTATTGATTTGCACATCTAAGTAAGAAAAGAGACATGGCTGATTATTCTTATGTATTCAATGCTCATCCATCATATATCGAGACGATGTACAAAAAGTACGTCGATAACCCATCATCTGTAGAAGACGGTTGGAGATCCTTCTTTCAAGGTTTTGATTTCGCCAAAAGTGTAAATGGGGGTGCCAGCAATGGTGCGGCGACTCCATCTTCTCAGTCTATGGACGCTGAGTTTGGAGTGATGTCTATCATACATGGATTTCGGGATCGAGGACATCTCCTGTCGACTACTAATCCGATCCGAAGCAGAAGAGATAGAAGACCTCATCTCTCGCTCGCAGATTATAATCTCAGTGATGAAAACTTAACTTCGAAGTATGCTTCTGGCGCCGAGATAGGGCTTCCTAATGCTACTCTCCAGAATATCATCGACAAGCTTGAGCAGATATACTGCGGTCATATAGGATTCGAATATGCCCATATCGAGAATAAGGAGAAGCGGATGTGGTTACGTGAGAAGATTGAAAACCGCGAACTCACCAAGTCTTATGGGCACAGTATAGAGAAGAAAAAGCGCATACTAGAGAAACTCAATGGCGCTGTAGGATTTGAGAATTTTCTCAACAAAAAGTATGTAGGCCAAAAGAGGTTTTCACTCGAAGGAGGCGAAAGTGCCATACCTGCTTTAGATGCCATAATCAATACTGGTGCAGAGCTCGGAGTAGAGGAGGTGGTTATCGGTATGGCTCATAGAGGGAGGCTCAACGTCTTGGCCAATATCCTGGGTAAGACGTACAATCATATCTTCAATGAATTCGAAGGAACAGCTATCCCTGACCTTAGTTTTGGTGATGGAGATGTGAAATATCATCTCGGATTTTCATCTCAAGTCAAAACAGCAGGAGATAAAGAAATACATCTAAAGCTAGTCCCTAATCCATCTCACTTAGAGTCGGTCAACCCTGTGGTTGAAGGATTCAGTCGTGCAAAGGCTGATATATTGTATGGAAGTGACTACGATAAGATATTGCCTATACTTATACATGGAGATGCTGCCGTAGCAGGACAAGGGGTCGTATATGAGACAGTACAGATGAGCCAGCTTGATGGATACTACACAGGTGGAACCATCCACTTTGTGATTAATAATCAGGTTGGGTTTACTACTGACTTTGAAGACGCCAGATCTTCGACTTATTGTACCGGTGTGGCAAGTATCGTACAAGCCCCTGTATTTCATGTCAATGGTGATGACCCCGAAGCTGTTGTATATGCCGTAGAACTCGCTACAGAATACCGCCAGAAGTTTAACAACGATGTCTTTATAGACATGGTTTGCTATAGACGACACGGGCACAACGAAGGTGACGACCCCAAGTTTACTCAGCCCGAGATGTACAAGTTCATCAACTCACACAAGAATCCACGTGAGAAATATGTGAACCAATTAATCGAACAAGGAGAGGTTGAAAAAGAACTCGCCGAAAAGCTTGAAAAAGGGTTTTGGGATGACCTTCAAGCTAGACTTGATTCAGTCAAGCAAAAGCCTCTTGACTATCAGTACCAAGAACCTGAGCAACAGTGGAGATCTCTAAGAAAGACAAAAGATCCTAAAGACTTTGAGAGGAGTCCATCGACAGGCATCAAAAAAGCCACACTCGATAAGATTATAGATCATCTTATGACCATCCCTGAAGGGTTTTCTCCATTGGGTAAGGTCAACCGTCTCCAAAAGGGAAAGCAAAAACTCTTAGATGTTAATCATATGGACTGGGCTCTCGCAGAGTTGAGTGCCTATGGTTCGATGCTTCTGGATGGTCATGATGTAAGGATGAGTGGTCAAGATGTTAAGAGAGGAACATTCTCTCACAGACATGCGATCTTCAGAGATGCAACTACCTATGAAGAATATAATAGGCTGCAGTCTATAGAGGGTAATAAGTCTAAATTCAGAATTTTCAATTCTTTCTTGAGTGAGTTCGCTGTACTTGGGTTTGAGTATGGATATTCGCTCGCATCACCTTCTTCACTTGTGATATGGGAAGCTCAGTTTGGCGACTTCTATAATGGTGCACAGACGATAGTAGACCAGTATATCACAGCAGCTGAAAGTAAGTGGCAGCGCATGAGTGGCCTTGTCATGCTACTTCCTCATGGATATGAAGGCCAGGGGCCAGAGCACTCGAGTGCGCGGATAGAACGATTCCTTCAGCAAGCAGCAGAATACAATGTCTCCATCTGCAATATATCAAGCCCAGCAAACTTCTTTCATGCGATAAGAAGACAGCTTGCTCGACCCTTTAGAAAGCCACTTATAGTCATGTCTCCAAAAAGCTTACTCAGACACCCTCAGTGTGTATCAGTAAAAGAGGACTTCTTGGACGACACTCACTTTCAAGAAACTATCGACGACACTTACGTAAATGCTAAAAGCGTAAAAATTCTATTGTTCTGCTCTGGTAAGGTCTATTATGACCTTCTAGCAAAGCAGCAAGCCGATAAAAGAAAAGATGTTGCCATAGTCAGACTAGAACAACTATATCCTTATCCAACTGAGCAGATGGACGCGATATTGAAAAAATACAAAGGAGCTAAGGTTAAGTGGGTGCAAGAAGAACCTGAAAACATGGGTGGTTGGCAGTATCTCAATAGCGTATGGAGAGATGCAAGCATAGATGTTGTATCCCGACCACTGAAAGCTTCTCCGGCAACTGGATTTAAAAAAGTACACGAGAAAGAACAGAACGCTATCGTAGAAGAGGCCTTCTCTTAAGGATAAAGTAGAGATAGATTATTCGATCACCATTTTGATGAGTTCTCGCTGGGAAGAAGATTCTATCCCAAGTATATAGATACCCAGCTCTAACTGATGGGTGTCAAACTCGATCGTTCTATCTCCCTGAAAGTCTACACTTTGTATGAGACGTCCACTTATGTCATAAAGATTGATTCTATCTACTCCCTCAGGATGTTGTACGTAGATAATATCCGAGGCCGGATTAGGGAATACGGAGATATCTGTATTGGGTATATCAGTTACTGGAGTAGTTGTATCTACAAATCCCAATATCCATGGGATAGCAACATTAAGAGCTGGGATAGCACAATCAGAATGATCAAAGAATCTTCCATCAGAGACATCCATCGCCATCACTTGCTCAGCCCCATTAGCTGTCATGACAGAATCAGCTAAGATGGCATTTGTAAAAGGCACTTGTTCATCTGTTGGACAGTATAACATAATACGGGCGCTTCAGGTGTCCAATCAAAAACATCACTCTCTGCCAAGGCGACGTTAAAAGGGTGGTCATCATCACTCTCGATCATACTCAACAGACTTTCCCTGAATAATCTCCGAGGTATAGCTGCACCTGTCTCACTTAAGAGTGTACTGACAAGAGCTTGATTAAGTGCAAAGAGGCCATTGCCGCTATCGATAAATGTTCTTATAGCAGGTAAGTAAGCTTCTTCAAATACCTCAGATTCATCTTGATAAATGCCTGGATCAATCTCTCTCAAAGCACGTGTACTATATATCAGATAAGAAGGAAAACTATAAGGCTCATCTGCAAATGCCAAATCCCTCATTACTCCAGACACGCTATATGGACCACTCATCGGAGCTGATGCCGTGACCGTATATCTATCAGGTATTTCCTGTTGGATATATCTATGTAAGGCCATCGCTGCATGTCCTCCCTGAGAGTAGCCTGTTATAAAAAGTTGCTCATTCCATCCTATACCATTCTCATCCATCCATGCCAAACTTGCATCTAACAGATCAACGGCTGCCGTTGCTTCGGTCTCAGCATGAACGTAGGGATGAAACCCTCGTGACGTACCCAGACCTAGAAAGTCTGGAGCTATCACAGCCATATTTTTTGCAGCGAATATTAGACCCAGTTGATAACCTCCTAGTAGATTAGAAGGGACATCATCTCTACCATCCGTTGTCCCGTGCTGATAAACAAGAAGCGGCAGATCTCTTTCAATTACATCAGGCAACATCAATAGCCCAGAAGCCGTGTCAGGACGCATATCTGAGCCCGTCGCAGTATAGGTTACTCTAAATACATCGACACCAGTATCTAACTCCTCATTTATCCCAAACTGATCTAAGAGTACCTGTCCGATAACTCTTGAGATACTTGTAACATTATCTATAGTAACAATCTCCTGAGCACAACAACATGTTGTCCAATAGAGAAAAAGTAAGGTTAGCGTATACTTAATGGAGGATTTCATTGATACTAAGATAACCTCTCAAGGACTATGGCGCTAGCTCCTCCTCCTCCATTACAGAGTGTTGCAAGACCTTTTGAACCATTTTTAGTATTGAGCGCATGAAGCAGAGTTGTCGTAATCCTAGCTCCAGAGCAGCCAAGTGGATGACCTAGTGATACTGCTCCACCATGTACATTCATCTTGTTGTAATCCACTCCACACTCTTGAGCAAATGCCATAGCCACCACTGCGAAAGCTTCATTGACTTCATATAGATCTATGTCATTTTTAGAGAGCCCTGCTCTTTCTAATGCCTTCGGAGCAGCTTTCGTAGGTGCAGTAGTAAACCACATAGGTTCATGTGCTGCGTCTGCATATGATAAGATCTTTGCCATTGGCGAAAGATTATATTTTTTGAGAGCTTCTTCACTGACAATCAGAAGTGCCGACGCGCCGTCATTGAGGGTAGAAGCATTAGCAGCTGTCACTGTGCCTTCTTTATCAAAAGCAGGTCTGAGTTGAGGAATCTTTTCAAACTTCACATTTTTGAATTCTTCATCTTCGGACACTACTATAGGATCCCCCTTGCGCTGAGGGATACTTACTGGTACTATCTCAGTCGTAAAAGCACCACTCTCTGTAGCACTAGCAGATCTCTTATACGATTGTATAGCGTATTCATCCTGTGCTTCGCGGGAAATACCATATTTCTTGGCAGTGGCATCGCCACAATTACCCATAGCTACATGATCATAGGCATCTGTAAGACCATCCTTCTGAAGTCCGTCGACTAGAGTTTGCTGACCATACTTAGATCCCCAGCGTAGCTTGGGTACATAGTATGGTATGTTACTCATACTCTCCATCCCTCCTGCAATAATAACATCGCTTTGTCCTAGCTGGATAGCTTGAGCTGCAAACATGATGGATTTCATGCCTGAAGCACAAACCTTATTTACCGTAGTACTTGGAACTGTCAGAGGTAGTTCTGCACCTAGCGCCGCCTGACGAGCAGGAGCTTGTCCCAGATTTGCTGAGCAAACATTGCCCATAAGGACCTCTTGAACCGCTTCCGCCGGGATGCCACTTTCACTTAGAACGGCCTTTATCGCCAGCGAACCCAGTTGAGTTGCCGATAAAGAACTTAGAGCACCACCAAAACTTCCGATAGGTGTTCGCTTTGCGGAGACGATATACGCTTCTTTCATAGACTTCTAAACTTTGTGATCTTAACTTATCTTTACAATAATCAGCTGCTACAAAACAACTGTTTTTTTCGTCATACTAATAAATGCGGCTACTCCAGAAAAGATCATGCATTCTGACATTTAGTGGTGTAGACGAATTAAAAATCAACTTATGACACGAGTATTACTATCTGTATTCATCTTTCTTGCGCTTTCGCAAATGGGTCAAGCACAGCTTGAAGATAACAATCTAGTCCTCATGGCTAAAGCCAATGTCCTCCTAGAAACCGGAAGATATGATGAGGCTGTGCGCATGTATAATCGCATCCTAACTGCTGATGAAAATCATACCAATGCACTCTTCGGTCGTGCTGAAGCAAAATATGAACTTGGTGCTTTCAAAGGCACCAAAATCGATATTATGAAATACATCGAAAAAGTCGGTGTAGATAAGCGAGTCCTTGATATTATGGCGAATACCGAATTACAACTTGGCAATTTAGCCGCAGCAAAAAACTATGCTAACTCTGCTCTAGAAATGGATCCTTTTGACAAAGACATGTTCGTCACGGCTGGCGATATCTACCTTGAATTATCAGAGCGCAACGATGCTTGTGAGCACTTTTCTCTAGCTGCTAACCTTGGAAGTGGCAAAGCCAAAAGAAGAATCACTGAACATTGTGATGGATATACAGCACGTAAGAGAAATAATACTTCCATCGAGGAGGAGGAAGAACTCATGACGAAGGAAGAGGACATGGTAGAAAAAGAAATGGATAACGAACAAGACGAGGATGACGATGGCATCGTTAGTCTTGAAGATATCGTAAGAGAAGCAGAAAACGACCCTACAACCCCTCCTCCACCGACAACCACATCTACCCAGGAAGAATCAAATTCTAATGACCCATCCAATAAGAATGATGTAGATATCAATGCCTCGAGGACTATAGAAATCGATGACTTATTGAGCATAACAATCGAAGATGGACTTGGTGAAAGAGAGGTTGAAATAAAACCTAACATATTCATGCTATCAGATCAGGATGGTCAAGTAGTGATAGACCTTTGTGTGGACGGACGGGGACGTGTGACCGAAGCAACCTTTAATCGAGGGTTATCCACCATTTATAGGAGCTCTCTTACCTCACTTGCCTTGAGAAAAGCCAAAGAATTTGTCTTTGACAATGTATCAACTGATGAACAGTGTGGCAGGTTGATTTATCATATTAAGGCTTAGATATAAATCTCCCCGCTTAAAAAGAGATGAGCCTTGCCGGTGATAAATGTCCTATCGCCTTTAAGGGTACACGCAAAGTGGCCTCTTCTATCTGAAAGCTGACATGCCTTGAATGATGTCTTACCAAGTTTACTTGCCCAGTAGGGAGTTAGAGTCGTATGAGCACTACCAGTGGCTGGATCTTCATTAATACCAGTCTGAGGGAAGAAGCCTCGACTGACAAAGTCATATTGATCTTCCCCTTCAGCAGACACTAGAAGGCCTCTTCCATTGAGGTCGGCTACTGCCTGAAATTGTGGCTTCAATCCAGATAGTTCATCTTCAGATGAAATAATCGCGAGCAGATCATTTCTTCCTTGAAGGACTTCATGTACCTCGGCTCCAATAGCAGCGGACACCTGTTCTTTCAGGTCACTTCTATCCTCTAACCTATCAGTAGGAAAATTAAGCGTATATCTCTTGTCATCTCGTGTTACCGATATATCTCCAACTCTACAAGTCAGTTCTAACTTGTCCGTCGTATGGCCCAAAAATTCCCAGATCACATGTGCCGAAGCCAAGGTAGCATGGCCACAGAGATCTACCTCCACCTCTGGAGTCATCCATCTGATGTGATACTTATCTCCTTCCTTTACGAAGAAAGCAGTTTCCGAAAGATTATTCTCTTCAGCTATTTTTTGTAACGTATCATCAGGCAACCACTCTTCTAAAGGCACAACTGCTGCTGGATTACCTGTAAAGGGTCCATCTGTGAAAGCGTCTACTTGATATATCGGTAATTTCATGATTGTATATTGTTATACAAAGCTATCAATTAAGATTTAGGCCCAAGCTCTGTATTGTCTGTTAATCACTTCTTCTGGTTCAATATAATATGAATACACAACAATTAAGAAAAACCATTCTAGTGGCTTCATTAATAAATACGTGAGTGTTGATAGAAATTCATTATTAATCTTTCTAGAAAGGTTATATCCATAGTTATCATAACCCTTCCTAACAATTCGATGAATCCTTGGGGACATATGATACAACACCTCTTCAAAGGCATTAGCTATTTGCAATTGTCTATTTACTATTATAACTCTATTGTTCCTTTTGCCTAATCTTACTGGTCTCGTTATCGCAGGATGTCCACACGCAGCAACAGTGCATAAATAATGACCATGTCTGTCGCTAACTATAGGAGGATGAATTTTCTGAGAATACCGCCACGTAGCAGTGTCAGAAAACGCCTTTTCAAACGAATCTACTTCCTGCCCACATAAGAGAAGAATTAAAACAATAATTATAAATACTGGCAATGAAAGCAGAGTAGAAACAAGCGGTATTTGATTTGATCGCAGCAGAAACAAATTCAAGCTATTCAGAAATTTATTCTTGTATTCTTTATCCACTTGGATGTATGCTTTATTTCTAACAAGTGAAACTAACAATTGGATAGAAATAATTGTACTGCTAACCGGATACAAAGAAAGCCCTATCCTTGTAAAACAAGTAGATATACCCGGATAGACTCTAGAAACATCATGTATCGAAATATGATGTATAAAAAATCCATTCAGAACTATACCAATAATCAAAAGTGAAACAAAGAGCATAATTACAAGCGGAGGCAGTTTTAGCTTCTTTACAGTTACAGCAACTTGAGCGGTGATATAAAGGACATGAAATACGTAGATAGTCAACCCATGGCGATCAGAAACAGGAGAATAGCAACCTTCCATCGCTATGGGATCAATATTCTGATAATGAGGCACACCATGCGCTAGGAAAGTGAATAAGAATAATATAGCTGAGAACAAATAGAGTACATAGGCTATATTCTTTATAGAACTAATTGAAGGGAATATCGCCTTGTTGATGCCAAATACTATCAGGGCAAACAATAGTGCCAAGCACTTCATTAAAATAATAAATTCGTACATGACTAGAATTTCTTTTTGAAGTACAAGCCAGCTATTGAAAACTCTCTTTAGTATAAATAATGGTAAATTCTCCCTGACCAATATCCACTACCGAGAATGAAACATCCTCACTACACCATCTGATAGAAGATCTTACCCCTTCACTATTTACTGCAGTGATAGCATCGGCTATAGATTTACAATCTTCTGCTTTAGTTCTGAGTTCATCAGTTTCAATAAGATCGGTTGAGATAATCTGTTTGCGTTCGTTAGGACCCAGGGTGATTGAATTTTCATAGGTATCCCTATCCGAAATTATCACTCTTATATCCCGCTTGGTTTGATTGATCGCGTAGACTGTATACTGCTTGGAAGTACTGCAGGATCCAAAAAACAGAGTACTGCAAATTACAATTGGAATTATTCTTAGCATGGTTTTCAATATTTATGTTAGTTTTTATGAGGTTGGAATTGTTACAGACTTGGTAGTGGCCTTTTCTGTTAGATCATACCAATCTATCCTTCTAGTGAAATACATCGTAGCTGCAAGCATCAGTGCGAGACCTAGAGCTCCCATCAACAATGCATAATCTACTAATCTGAGTGTGACATATAAGAACCCATATAGCGAACTCAACACGGTCACAAGAACGGCACTATGTCTTGATGACTTAAAGACACTTAAGGAGTACAATCCTATCATACCTACTATACCGATAGCAGATATGGCATAGGCAAAGTCAAATGTGCTATGCTCTGATATTGAAATCAGAAGTATGTAAAAAAGACAAAGTGCTAACCCGACCAAGGTATATTGAAAAGGATGGACCTTTCTTTTGTATAGTAGTTCAACAAGGAAAAAAATCAAGAAGGTAGTAGAGATAACAAGTATGGCGTACTTAGCTGATCTTATAGACTTTTGATAATCATCTACGGGTATGATCAAATCCAACCCAAAAGAAGATTTCCCTCTATTTGTCACTTCCCCATCAGACCAATAGCTCGGGAAGTCTCTATTGAGCTCAAGTATCTTCCAGCTCGCTGTGAACCCGTCATCACGTACTTCTCGATCATCTGGGAGTATGTGACCACCAAAACTTGGAGATGACCAGTCCGAAGACATGATTACCTCAGTAGTGCCACCTACCGGTATGAATGAAAGATTGCGACTACCATTAAGAGCCAGTCGATAACCAAAATCGTATGTGCCCTGTGCTTTATCGACAGTAGGATATACGGTCACTCCGGAAGAAATAATATTAGAAATTTTGGACCCTGGCTCTACTTCGTATTCTTTGTCTCCCCACTGTACAGCTATCTCGGATTGGATCCCCCTCAAGTCACTCATGCCAATGGTTATAAATGCCTGATCATAAAACACTTCATGGTAATCATGGAGATGTTCGATAGCTTCAAGCGAGAAAACACCTGTGATATTCAAATCGGAAGCATAAACGACGACCTCATATATTCCTCGAGTAAGCGCTTCTGTGCCAACTTGGCCATTGACCATGAGTTCATCTGGAAGGATATTAAAAAAGTGCTTACCATATCGGATTTCATCATTGACTTCATAGGCCCTTGTATACGGTATCGAAAGAATAGGTCCATCAACTATTTGTTGATTAGCCCATTTGCTACTGACTTCTGTTATCGCAGAATGCCGAAGCGATTGTCTTTCATGGATGACCGACTTGATCATCGAAGCTGGGACCAGTAAAATCATAATAATGACACCGATGGTTATCATCTTAAGTGTAGGTGATGTCTTGATGCGTTGAATTTTATCTTTCATCTTAAATTGAATAGTACTTTGAATTTCAAAGTTGATTTGCAAAAAAAATTATTCTCTTAGTAACCGCTCTATGGCAGCTAAGTGTTTTTTAAAAGCGAGCTTACCTAATTTGGTAGCACTATATGATGTTAGGGGTTTACGATCCACAAATGATTTAGTGTAAGTGATGTATTCAGCTTTTTCAAGGGCCTTTAGATGACTCGCGAGATTACCATCAGTCACTCCAAGCAGTCTCTTGAGGTCCTTGAAACTTTGTACGTCATTGACCATCAAGGAGGACATGATGCCAAGTCTGACTCTGTTCTCAAAAGCCTTGTTTAATTCCTTGAGAATGTCCTTCATTTACGATCATTCATGTACATGGCTATGCCATAAAAGATATGCAGCACTCCAAATCCAATAGCCCAAAATACGAGTCCTCTTCCTATAAAAACCATAGCAGTCAGACCAAGAAGAATTTCTATCCAGCCTAGATAGCGCATACTCCGATGTGCAAATGTACTAGCGTTTTCAAGAGCAAGGCCATAGAATATCAAAGTCAAAGGCGCAACCAATCCAACTAATCCGTAATAGAGCAATATGAGGCATACTAACCCTCCTACTATCAGCGGAACAGCCAGATGACCTATCATTCTTTGTGCCTGTCTATCCCATATGCTCTGTCCTAGTTGTCGAGCTTTGCGAGTCGTCAACCATATACCGCTCACTAACGATAGCACAATAGTTACTCCCCCAATAATGATCAATGACAAGATGGTATCACCTGATGTATTAGCTATCCGATAGGAGAAGTAATCTTGCCCATCATAGACTACTTGATACGCCAGATACGCAGCCACTAAAGCGAATGTCCCTGCTAATACTCCCGACAGACCACTTAGAGATAGAAACTTAGTTGATCTATCCATGATGTCCTTTATGGCTTCTATGTCATCGAGATACTTATCCTTCTGCATTTTATAAAGTACTTTGAAATACAAAGTAAATATAATTATCCGTTAAACTCAAGTGTTATGCATCAATAAAATTCTACTGTATAATCCGACTTACACTGAAGTCTCTTATCTCAAAATTTTCAGCTCGTCGATCTCCACGAACTGTACTTAAGGACACGAAGTCAAGACGTTCTTGCATATCGAGCGAAAAAAAATGTTCGCCATTGACAAATATTTGTTCAAAACCATCATGCCGTCTAACTGTAAGCCTCTCTATAAGTCTCCCGTTAAAGTCATTATAGTTGGGCCTGAAGTGTAGTGGGAAGTCAAGATCAGATTCTCTCACACCGGTAAAAAATCCAAACCCCGGGATAATAGTCAAGTAGTAGTTAGCTCCTAGTGCACCCCACTCCATAGTAGTCCTAAATAATGGATTATCTATCAAGTCAAACTCCACATCGATCTCATAATCTTCGCCTACTATCTGCGGAAATGAATTAACGCGATTAACCTCTGAGTCAGTATCGATTAACTCCTTAGGAAAATCAGCGTCCGGATCAAATGACCTATTTACCCACTCTGGAGTCGGTGTATTAGGATCAAAGAGTTCATCGATATAGTAATCACGTCGAAAGCCAAAGTAAGGAACTGGCAAACGTTCTTCTATACCGTCAAATGGTAATCCTCTCATGATACTAACCCAAGACTGATCATTGAATTTATCATTAGTGTGGCCTCTTCTTAACTCGCAATGCCCAAGTTCATGAAAAAGTAACTGCGATCTGCGCGATGGAGATAAGGCAAACCAGTCTTCCTTATTAATCTCTATCATATGACTAGACAACCGACAAAAGCCACCTAAGTCGTTTAGTGCAAAATCAGAAAACTGAACACTAAGTCCCGTATCACTAAAGTCTATCTCTATACCTCGATTAGCAGCTTCTTCTACAAACTCGTCCACAAAAATTTGAAACTCTGGATCTACATCTATTAATCCATCTCCACCTGAACAACTGACGAGTAAAATAAAACTGAAAAGCAAGAGCTTAAAGGAGCGCATAAAAATGCTTGTTTAGCAATCAAACCTAATATCCGAAATTCTATTCGGTAATCCGACTTACACTAAAGTCTTCTATATCAAAATTTACTCTTTGATCTCCCCGGACAGCACTCAGCGTAACAAAGTCTAGGCGTTCCTGCATATCTAGCAGAAAAAATTGCTCTCCATTGATAAAGATTTGCTCGAAGTCATCGTGTCTTCTGATAGTAATATTATCAATCAGACGACCATTGAATACTTCATAGTTTAGTCGATAATGCAAGGGTATGTCGATACCTGCATCTCTCACACCTATTATAAATCCAAAATCTGGAAATACAGTGATATAGTAGTTAGATCCCTGTGCACCCCACTCTAGTGTAGTCCAGACGCCTGGGTCTTCTATCAAGTCAAACTCGACGTCTATCTCATAGTCTTCGTCAGAAAGTCGAGGTAACGAGTTGATGCGAGTCACATCTGATTCAGACTCAATCAATTCTTTTGGCAGCTCTGTATCACGACTGAAGGACGCCCTAGCCCACGCAGGTTCTGGTGTGTTCGGATTAAAGAGTTCATCGATATAGTACTCTCTTCTAAATCCAAAGTATGGGACAGGTATACGACCATCTGTACCATCAAAAGGATCTCCTTTCATAATACTCATCCATGACAGATCGTCAAACTGACTATTAGTATGTCCTCTCCTTAGCTCACAATGTCCGAGCTCATGAAAGAGCAAGAACGATCGAAAGTTGGGGCTAAAACTGAACCAGTCTGCCTTATCAATCTCTATCAAGTGACTTGCAAAAAAACATCGGCCATTTGCTCCGTCAAGTGCTAGGTCCGAAAACTGTACCGTCAGTCCAGTATCACTAAAATCTATTTCTGTCTCTTATACACATCTCCGAGCCCAGAGACCGTACTAGATCTCGTATGCCG
>CAYYBR010000014.1:0-32091 GCA_964470035.1 uncultured Saprospiraceae bacterium
AACAAGTGGTAGTGAGACTTGGTGAGGAAGATATCTTCACCACTGATGTGAAAGCTGGTAAACACAATCTCGTTGCTGATGAACCATCCACTGTTGGCGGCCACGAGTTTGGGCCTTCGCCATATGAATTACTAAATGCAAGTCTGGGATCTTGTACCGCTATGACTCTCCACATGTACGCTCGGCGTAAGGGGTGGCCTTTAAAAGAAGTAAAAGTACATCTGAACCATACCAAATCTTCTTTGCATCATGAGGACATAGCCAAACCTGGTGAACCCGATAGTAAGATAGATCGCTTCGAGCGTATCATAGAGTTAGTCGGAGATCTAGATGACGAACAAAAAACACGTCTGATGCAGATAGCTGACAAATGTCCTATCCATCGCACGTTAGGATCTCCACAGTTATTTGCCACTAAACTTTTAGAATCAGAAGAGTGGACTTTAAAGCAAGGTGGTTAGGGCCCACTGAGAGAAAATAGGACTTCTATCATGGACGATCGCCAAAAGAGATCCCCAATGATCTAGCAGTCTTTAGCAAGTAATGGTCCAAATCAATATGATTATACTCTTTGATGGCATCTGCTATAGCCACAGAAGTTATCTCATTATTTTGTAGAGCTACCATCTCGCCGAATCGACCATCTATGATCAGGTCATATGCTTTTACTCCCATAGCGCTTGCTAGTATCCTATCGAAGGCCATAGGAGTTCCTCCACGCTGTATGTGGCCGAGTGTTGTTGTCCTCACTTGTGCTACACAGTTACAATTTTCTAATTGCATCCTCAGCAAATTACCTACTCCTCCTAGTTTGATATGCGGATCTCCTGCGTCAACTGCTGCAGCGCCAGTAACTGTGCCGTCTTTTGGTATGGCACCTTCGGCTATGACAACGTTGACAAATCCTTTGCCCTTGGTATACCGACTTTGGATGATATCTATGATCACACTGAGATCATAAGGTATCTCAGGTATTAAACATAATTCTGCACCTCCTGCTATAGCAGTATGGAGTGCGATCCATCCGGCATCTCTGCCCATGACCTCCATGATCATAATACGGTTATGTGATGTAGCCGTAGTCACTAACTTGTCAAATGAATCCGTAGCGATCTGTACAGCAGTTGTAAATCCAAAAGTGAGATCTGTAGCTGAGAGATCATTGTCTATAGTCTTTGGTACTCCTATGATATTGACACCTTTCTCATATAGCGCCTGAGATATCTTCTGACTACCATCACCGCCGATATTGACTACAGCATCAAAGCCACCATCTACTATCTTCTTGACTAGCTCGTCAGATCTATCGATCGTTGTCCAGGTACCATCTTCTTTCTGGACAGGAAAATCCAAAGGATTCCCCTTATTAGTAGTCTTGATGATGGTGCCACCTGTCACATGGATTCCTCTGACGGCTTCGTTTGAAAGCAGAACAAGTTCTTGTTCATCTTTAAGTACACCATTAAAAGCTTCTATGCTTCCCCAGACTTCATAGGTGCCTCCATCCGATTTTGCAGCCTTTACTAACCCTCTGATGACGGCATTAAGACCAGGGCAATCCCCACCTCCCGTACATACTAATATCTTTTTCATGATGATCTTTTTTTCAGCCTTTGATTATAAAAAGTGCTTCGCGACATCCCATATCACGATGCCTCCGCATACAGATACATTGAGAGAATGCTTAGTTCCATATTGAGTTATCTCTACTGCTTGACTCAACAAGGGTAATATAGTCTCTGACAGACCTTGCACTTCATTGCCAAAGACGATGGCGTATTTTTTATCCTTGCTAATCAACATTTCCGAAAGGGGGATAGAACTATCAGTCTGCTCTATGCCGATGATCTCATATCCCCTGGTTTTTAGATCCTGTACGACCTCTGAGATATCTTGAGAGTAGGTCCAATCTACTGATGATGTCGCACCTATCGCTGTCTTGGTGATCTCTCGATGTGGAGGTTGAGCTGTGATGCCGCATAGGTATAGATGACCGATGCGAAAAGCGTCGCAAGTCCTGAAAAATGAACCTACGTTATGTGCAGACCTGATGTTATCCAAGATCACGACAACGGGGGATTTCGGAAGAGTCTTATAGGTCTCGATGTCAACACGACCTAGTTCTTGTAGGCTAAGTTTGCGCATAGTTACTTATGCGACGGTCAAGAGTTCTTTGGTTTTTTTATACTTGATAGCAGCATCTACAAATGCGACAAATATAGGATGAGGTACCTCTACCCGACTCTTTAACTCCGGGTGGTACTGCACTCCTATAAAAAAGGGATGATCCTCGCGCTCTACGATCTCTACAAGGTTATTCTCAGGGTTTATGCCTGAGGCGAGGAGACCATTGTGCTCCATCATATCCAGATAATCATTATTGAACTCATATCTGTGACGGTGTCGCTCCGTGATATGGGGGGTCTTATATACGTCGATAGCGAGTGAGCCTTCTTTTATTTCGCATGGATATGCTCCTAATCTCATCGTACCTCCTTTCTTACTTATCTCTACCTGGTCGGGCATAAGATCTATAACAGGATGCTTTGTTTCGCCATTGACTTCGGTACTGGAGACGTCATTAAGACCAACGACATTTCTGAAGTGCTCTACAACTGCACACTGCATACCCAGGCAGATTCCAAAAAACGGTATGCCTTTTTCTCTGACATATTGGATAGCATTGATCTTACCTTCTATACCTCTGTCACCAAATCCTGGTGCAACGAGTACTCCATGGATCTTATGGATCTCTAGTGGAAGACTGGTATCATCGAGATTCTCACTATGGATGGGAATGACATTGACCTTGCATTCATTTTCGGCTCCTGCATGAACGAAGGATTCATAGATGGATTTGTAAGCATCAGGAAGTTCGTTGTACTTTCCTACTAGTACGATATTTACCTCTTCTTTGGGGTTCTTGTGCCGTGACAAAAACTCCTGCCACTTCTCAAGATTAGGGCTATGCTTAGGAGATAGATTGAGCTCATCGATAACTATATTATCTAGTTGTTGCTCTTGCATCAAGATGGGTACTCTATAGATCGTGTCTGCGTCTATAGCTTCTATGACGTGCTCTTTATCTACGTTGCAGAATAAGGCGAGTTTCTTCTTGATATCTTCTGATATATGAGACTCTGTTCGACAGACCAATACATCTGGTATGATACCTGCCATCTGTAGTTCCTTGACGGAGTGTTGTGTTGGTTTAGTCTTGTGTTCTCCGGCTGCTCTGAGGTATGGTATCAACGTCAGATGTATCACCAAGCTGTCTTTTTCTTTGAGCTCATTGCGAAATTGTCTCACCGCTTCGAGATATGGTAGCGACTCGATATCTCCGACAGTCCCTCCAAGTTCTGTGATGATCACATCATACTCTCCGGCAGTTTCTAGGAGTCTGATTCTTCTTTTGATCTCATCTGTGATATGAGGTACTACCTGTACTGTCTTACCAAGAAAAGCTCCTTCTCTCTCTTTATTGATGACAGTTTGATAGATACGTCCTGTGGTAACGTTATTAGCCTGAGAGGTACTGATGTTTAGATATCTCTCATAATGACCAAGATCTAGGTCCGTCTCCGCACCATCATCCGTCACATAGCACTCTCCATGCTCATATGGATTAAGTGTACCAGGGTCAACATTGATATAAGGATCAAACTTCTGTATGGTGACTCTGAGCCCTCGGGCTTGTAGCAACTTGGCTAAAGAGGCGGATATGATCCCTTTTCCTAAGGATGAGGTAACTCCTCCCGTGACGAATATAAATTTAGACATGGAAATTGACAGCAACGTTACGGGATGTAAAGGTAAGATATATAATGATAAAACTTCATGCAGGCGAGCTTCACAAGACTTCATTTGTAGACACTTCACTCAACTGAGTTAACCGCTTACTTGTCTGTCTGCACCGCTTACTCAATGGCTGAACACATACATCGAGTATGGACTCACCTTAGATGTACCAAAATGTAAAGATGTTATGAGCACATATGTGGACACAAAATGGGGTACACCCACAAAAAGAGAAAGAGAAGTCCTTCAATTAATAGCTGATGAACTTACTTCTAAAGAAATAGCCAAACAACTCTTCATCAGTGCAGACACTGTACTCACACATCGCAAAAACTTACTATCAAAACTTAACGCCAAGAACACTGCAGGACTCATGAGGAAGGCGTATGAGAGGCGGTTATTGGTACTGGGTTAATCTCCCATCCAATATTAAAAATCATCATAGCAACTTATTATCATATCATAAATTAATATTATGACTCTTAAGAATATAATTTTAACACTAATTGCTCTCTCATTGAGCATGCAAGTCTCAAGCCAAGGAGGTGAATCAGAATTCAATCCCGGTTTATCTACTCTCTTTCAGCCAAATGGAAACCAAGGACTTAGATTGTCCGGAGGGTTTGAAGCATTTCCTTTTGGTTTACCAGGTAATATAGGGCTAAGTGCTTTTGATGGAACCGAAAGGATCACATTCGTGGGTGAATTCTCCGCTAATGTTCCTCTGATCAGTTTGGTTTATGATATCGCACCTCAAAACACTAATTACTTCATGAGGTTCCTTAATCAAGCTAGTGCTGGGTCGGCTACATGGGAGATCGGAGTTTTCAATGGAGACTTTGGAAATGACCTATCCTTTAGATATGACTCTTCACCCACTGTGGCCGTACTTACTGCTAACGGAATTTGGCAAAATTCTTCAGATAGAAGATTCAAAGAAAACATCCAACCAATCAACTCGGCTTTAGAATCACTACTCAGAGTAAGGGCTACAAAATATAATAGAAAAAATACTGGATTAGAGGAGTATGGGTTTATCGCCCAAGAAATAGAAAAAATATACCCAGAGCTCGTCAACAAGATACCACATGAAGATGGCGAAGAATACTATGTGATGGGCTATACACAGATGATCCCTATCTTGACTAAAGGCATCCAAGAACAACAAGCCATCATCAAGAGTCAAAGTGAGTTAATCAATGATCTCCTTGAAAGAGTAGAAGCGTTAGAAAACAGAAAATAAAGGCAAGAAAGATCTTAAGATCACTTGAATTATCGTATCAATAAGGCAGCTTATTATAAAGACCCATATGTAATAAGCTGCCCATCTTTTAGTAGATATACTTATCATTACGTCCAAGCCAATCTCTCTACAACCAACCACGAAGAGGGACAATATGAACACTCCTCCGTATATCCTCCTAATTAAGATGAGTGCTTGTCATACAGCTAGTCCATCAACTAAACTTTTTAGTAATGATTTCTTTCTTTAACATGGAACAATAATTAAAGTAAAGAATTATGCATATTTTAAAGGAGACTTAAAATCCGCACTTGAGGTGTATACTCACTATATCAGTCTTCTTTGTAGTTGTTGTTTTTCCAAAAGCTCAAACACCTCTCTTCACTCCCTATACGACGAGCAACGGATTATCACAAAACTCTGTGACATCTATCTCCCAAGATAATTATGGTTTTCTCTGGATCGCCACTCAGGACGGTCTTAACAGATTTGATGGTACTAATTTTAAGAAGCACGAAGCCTACTTTCTAGATGAGACTATGGAAAAGTTTAGTCGCCTAGGAAAAGTATATATAGATCGTGTCGGCAAGATCTGGGCCCTCACTTCTGACGGATATATTAAACTATTGCAAGAAGAAAGTGATCAACTAGAATCAATTATGCAGCTTGATCATGTCAGCTCATTACTACAAATCTCTGAAGGCAAGTACCTCACCGGTAGTTTTTCAAAAGGACTATACACTTTAGATTATGGTTCTACGATCGATACAACTGCTATCATTAAGGATATAGGTATATATAACATTATCGAGGCGGAAGGATATTTTCTTTGTGCAACTAGCAGCGGGGTGATGCGCTACGACTCTTCAGACAACTCCATCAAGTATATACTTCCTGAGCTAACAGATGTGCATGTGAGTGACATAGCTCTACTTAATGATAAGTCGTATATTTTTTCCACTTTCTCGGATGGGCTTTTTATAGGCTCGCTCGATTCGGTGCTGCCTTATCCTGACTTGCCCCGTAAGCTTAGAGTTCAAGATATACATCAGTCCAAAGATGGACATATATGGATAGCTACTTATTCCGATGGTTTATACCGTATAGGTAAGAATTTAATCCAAAACTATAAAGCCCAGTCATCTTCTCAAAGTTCAATCAATTATAATGATGTACTCTGCATCTTTGAAGATCAAAATGAAAACATCTGGATAGGAACAGATGGAGGCGGGCTCTCCGTATATAACAGTGATCAAAAACCAATTTACTCAGTAACTAATGACGCCATGCCTCTTGGAATGCCAGTTGATGTACCAAGAGCTATAAGTATAGAAAGAGATGGAAAGATATGGGTGGGCACCTCTGGGAAAGGACTCACACTTGTAGACCTCGAAGGAGAAAATCATCGACATTATCATACTCAAGATCTCGGCAACTACCGCATAGGTGGTGATAGGATCATGTCATTAATCCATGACCAAAATAATAACCTATGGATAGGAACTCAAGAGAATGGCTTACTCTTTAAACCTGCCTCCTCAAAAATTATAGATTCTGTCAAAAAGATGTCTCAACATACTATCTGGGATATAAATATAATCGATGACAACCGGATACTACTGTGCACCAGAAATAGTGGTGTGATATTATACAACTATAAGACTTCAGAACAAACTATAATAAAAGCTGAAAGGCTACATAGTTATAGAGTCGCTATCAAGGCCGCTGATCAAAACAAATATTTCATAGGCACAGATGATGGCGATCTCCTTATGCTAGATCTACAAAATGAAATACTAGAATATGTAGATCCATCTAAAAACTTTGGAGCCATCAAATCCCTCTTCCTAGATAATAACATCTTATGGATTGGTACACTCAATAGCGGCTTGTACATCTACAACTTAGAAAACAATAGTGTATCTCAATTAGACCAAAGCAAGGGTCTTCCTAACAATGTCATATATGCTATCATGGAAGAAGACGCCGAGTCAGTGTGGATAAGCACTAATGCTGGTATCAGCGAGATAGCTAAGGATGCGGTCTATAACGACAGCTCAGATGTAGTACTACAACATCTGACTATAAACAATGGTCTCATCTGTAACGAATTTAATACTGGAGCTTATAGCCAGGACGAAAAGGGCAATGTATACTTCGGTGGTATAAATGGTGTCATTTGGTTTAAACCAAATTCTATCAGAAAGGATCTTCAGCCTGTTGAAATACTGTTGTTAGAACTCATCACAACAGAAAACAAACTAAAAATCAACAAAGAAATACATGACCTCGATCACATCAGAATACCTTTTAGAAAGCGGCATTTTCAGATCCGATATAGCGATCTTAGTTTTGACAATGCTAATTCGATAAAATACAGATATAGACTCAAAGGATATGATGATGTTTGGACAGACAATGAAGAATATAAGCTTGCTAATTTTTCTAATGTCCCTCCAGGCGACTACACTTTTCAAATCATAGCATCTAACAAAGATGGGATCTGGAACAAGAAACCCAAAGAGATACAACTTAGTATCACACCAGCAGTATGGCAAACCTTGTGGTTCAAGTTAGTAGCGGCAGGATTTTTTCTAATCAGTACATATCTCATTATACATACTAGGATATCATATATCAAGCGTACTGCTCTACTTAATCAACAAATCGTGAGGTCAGAAGCTAAAGCCCTTAAATCTCAGATGAATCCACACTTTTTGTTTAACAGCCTCACCGCTATCGATAATTATATTCTCAATAATAGTCCCAAGGAGGCATCCGAGTACTTATCCAAGTTTTCAAAACTCATCCGACAAACCCTCGATTACTCTGATCAGCAGAACATCACCTTACAACAAGAAATCACCATACTCGAGCTATATATCCATATGGAACAGATGAGATTTCCAAGCAAGTTTGATTACCACATCTCTGTGAATCCTGACATCGATAAGGACGATATCTTACTACCACCACTCGTCATACAACCGTATGTAGAAAATGCCATCTGGCATGGACTTATGCACCTAGAAGATGATGGAGAGTTACTCATATCCTTTGATAAACAAGACGACCTACTTTTATGTACAATACAGGATAATGGCATCGGTCGTGATCAAGCCAAGGAAAACAAATCCAAGTCAGCTATACAACGTAAGTCCCATGGCATGAAGATAACTTCAGAGCGACTCAGACTTCTCGACAAACTAAAAGGTCGTGGAGGAGAAGTAGAGGTGATAGATTTATATTCTGAACTTAGACAGAGTAAAGGCACCAAGGTTATGATCAAACTTCCTCTTATCTCTTAACCATTTACTCAATGAATACTACCGCTCATAAATCCATCATAACCAGATTGAAAGAGTATCTTAAATTTATAAAACTATCGTTCCAAAAAAGATATGAGTAGTACTATGAGCAAGCAGAATATAAGAGCGATAATCATCGATGATGAAAAAGCTGCTATCGAAACCACCAAAAAGAAGATAGAGCTTTACATCGACGACCTAGAGATAGTTGCCACTGCCCAAAACGCTAAAGAAGGCCTCCAACAAATACATAAGCATCGACCAGATCTCATATTTCTTGATATAGAGATGCCGTGGATGAATGGCTTCGAGATGCTAGAGTGCTTGGGAGAAAATATAGACTTTGCTGTGGTGTTTGTTACTGCCTATGATCAGTATGCGATAAGAGCATTCAAGACCGTCGCTATGGACTATCTTCTCAAGCCCCTGGACAAGGACGACTTGATAGCATTCGTAGAGAAGTATAAACAAAAGAGAGAAAAGCTCAACCAATCATCTCTGCGAGAAGCTATCTCCCAACTAGACCAACCGAAAACACGTGATCGACTCCTAATCAAAAGTCTTGAGAATATAGATATCCTCGATACCGATGAAATCCTCTGCTGCCAAGCAGACTCTAACTATACTTATATCTATACAGCCGACGGCCGAAAAGTAGTCGCATCAAAATCACTGAATAGTCTAGAAAAGACCCTAGACCCAAATGCATTTGTAAGAATACATCGTTCCTACCTCGTCAATCTCCAGCATATCACTCAGTTCAGTAGTACTGATGGCTACGAGATAACTCTTAAAGACGGGACGAAATATCCCGTATCAAGACGAAAAAAGGATGATGTGCTTGACCTTCTAGGTAACTTCAAAGTGAAAACCACTTAGCAGCATCCGCCACCATCGTAGTGCCACGTAGACTCAGATATGAAGATGTCATCTCTGCCTAATGCCGCCAAGTCACCACCTGTCTTGTCACAGACTGCCAATGGCTGATTGTACATCAGGTTATGACCTTTATTATCATCAAAGTTCTCTTCTGAGCCGTAGTATACTGCTGTCTTACCAGTGAATACGCAAGGACCATCCGCGGGCATCGGATCTTTGATAGCACAGACTTCTACACTCTCGATATAGATATTTTCTTTCGTATCGTAGTGCCCAGGATCTAAGATCCTGTAAGGTCTCTTTGCTCTGATCTCTACTGTGCCAAATCCAGCATCAGTGATCAACTTGATATATTCTTTAAGTGGTAGACTTCCACTGAGACATAGTGCTCGCAACTTCTCGTCTTCTCGGAGATGATCAGGCATATGCTGATCACATATCGGGTCAGAAAGGACAAGTCTGCCGTGTGGCTTTAGTACTCGATACATTTCCGAAAGGGCTAACTTTAGATCGTCTATCTTAAATATGTTAAATAGACAGTTTTGTGCCGCCACATCGATACTCTCATCTTCTACAGGTAGATTCAGCGCGTCACCTTTTCTTAAGTCTACAAACTCACTTTTGAACCATGAGTTTTTCTCTTCTGCTTCGACGAAGTTTCTTGATGAAGCATCTAACATCTCGTCTACTACATCTACTCCGATGACTCCTCCTTTCTGTCTAGAGAAATACGCGAACTGCAGTAGCTCCATACCGCCACCGACACCGACATATAAGATCTTTGGATCATTGACCAGATCACGGGGATGAACCGTACTTCCGCAACCATAATTCATCTGCAACATGATAGAAGGGATATCTAATCCAGGGAGTTGCCAGACAGGTGTGGTAGTACAGCAAAGTCCTACATCAGGCGTCTCTGCAGCAGCCTTATAAACATCGTGAGTTGTATTAAGATATGACACGTTTCTAGTATTATTAAGCCACAAAGATGGTCTATTATTTTGATACGCGGCAGTCAAAATAATGACTTATCAAGAACATTAGAGTTGGAGTAGGGAGGCTATATAGCCGACCATCCCACCCACGATAATGATCACAAAAGGACTCAGCTTTGATATCTTAAAGTAAGCTATAAGACTAGCTATAGATAAGGCGATCAGCCAAGGCTCAGATAATACGCTGAGCGCCATCTCGTAGGTGACATAGAGCATCACAGCTACTGCTGCGACATTGACATAATCCAGAAAGGAAGTAAGTATGACCGAGGAGCGCATCCGATGTACGATAGGGTTGAGCAACCATACAAACAAGAACGCTGGTAAGAAAATCCCTAATGTCGCACTCATCGCTCCAGGGACGCCGCCCAGCTCATATCCTATGAATGTCGCGGTACTCAAGACAGGTCCTGGCGTCATCTGACCTACCGCTACCGCCTCTACTAACTGGTCGTAATCCAGCCACCCCAACTTATCTATCAGCTCCCCATCGAGATACGCGAACAACACATACCCACTGCCAAAAAGCACCGATCCGATTTTTAGAAAGATCAAAAAGATTTTTCCCGCTTTCGCAAATGAGGGTGTCAACACGAGGAGCAATGTCCATATATGGACTCCGACGAGATCTCTTCTTTTTCCTAGTGATATGAATATACCAAGAAGACCTACACCGAGGATTATAAAAATCTCGTTGATATCAAGATGGGCTGCTATAACAGCAAGGATACCGGCGACCAGCAAGGGACCACTTTTCACCGCCTTCTTTCCAAGTTTATAGATGGCAGCTACGATAAAAGATAAGACTGCTGCCTTGATACCTGCACTGATGTACGGCATGATGTCGTACTCCTTCACCCTGGCATAAAACATAGCTACCATCAGTGTTATGAATACAGCCGGAGTGATAAACCCAAATCCCGCAAGAAACAAGCCCTTCACTCCTCCACGATGATAACCCATGTGCATCGTCATCTCCGTAGAGTTAGGACCTGGGATAAGAGATGTCATACCCATGTAATCAAGAAACTCCTGACTAGTGAGCCATTGGCGTTTTTTCACTAGCTCTTCTTCCATCAAGGAGATATGAGCTGCTGGCCCACCAAAGGCCACCCATCCAAATCTGAAAAAAAACCAAAATATCTCCATCTCGACCAAGATATGTAATCAAGATGTTCTATCGATGAGGTTATCAGGAAGAACTCACCTTCTTCCAACAAACATGCACGCGCTCGTTAGAGAAGTCTAGTATGATTATGTCTGCTTTTAAGCTGTATGGACTTATGATGCCATCTATGGCGTCCTTGCCTGCTTGCTCCATAAGGACTGATAAATCAGATGTGATAAATGGCACCTGATTAATCACCACATGTTCCATCTGTGCTTGACCAAAATCTATCTGCTGATTGCCTTCGCTTTCATGAAGGACATTGATACCTGCACCGGTATCGAAGGCCATATATTTTTCCTCTCCATTGATCTGAAGAGTGATCGTACGGAGTTCGTCCGTAAGTTCCTTCCAAGGCACACTCGCTATGTCATACTGATCAGGGTGTATGCTCATGGCATCACCTTTATGATGAAAAGTAATCTCTTGGTTAGCATAGTTGATGATGACTTGATGATTCTCCCAGATATCATTGCCTATGATGCCATCTATATCGTGATCAAGCTGCTGCTCTAAAAAGGATAGATCCATCGCCCATACATCTAATGAAGACTTTGATATCATGCCAAACGAAAAATCCGCTATCGTCACCTCAGCTCCTTTATGACTTCCTTTTGGAGACCAAAGCTGAAACTCTGAGTGACGTACCTTTTGATTGATAAGCGAGGTAGGTGCTCCAGTATCCAATACAAAATGTCCAGATACACCTCCGTAGGAAGCTTTAACAACGATCAATCCATCGATTAACTCAAATCCTATAGATCTAGGACTATCATCAATATGCCCAACATCATCACTAGCTGCAAAGCCATAGAAAGCCCCTCCTGTAAGCATACATATAAACATAAGTTTATATATGTATTTAGCTGTTATAGAGAGGTTTTTCATCATATGTTAAATCAATGTAAACCAAATATAAGCTAAAAAATCTTTTGTTTACATTAATTTTACATTGAAGAAACTTTACGTTTACGTTTCATGGGGTATATTTTGGAGATGTCCTAACATGTCAGGCAGGACTCTACGCCATGTTGACAAGCTATAGATGCCGGATTAAAAAGATCACCACTTCAGTGGTTAAAACAAAAATGGGGATCTGCTATACAGCAAACCCCCACGATGTGTTGTGATAAATACTTCTTTCTAGCTAGCTCCTAGAAGTCATAGCCTAAGCTAAAACCAAAGCTTCTTGCTGGTCTGAAAGATTCGAAAATCTCACTTTCAGCTCCAAAGCTCTCGTAGAACTTTTGATTTCTGCTACCTAATATATTATTAACAGAGAGGCTGAGGTTAACAGCTCCTACCCTCTTTGATGTCTTGAAAGAAAGATTGTGAAAAGGTTGTTCGAACACATCTGGCACTCTACCGATACCGACAAGTGCTAATCTCTTTCCTTGGACATTGTAGCTGATATTAGCTTCTAGTCCATTATCTATATTTCTATATCCTAAGAAGGCATTTATGATGTATGGTGACTGTCCTTGCAGACTTCTTGTTGTACTGATGACCTCACCTGGTCTTGCATTATTCACCCTTGATTCGAACTCTCCACCTTCAGATCTATCTATCTCTACTTTAGAATCAATGAATGATACATTAGCTCCAATATTAAAATTAGAAAGGTCCTCTGACAGAAATGAAAGATTCTTTCTGGCTTCCAACTCGATACCTATGACTTCTGCGTCTCCTACATTTCTCGGTTGAAACTGGTTAGGTGTAGCTTCACTAAATGCTACGATTTCTATCGGATTACTAAACTGCTTATAAAATCCGCTTATCGCAAATAGTTGGCCGCCTGGCATGAAGTACTCAACTCTGGCATCGAAGTTATTGATCTTAGTTTCTTCTAAGTTGATATTGCCGATAAACGTTCTATCTGTGAAAGGATCATAGATCTGCCCTATCGAAGCTTCTTTAAAAGAAGGACGCGCTAGCGTCTTAGTGAAGGACCCTCTCAGATTTACTTCATCAGTCAAGCTGTATATCAAGTTAACAGAAGGGAGTACGTCGAGTACATCGATGATTTTTTCATTGTCGAATACGACGTCTCCCAGGTTATTCTGACCTGTGTATAGATGATCAAATTTTTCTACTCTCAGTCCATATACTGCTTTGAACTTATCAGTTACTTCGTGCTCATTCATCGCATAAGCAGAAAAGATTTTTTGTGTCGCATCATAGGTATTAGCAGGTTCGAAGTTGCCCACTATAAATGACCCTTGATCCGTACCTATCGTCCAAATATTCTCTGGTGCTAGAATTCTATTGGGGTCACCATTGATATCTAAGGAGTTTTGCCCACGTACATTAATTCGATAAGCGATGATAGAGTAATCTCTACTCTTGATCGTATTACTCACACCAAACTTCAGCTTTGCACTACGCTCTCCGAATGTCAACTTCTTAGTAAGGTCTACACGTCCACTATAATTCACCTCTTCCAAGTTTCTCCAGATACGTCGTGGTTCTGCACCTTCACTTGGTTCTATCGTAAGCTCTCCATCATCTAATCTAAAAGGCACCACGCGGGCATCTTTATCTTGGATCCTAGAGTAGGTCGGTGATAGCTTCCACTCTATGTCAAAGTCATTTTCAAAAGTGTGCTTACCAGAAAGCAAGAGATTACCAACAGTTCTCTCTGTATACTCTGCGTTATCTCTGATAAGCGTGTTAGAAGTTCTGATGAACGAATTTTGCTCAAATAGACCTGCTTTTGACTGTCCATTTTGGATAGCGACAACGTTCAAAGCGATCCTGTGATTTTTGAATTTTATGGCACCACCAGCTAGACCACTGATCAGCACATTGTTAGACCCTTGCTCCCCTATCTGTGTACGATCTCTTTCTAGTGCAAATGGCGACTCACTGAGCAAGTTTTGTTTTCTGAAGGTATTATACTCGACCTCTTCAAAGAAGGTGGTAGCATTGCGATAGTTCAATGCGAAGTTGTACCCTAGTGTCGCTTTCTCTTTGTTAATCTGGTTACCACCCGCAAAACCGAAGTTAACATTGGGCGCACTCGTAGACCTTAAGGTTCCTATCTCAGAAGAGAAGCTCCTTGTGACATCTGTCAGAAAAGAGTTGAACCTATTAGATGCGATAGGGTCTGGTATGTTAGTCGTAGATCTAATCGGCTGACTGCGCGTCCCGTCATCAAATCCTAACCAATCTGTAGCTCCTCTCGCAGCCGTGATGTAGTTACCCTTTAGATGCATACTAGGATTGTAACTCAGTCCAGCAGAAACGCTGAACTTCTTTTCATCCGGAAAGTCTTTCGTAATGATATTAACGATCCCACCCGTAAAATCTCCAGGCTGGTCAGGTGTAAATGACTTTAAGACGATAATATTATCGATGAGGTTGGTAGGGAATATATCCATCTGCAGTGTATTGCGATCAGGATCTAATCCGGGTACGTCCATGCCGTTAAGCAAAGACTTGGTATATCGATCTCCAAGTCCTCGGACAAACACATACTTACCACCTTCTACAGATACACCAGTTACCCGCTTGATCGCTGATGCCGCATTGTTATCGCCGATCTTTTTGAAGGTCTGTGAAGAGATACCATCAAGTAGCTGTGGAGCCTTCTTCTGTATGGTTAGGACTGCCGCTTCAGTATTTCTAATTTGCTTAGCAGTAACAACCACCTCTTCAAGGATTGCTGTTTCTTCTTGTAAAACAACATCCAGGACAGTTACACCACCTTCTGTTACTTCTACATCTGCTACCTTCAAAGATGCATATCCTATAAATGAATACTCCAAAGTATAGGTGCCGACAGAAAGAGACACGTTGTAGGCGCCATCAAGATCCGACGTAGTTCCAGATCCTGTCTCGACGACAAATACGTTAGCAAAAGGAACAGTCTCTCCAGTCTTGCCATCTGTAAGCACACCTCTTACAGTACCAGATTGTGCCAACATCATGGTGGCACATGTCAAAATGAGAAAAGTAAATAAAGTTCTTATCACAACACTTTTTTTAATTCTTATGAAGTAGTCTGTCACTATCCTAACTCCAGATAGTGACAGACTCTTTCTACTTTTTTCTAATTGCTAATCGCACCTCGTGCATTAGCATATGTCCAACTGAAGGCTGATAAATCAGCACCAACTGTAGGACTGGTCACGAGCGCATTATCACTTTCCATCATGGCATCGAAGTCTGCTTCATTGCCATTATCAGCTCGATCTGAACTTATATTTTCTATAGTGAGATTACCGGTAGTGAGATGGCTCGTATTAAACTCGTTGCCAATGATCACAAGGTTACCAGCGAAGTAATTACTAGAGCTAGCATTATCATCAAGCTCGAGATCCGCATTATCTGGATAGTTAAAGAAGTATGAAGCTTCTACTGTGCCTCTGGCTCCATCTCTAAAGTCTGCATACTCGGAGTCAAGTCCCTTTAGCCACCCATTGCGCATAGTGAAGCTACCCATCGCATTATCTCCACCTTCTGGTCCATCGATCTCAAGACTGTGATCACTATCAGGGCCCGCGATGTAGACATAGTTATCTATCGTCCCAGAATATGCTTGATCGATATCAAAGGCATCATCACCTTGTGCCCATACGAGAGCATTTTGGACATTCACTGTTCCTCCGAACCACTCTAGTCCATCATCTTGATTACCGACTACTTCTATATTATTTACGACAGTGCCAGCACCTACACCTCCAAATGTGATGCCGTTGATCTCGTTGCCTTCACCGATAGTGGCTCCTCCATGTCTGACAGAGATAAATGAAATCTCTCCACTGCTGTCCATCGCATCATCTCCACCATAGGCGCCAAAAGAATCATCGGCTGGTATACCTTCGATCTGAGACACCAATCCGCTTTCTACAGATATCGGTGCACTTCCTAGTATGATTAGGCCGCCCCAAAGTCCGACTTGAGTTTCATCAAGGTTAGATCCAGCGATCATGCCTGGCTGTATGTTATCTCTTATAGAAGTAAATATGATCGGTTCATCAGCAGTACCATTAGCGATGAGCGTACCTCCTCGTGCTACTACAAGCGCCGATGCCAGCGTTCCTTCACCTTCTTCTCCCTTGACGACCGTACCTGGCTCGATAGTCAGGGTGGCACCTTCATCTACGACTACTTTACCGGTCATGACATAGATATTATCAGCAGTCCATACCGTACCATCTTCTACAAAACCAGCTACAGTAACCTCTGTATTAGCATTAGGGTCTGTGATACAATTACCACTATCACATATTTCTCCGCTTCCGCAGGTAACTCCTGCACAAGGATCTTGTGTAATGCACTGGCAGTCGGCAGTCTTTATTTCATCTGCCTCGCATATCACGCTTTCACAAGGATCCAGACTCACACATACACATGAGGCTGCATCTAGTATTTGTGTCGCACTACAGGTACGTCCGTCACACGGATCATCGTCTCCACATGATGTAAGACTTAGTATACCTGCCATGAGTAGAAAAAGAGGAAAGAGTTTCGTCATTTTTAATTTGTGTTTTAGCTATTAGGTTAATTGATAACTTTCACAACACACCACAAAATTATGATCGACTATTAGCCTATATATTAAGTAGATGTTATAAGTATATGAACAAGGCTATCAGTCGTTAACACAGAGTTTACATAAATCACAGAGGATACTACAAGACTTCAAAACAATTACTTGGCACTTGTCTTTGGCTCGATATTAAAGTCTTGATTTGGCCTCGCCCAAGGATTTATATTGTGTCTTTACTTAGAGGATCAGATGATGAAAAGCTCTTGTTCAAACCTATATATGCAAGGGATATAGAGAGATCTCCGATAGTACTGACAGCCCGACGACTTTATATCTTCGTTAACCATCTGACTTTAATCTATATCGTAATATTGAAGTAGGTTGAAATTAGAATGGTCATTTTATAAAAATCAGAGATATGTCAGTGCGTTGGATGCTTTTACTTCCCATATTTATATTGTTTAGCTCATGCGGTGATGATGGACCAGAGGTCCCAAGTGAAGCAACAGTATTAAGTTATGATGGAGAAAATCTAAATGCCCCGACCTTTCCTCCAGGATTATATGAGTTTGCTGCGAGATTTCCCAGCACGCTTACACGTGAGTTAGAAGGACAAAGCCTCACACAGGTCAGTTTCTTTATGTATGATGCTCCAGCAGCGATGTATATCAACATATCTACCGATGAGACGACTACCGTACCTGGTCCTATCCTCAACTCACAACGAGTCAATAATCCTACTCCTAACTCTTGGAATACAATCACTTTAAATACTCCTTATCTCATAGATGGAACAAGCCTCTGGGTAGGAGTAGAAGTAACCCTTGACGTCGAGCAACAATCCGTAGGATGTGATGCAGGACCTGCCTTTCCTAACGGTGATTGGTTATATGATGAAGAAAACTTGACGTGGGCGACCTTCACTAATCGCACGGGAGGTGCAGAAAGTGTAAACTGGAATATCAAGGCCATCATAGAGTAGATGCCGCTTTGGTATATATAGTGGGTTATTTTTTCATTTATCCTCCCACTAGTATATAATTCTATCGTTTTACTTGAGACTCATACACTGAGATCCAATCCTCGACGGTCATCTTGGTCACAAGCTCTCCCACCAAATCATATGGGATATCATCCATCCTCTTAAATCGGATACAACTCTTCCCCATATCCAACTTGTACTTGGCATGTGTAGCATAGGAGTTAGTAAACCACTCTAAGAGATCAGGATTAGCATATACACCCATGTGATATAGGGCGACATACTTTTTTTGATTAGCTAGATTCATAAACGGAAGAGGCAACTTCGTATCACAGTGATAACCCGCGGGATACTTGCTGTGAGGCACCACATAGCCAAGCATCTTATAGTTGAAGCATTCTTCGAATCCTTTTGGGAGATTGTCTACTACAACCTTGCGGAGTTTGTTGAAGTAGGGGCGACGATCTTCAGGGACAGCTGCTATGTAGTCTTGTACAGTCATAGTCATTCGTTTTGACTCAATTTACTTAAGATCTCGGTCAAATCCTAACCTCTCGTCACAGTCACTTTTCTTGAAAGCTGGTAGCCTGTATCATCAACAATGGTAATGATATGATCTCCCGCCTCAGGCAAAAAACCATAACTATGAAAATCTCTTGTTTCTCCAAAATAGCGATCATCCATATACCAGTAAAGCGTAGCATCCTGTCGAGCATGAGCCACTCTTACAACTAGAGATTGTTGTTCTTCATTGAGATCTTTTGGCAGATATACATACTCATTAGGCGTAGGATAAATGATGTCCATCTCATCAGTGGCCTTAGCCTGATCACAATCTGGATGAACAGGTGGCAATGGGGACCAATCAGGATGACTGCGTTTATAGTAATGAGCTGCACTTGCTGGCAAATCAAAATATGGGTGTAACTCCGACTCACTCACTTCATCACAATATCCATCAAACCGCCAACTCCTATCCTTACTTACTATATGCACCTCATGATATGAGCATACATCCGCTTGCTCGGTCGTCACGGGCCAAAACACTGTATCCACTTGAGGGCAGGATGTACTCGCTAACATACCAGAGTGATGACACTTTCGTAAATATGCCATGTCAGTCAGTGGCTCATCAAACCAACGCATACCAAGCGACGCACGACCTGCAACAGCAAATAATAATCGACCAGCCGTCTTTGTCCCAATGATACCATCGCGCCCTTCTCCATCAGCATTGCCAACCCATACGGCTATCGTTATCTCGGGATGTACACCTATGCCCCAAGCATCGCGGTGCCCATAGCTAGTACCTGTCTTCCAAGCTATCGGTGCTCTGCTATCCATGCGCTGCCAGTCACCTTCTTCATCCGGTCGGTTCAATCCCTTTAGCGCATCTAAGGTTTGATATACCACTGATGGTGAAAGACCAGCTACTTCTTCATTATGGATCAACGAGGCGCCCAGATCGCGGTAAGCATAAGCAAGATCCCAGAGCCTTACCTCTCCTCCACCTAGAACAAGCGATAAGCCATAGTTGTCCGCAGTTCTATCTAAAGAAGACAGGCCATGATCCCGTAGATGATCAAGAAATGGCGATATGCCATACCTCTTCAACATTCTCACATATGGGACATTCAGTGAGCGCTGAAGTGCTTCTGACGCAGATATGGCACCACTATAGTTTTTATTATAATTGCTTGGACTAAAGCCAGCTATGTAGGTCGGTATGTCCAAGACGATTTGCTCAGGCGTTATCATCTGCTTATCCATCATATGAGCATAGAGAAATGGCTTTAGAATCGATCCCGAACTTCGCCGAGCTTGGATCATATCTACATCTGCCTCTATAGTCCCCTTTATATTTCCGTGATACGCGATGACCTGTCCAGTCTTGGTATCAAGGACTATGCAACCAGCATTACTAATTTCATTTTGCTGCCAGTCTCCATGGAGATGATGCATCACTTCTGCTATAGAAGCTTGCAAAGCAGGATCTATGTCTATCTTATCTCTGATGTCTGGTCGCTGCTTGACCAACTGAAGGAGATGAGGAGCCTTTTGTGGCAGAGCATAAAGTTTAGATGGCAGTGGTTCTTCATAAGATGCTTCCAGATCTATCTCATCTAGATGGCCTTCTTTATAGAGCAAGCGGAGCAAGTGATCTCTTTTCGATTGAAGGAGATGTCGATTACGATTGACGTGGATGAGAGAGGGGGCATTAGGCAGGACAGCTAGAGTAGCTGCTTCGGCCCAAGAGAGTTGATCAGGTGACTTATGGTAATATCTCCAACAGGCAGCTTGAAGCCCAACGACATTACCACCATAGGGAGCAAGAGAACTATACCATCGAAGTATATCTTCTTTTGAGTGCCAGACTTCAAGTCTTAGCGCAGTCCTGAGCTCCTTCACCTTTTGCCAGAGCGATCGATTTTGATAACCCGATATGATACGGCCGACTTGCATGCTTATGGTACTAGCACCACTTACTATGCGTTTAGCTTTTGCATTCTGTTTTATAGCTCGTGCAAGCGCCAGTGGGTCAACTCCAGGATGAGTATAGAACTCTTGTCTTCATAAGTGATGATCGCTTTCGCAAATCTCTCAGGGACCTGATCTATAACTGGTAGTCTCCACTGCTCATCAGCTGCTATCGAAGCGGATAAAAGCTCTCCCGAGCTATCATTTACGACAGTGGAAAAAGGGACATCAAGAAAATCTTCAGATACTGGCCACAAAAACCATGTCGTGAAAATCACTAATAATCCAACTACCTGCATGCGATATCTGCGCCACAACTTCTTCATAGGTTACAGCGTAGATGGTTTGACAACCGAAACTTTTCTAGGGGCCGTCGTAGCTATTACGCTACCGTCATACATCGCCTCCACTTTGACCGGAGGCAAGAAGTAGTCACCTTCATAGGTGGCATTGAGAATCAAGGTATAGGTCTTAGTCTGCCTGCCAAGATCAAAGAAGGTATGTACGCGATCATCCCTCACGTCTTGATAGTCATACTGGGACTGCTCTACCCCAACCTGATTCAGACGACCACTGCGTATCTCCCATCCACTAGGTACGATCTGCGTCAAGGCCATCTCATCGAGATAGGTACCTCGGGTATTAAGATTAGTAACCTTCACGTTAGCTCGGAAGTCTGTCCCTGAGGGTAGGCGATCTATGTCTATACGATTACCTTTCATGTCAGTATAGTCTACGGATATCTTGACATGCCTATTGACGGCTGCTTCACCAAGAGCTTCTTCCATCGACTTCTGACCAGTCATCCTCACCGCTCCAAATAAAACTTTGTCAGACTTGTTAGTGATAGATATCTCCTGATCATCTATCTCATCAGGATCATAGCTCACCGCAAAGACACTTTTGTCATAGACAACGTCCTGTTTATCAGGACCGATAGCTAGGAGGGCTTTGATAGGTTGAGCATCCATCGCAGAAGAAAACTTCCCGATAGTTGTCAGAGCAAATGCCAGCGTCTGTGTGCTGTGCCACCTCTTATTGTTCAGCTTATCGATGATCCTTTTGATGATAACGAGGGCTTCATTTTTTCGATCTAACTCGCTAAGACACTGAGCTATGAGGGACATGTCTCGAATATCACTACCATATGTATATCCAAGTTCTTGATAGGGTTCGATATCATATCCTTCTCCTTCTATGATACTCAGGGCGATGGATTTTTTACTTGACTTGGCGTAGGCTGCAGCTAGCAAGTATTTAGCTAGTGAAGTAAGTTTTCTTTCAGACCTGAGATTATTCATCGCACTGAGATCTGGCTCACCATACATAGCCAAGGTATAAAGTCGATATGCCTGACGATTAACTAATGGCTTATAGTTCTTGTCGTCAGCATTCAAACGAAATTGTTGAGCCTTTGACTTTTGATAATCAGCCCAATTGTGAAGAACTTGCGTTGACACATAGTATCCTTTAGCTTTCGCTTCTATCAAGAAGTGACCAGCATAGGAGGTGGACCATTCATTGATATGGCTGCGACTTCCAGGCCAGTATCTAAATGCACCATTAGAACCTTGCATGCTCGTTATTCTATTGATGCCAGAATTCACATAGCGATCAAGTCTTTCTTGCTGTATGAGATCAGAAAACTCTGCTAGGTACAATTGTGGAAATGCTTTCGATGTAGTTTGCTCCAAGCATCCATATGGATAGCGCACCAGATAACCTAGTCGATTACTAAGATCGAGTTGAGGAAGGTGACTTAACTCAAGTACAGCTTCATTAGATCCTGATACACCTACTTTTTTAAGCACCTCACTCCAGTTTTGATTAGCTTCTACAACAAATTCATAAGCTTCTGTAATCCTAGGGTTTGGATTTCTAATATCTAATTCAATTTGTTGGCTAGCGCTATACCTTCCACTTGTAGCAGTTATATCGATCTTTGCTATGCCAACGATATCACCCACTTTCACGTCAAAGTAAGTTACCTGCTCACCTTGCTTTTCAAATGATAACTTTTGCACCTGTGAAGCCACTTTCATATTATCAGTTGTATTGATAGAGATACTTACATCACTGATGTCATCTTCCATAGCAAAAACAGAAACCGGGATCCTGATCTGCTCTCCCTGCGATACAACCCTCGGCACAGTTGGTAACAACATCAGTGGTGACTTAACAGGTACTGTAGTCTGCTCATGACCATAAGCACGATCGGATCGAGCAACAACCATAGCCCTCACTGACCCTATGTAGTTAGGCATAGTAAATGAGTGAGTTTTCTTATCTCCTTTTTCTAATTTAAAAGGTCCCGCAGAGAAGACTACTGGTTTAAATCTAATGGCCTTTTTTTGACCGTTATCAGCACCTTCTTCTCCGTCACCACCAACAGAGACAATTTTATCAGCACCATTTTTTAATCCATATAGGACATCGTCATACACATCCCAAGTCTTGACGCCATGAGATTGCTTAGCATAAAAGAAGGCATGAGGATTAGGTGTCTGGAAGTTTGTGAGATCTAGCAGGCCTTCATCTACGATAGCTATCGTATACGTCATATCTCGGCCATCCTGCTCACTTACCGATATATCAAAAGATGATTCTGGTGCGAACTCAGCAGTATGGGAGAGCACTGGTTGAAGATCCGTCTCAGGGTCTGACACTTTGATGGGAAGTATACCATACATTCTCATCGGTAGGTCATTAGAAACTTGATCATAGGCTTGAACAAGGCTGACATGGAGGTATACATTTGGTGCCATATCTGAAGTGATGTCGAGTGTGTAAGTGGTAGATAGTCCCTTTGCTTCGATCCATTTGAGATCGCGAACTCCCAGTCCATCTTCTATAGATATAAGTAGTTTTGCTCCTTCTTGTGAAGGAATCGTAATGGTGGCTCTATCCCCAACTTCATATGCCGTCTTATCTGATGACAGTTGCAGCTTACTAAGCGAATTGCGCTCCTCCGTACTAACAGAGTAGCCCCACCCACTTGCGTAAATGTAACTCCCTGCGCAGTGTCCCGAAGCCTTATCACAAACCCTGATCAGCTTCCTTCCACGAGTCAGGTCATCTGTATTATAGTCTACTTTTACTTTGCCATCAGCACCTGTACTAGCTTCTATCTTCTTTACCGCCTTCGAATGACTATCACTATTCAAATTATAAATACGGTTAGAATCACCACGTCTATACCACCAGTTCCAACTGATATCATATATACCGATCGACAAGTCCCTATTAGATTGAGGCCTGCCATCACTGTCTAATACTACCACATCCAAATAAGATGGCTCCCCTAGTTTTAAATATGAAGAACCCCATGAGGATTTTGGAAGAGAAAGGCCTACATAAGTAGCATATGGACTAACTTCAAGAGTTGTATAGTTTTCAGAAAAATCCCCTCCTTTTTCTATGACTCTCGATGTAACATTGGCTCTAAGCATTCCTGGAAAGCGGTTTTCATCATCTAATTCTAGGTGAAAAGAAGCCTCACCTTTAGAATTCAACTGTCCGTCGTAAAGTGTAACATTAGAATTAACTATTCGTCTTGCAGGATCTAGAAAATCATATTCTTTGTACTCCTTATAATATGGAGTGACCGAGGTCCACTTCGCGTCGATTTTAGATTTCAAGTTAGATGCTGGCGCACCATGCAACCAAGAAGACGATATATTGATTTTTCGCTTGTCCTTTATTGCATATTCTATCCGGTCTGACACATCTAGCCCTAGTCTTAGTCTATTAGGCTTTACTGTTTCTACAGATATTGCTTTGCTATATCTGTTACTTCCTATTTGTAAAACAGCTGTCCATCTACCCGTAGCATCAGATGAAGAAGTAGCTATTTTAAAACTAAAGACATGGTCTACATGCTCAAGTGTGGTACGACTAAATCTCTCTTGACCACGGGCATCTTTGACGGTCAATGTCACAGGATGATTAAGTGGTAATGTACCCAACTCATCTTCCACTATGGCATGCATAAAAATCGTGTCTCCAGGACGATAGACTCCACGATCAGAGTATAAAAAAGCATCAAGTGCCTTATCCTTTTTACCCCCAGTGTCAAAGTCAGTGACACTATTAGCTTCAGCATCGTATATGCGGAGATAGGAGACGCCTGACGTATGTCTAACAACAGCAAAATTTGGTTTCTCTTTTATTTCTATCTCCCCATAGCCTTTTACATCTGTACGTACGGAAGCTAGAAGTCTGCGCTGAAGATTATAAAAGCTTACGTCTGCGGCTGATAATGCTGTACCTTCCGACAAACTAGTTATAGAAACATAGTATTTCCCATCATATCCTTTTTTCAAGATTGCTCCTACATCAGAAATTAAAATATTAGATGATATAAACTTATCAGGGGTATAGTAGCCAGCCTTACAAGGTGAGTTACGATCGTCATAATTATAATATCTATATCTCATGATAGACTGGTTCTCTCCAGGGGCTATGTAGCCATCGATGGCATCAGAACATGCATACCTCACATAAGAAGGCCTATAGCCTACCCTTACTTGATAAATTGCATTAGGCTCTGTGATGATTAGATCGCTTAAGTTGAGACCAATTTGTTGATACTTGTTGTTAACACTTCCAGTTTTAATATCATGCTTCTTTCGATATACGATTTCACCAACAAAAGAACTTACATCGGTAGAGCTCAGCTTATCTTGTTGTAGAAACTGGAGAATATTGTCCTCATATATTTGAAATACTTCTATGTCTACAGTATCAAGGTTAACCGCTTGAAACATAAAATTCACAGGTCCATTACCAGGCGCTATTACTCCCTGATTTACTAACTTAACTCCAGGATGCAAGGCTTCGACTACAACGGATCGAAGGATATCGCTACCCAATTGGGTATTTCTAAAAGACTTTATATTTCTGGAAATTGATATCTCTACATCTTTTGAGAGTGCATTTGCTGGATATATTTTTAATACACTACCTTCTATCTCGGATCTGACATTTTTACTATCACCATCTATAGACACCAGTCCCTTTGTACTTTGTTTTTCATCGAGTGGCAAGCTAAACTGCGCATGAACAACACTGCGATCACCTTTTTTTAGTAGAAGTTGTTCAAAAAGAAAATCAGCGTATCCAGAAATTCTAATCTTTCTACTTGACAGCCTACCTTGTAAATCTTTTATGCTCAAGGTTAGCTCCTGATGTTCTTTGGTTTGAATAACATCTCTGATAGAAAACATCTTCTTATTTACTGTTGAAGTTTCTTCCCAAGAAAGACTCTCACCTATAGAAACGCCACCTATCTGAAATCTCTCCTTGATCAGTTCTTCATCGACATATTGATTAGCATTAATCTCCCCAGTAATAGTTACCACTGTCTCTTTGTCCTTTCTAATCTTATTTTGATCGACATTGACGATATTAAGTTGTAGAGGACGTGTTCTAAAAGGTATATATGCTTCACGATCATCATCACCTCCTAATACCTCATCGATATCGACATTTATGGCATGTTGCTGATCATAGTGTAATATGTGCTCCCTTTGAAAGGTCACTGTGGTCGAATCAATCCATTTCCATACTCCTTTTAGAGAAGGCATAATTCGCAATCCATCGGTAGAAGTTGTATCGATACTATGACCTCTTCTGAACCTGATTGTGATCTCATCATTTACATCAAGCAACTCCACGGGGTGCTCGATAATATACTGATCTATAATCGCCGACTGCTCGTCGGTCAATACATCAGTAATTGTTTGCTCACAAGCAAAAATGAAAATCAGCAGAATGAAAAAGAGTAGGTATCTCATATTGATTGATAAATGTTCGTAGTGATAATTACATAGTGATAACGTGCCTTCTGCCCGCGAATATTTTAAGGGTTTACTCTTGGTTTTAACAAAATCTTAAGGTTGTCAGACAACCTTCTCCTCTCAGTCAATTACCAGCTAGAGAAAGGTTGTATATCTGAACTCCCTCAGAATGCTGGTTAAATGGAAGCACTTTATTGATATACTTATTGGCTGCAAGAATAATTGAAGTTCCGTCATGCGACTCATCCTTACAAATAGCACATCTTACCCAGTGGTTGCCCTTGATTTCTTGAAAGGCATTTCTACTGAATTCTAGAAGTGATTTGTTCTCAAAGAACTGAAGTGTCTCCCATGGTCTTGTGGTTATATTAGGATATAGTGCAAAGACGCCGATATCCAGATCACCATCATCATCATAGTCATCTACAAAGAGATCACTAGCTCCATTGATATTATAAAACTTAGCTAGCTCAAAACTCCCTTCATCGTCAGCATCATATATCCGTAGTCCATGGTACGGTTTAAATACAACTGAGTAATCAGCATTATCACCATTGGCCACAATTAGCTCAAGCTCATCGTCCTCATCGATGTTAGCTAATTCAAAGTCCAGCGTCCCGTATAGTGGATGGCTTCTCAAAAGGACTTCTTCTCTGAACTCCATGCTTCCTTGGTTGTAGAATACAGATACCTTCTCATTCCCCTGAGCGAAGAGGGCTACTATATCTAACCTGCCATCCCGATTAAGGTCGATGATCTGTGACTTCGAAGCGCCTGTCTGTGGGCTTATGACGTATCTTTCCCAGATCTCATGTTCAGTTTTAAAAAGGGACAGGTCTCCAGTTTCTTGATCTCCCGTAATCGTCCCAAAAGAAGAGATAACATATTCATCGATTCCATCACCATCGATGTCGCCCTTTGTCATGCTTATAGGTCGATGAAGACTATCGATCAAGACTGAGCTAGTGCCACCTTCTACCCTATACACTGCTCCCTCGGGTCGATGATCGGGGCCAATCGTACCCATAGATAACACATCGTAGGTTTCTCCACCCACTACTTCCATATCAACAGGGAAGCCAAGATCACGACCAAGGATCACTACTTCATCTTGAGAAACTAAACTAAGTTCACCTCGGTCATTGCCGATATAGTAATTAGAATTGTCCGCACATTGTGCTAATAAAATATTAGGATCCACTTCATGACTAAGGATGTTTGGCTCGATTTCAAACCGATCGGAAAATATTGAGGAAGCATCAAAATTTATAGTGGGCAAAAAAAGTGGTGCACTATTGTAGTAATAACTATAAATTCTATTCCAATCACCTTTAGATACAGCAACACCAGAGCTCTCTATCAAACCCTTCATAGTTGGTAACACTTTTGACCAACTTGATTTATCAAGTAATTCAGGGCCAGTGTAGAGATGACAACTAGAGCAGTATTGTTTGGACAAAGACTCATCAGGATGCACAGTTGGTTCCTGCTTGCATGAGTAGATCGCAAACATCAGATGTATTAAAATCAGAGCGAAAACTATATAAAGCTTGATTCTTCGATTTTCTATCAATTATCTAAGATTGAAATTTCACCTTTACCAATACTGATATCCCGACCTCTGAGCAAATGATTATGCACTACGCCTTTTTCAAAATCAAGAACCTGACTTACCCCAATTCCATTTGCCTCACCCCAAGTAATAAACAGCTTTTGTCTATTTATAAACTCAGATTTATAATGCTCTTCTTCTAACACCCCTTTCTCGCCGCCGGCCATTGCTTCCCAATGCATTTCGCTTTCATTATCAATTGTCACATGGTATATATCTTCCCCATATCTATATTCTATAGTCTTTCCTACAAGATCTTTCATTGTCATCTGAATTGGTTGCTGATCAGTGGCCCCTGGTTCTTTTCTAGGTTGTTCACAAGAAAACATGAAAAGCGCAAGAAAGAAAAGCACAAAAGAACATCGAGTTATCCGACCCTTCATAATTTATCCTTTTTGTAAAAAAGAAAGCAAGTCCGCCATGGACTGATGATCTAGATTAGCTTCTAATCCTTCCATCATAAAAGAGGTGCCAAGCGATCTAAACTCTGCAATATTCTCTTTATCAACTTCTACAGATACTCCTGCCATCTTTCTAATCGATATAGATGTATCATCTTCACTATAGATGACACCTAGATGTATCTGACCGTCCTTCAGAGTCACTTTATGATTGATGTATTTAGAGTCCACAGCAGCATTAGGGTCTAATATATCATACAATAATGACTCTTTACTCTTTCTGCTGATCTCAGTTAAAGCAGGACCTACTTCATAACCTTGTGTGCCATAGATATGACACTGGCCGCATAGCTGATCAAAGACCTCACCTCCATTTTCCATATTCCCCTCTAAACTCAAGGAAGCTTTCATATCAGAAATCACAGAATCGCGAGTAACAACACCTGCATCGGAAAAGAGATCTCGAGCTCTTGACTTAGTTTGTTCATTATCTGTCCACCACAAAAGCGTCCGTCTCCTCTCCAGGTCGAAGTTCATCTCACCTATGTTGATTTCATTATTCTCCAAGCCAGTAAGAAGAGCATCATGATGCAGCTCCTTATAAAGCAGAATATCACTAGCCGTCCTTCGCGAACCCGGGCTCATGGTTCCCCATTTGCTAACTAACATCTCCCCTACAGCCGGATCGTCAGAATTCCACAACTGTGTGAGAGCTAGAGATTGTAGCTTCTCTGGCTGATTATGATCCAAGAGTCCTGAAAGTATAGAATATTTAAACGCAAAAGGTCTTGTATTTAAAAGGTTCAGCCACGACACTCTTTCTTCTACTGGCTTATCAGCATCCAAAATATATTGCTCTGCTTTATTCAGACTAGCTAAAAACTCTTTGGAGGGTGACAAACCGAGATGAGATCTCAACTCTTGTATAGCGCCAAGTAATGGGATATCTTCATCTGCTTGCAGAGTTTTTACAGCAGTCCTGAGACCAATACTTGGCTCTATAGATGTGATGTTTGCTGCAAGTGACTGAATTACATTGTACTTCAAATCTTGAGATATAGCATCCTTGGAAAGGTCGAGCAAAATCTTTTCAACTTGAGCGATATCAGCAAGACTGGATTGGGTGATAAGAGATATAAATTCTGATGTTGAAGAGCCTGATGGATCTCTAGATAAAATCTTGAATATATCTGACTCAAATCCCTTACTCGCCAATGCTAACGCTTGCAGACTCCAGAAGTCATTTTCTAATTGCAATGCTGCAATCACTCCTTCTATAATTGACTTTTCTACATTTTCTTTTGCATCTACATCTAACTTACTTAAACTTAGTGCGGCTTGCATACGAGGAATTACTTCACTATCACCTAGAGCCTTGAGGACATCATGTAATACCCTCTCATCCGTACTTATATATTCTTCTGCAAACTGAATAACAGACTTTCTATACGTCGGATTAGCATCATCGATCTGGGTTAGAATTATATCTGGCGATAATTCATTGTAAATATTCAGAAGGTGGAGAGCGTGATATTTTGCTACTTCATCATCAGAAGAAAGTAGCGCATACACTTTATGATTCGCAACATTCCAATTCTCCTTATCGCCAGCTATTAATCGATGTGCAGTATTTCTCACCCATTGATTAGGATGAGACAGAAGACTTACAACTTCTGAAGGAGAGTTCATCTTACTCAATAAATCTTCGTCCTGATGTGATCGGCCACTAGAAGTAACTTTATAAATTCTACCCTTATCCTTGCCTGCATTAAGGTCAAGATCTTTTTCAATTTCGTCAGGTATCCATTCTGGATGTTCAATAACCTTCCTATACATATCCACTATGTACATTGCTCCGTCAGGACCAAGAGTACTGTTTACAGGTCGAAAAGAGCGGTCTGAGGAAGCAACAAACTCACTTCTATCATAGATCCTGGATGCTTCCTTGACAGATTGATTATTAGAAAGTCGATCTACATGGATGAGATTAAGCACTACATCAGTCACCCACAAAGAATTTTCTAATTCGCTACCAAGCGCTCCATTGTCATAATAAGTGATGCCACAGGCTCCGGAGAAATATCCTGATTGCTCAGGGTGATTCACTCTAGATTCTTGCTCTCCGATTGGATAAATACGTGCGAGACCATTCTCATCATGATTTGAAATATTTACGAGAGTGATATCTGATGGCTGACCTTGGAGTTTTCCATATCCTCGGGGATAGGCTATCTGATTAACGTGGTCTAGATTGTGAGTTCCAAAAACTTCTCCCCACTCATCAATACCTAACTCGAAACCTCCTGAGGAAGGCCCTATCTTCTCAATTTTCTTTTGGGTGAGATGGATTCTAAAATCATCTCCCGTTAATTGCACTTTTGAAGATGGATCTCCCCACCAAAAGGGCTCTCCCGAGTTCCCCCCGTTTGCAGCATATATCCAGCCGTCTAATCCATAAGTCAAGCCATTATAATTGTGCTGCAAGTTGCCAGTACTAAATCCTCCCATGAGAGTATCTCTCAGATCCGCGATGTGATCTCCATCTACATCTTTTAGAAAAAGAAGATAAGGAGGTGCGGCGACTAGAAATCCTTTATCGTAAGGCACGATCGAAGATCCTAACTCAAGATCAATGGCAAACTCTTCACTTTCATCATAGATCCCATCAGCATCTTGATCATGAAGATATATGATACGGCTCTTACTGTCCTCGTAAGGATAACCGGGCATCTCTAGCACATATGCATCTCCATGTTCATCAAACTCTAAATCTACAGGGTCTTTGATGAGTGGTTCTGATGCTACCAATGACATCGTATACCCCTCTTGTATGAAGAAGCCCTTAGGTGAGCGGTCAACTGTAGGTGCACATGATGTCACCAATATGAGGCCCCAGAGTAGAGAGGAAAATATGAGAGGATAGAAATCTCTCCTGATCAGGTCGGCAAGTTGCATCTTAATCAAAAAGTTGTGACTGATGAATATACTGAGAGATCGTAGAAGAAGGAAATTCAATACGCGTTCTTCAGGCTAGATTTCCTTACTATTAGCTTTGGTTCAAGAGAAGTCTGATATACCTGTCCATTAGAATTGAGGGCACGATAAAAATATTCAAAGGAGGTACTTCCCATCAAAACAGGATTTTGCTCTAGAGTTGTTAATCCGGGTTGAAGATATTTAGAGACCTCAGAATTGCTAAATCCTACTACACCTAACTGTTCAGGTATTACTAAGCCATTGTCATGGGCGTAGCCATATATGCCTGTCGCAATTTCATCTGTCACAGAAAAAATAGCATCCGGCGGATTCTTCAGCGAAAAGAGTCTGTGCGAAGCTTTATATCCTTCTTCTTCGCCTTCTTCTTTATTGTTATAGTCACATATGATCAGATAAGCCTCATCAAATTGAAAGCCATGGTCTTTTAATGCTGCTATATATCCTTTTCGCCTCTCATGCCCGATGGACCAGCTATCCGAAGATCCTATATGAGCTATATTCTTATAACCTTGCTCTATGAGGTGAGAGACGGCTTTGTAGGCACCACTAAAGTCATTGTTATTCACATAGTTACCGTCATAGTTATCATACATCCGATCAATCACAACTACGGGTGTTCTGGTATGTATGATGGATAAAACATTCTTACTAAAATCACTATGCTTGGATGGAGCCAGCAAAATCCCCGACACTCCAAAATCCGTAAACTCCTCCAAAATCTGTTTTTCCTTCTCAGCATCATGACTGGACTCTCCCAAAAGAACGAAATATTGGTACTCTCGAGCTTTTGCTAATATGCCCTCTAGAATAGATGAAAAGAACTGGTGACTTACTATCGGCAAGAGTGCCCCAACTACATTGAGAGCATCACTTTTTCTTAGAGAAACCGCAAGGTTATTAGGCTTGTAGTTCAGTTGACTAGCCATGTCTAAGAC
>CAYYBR010000015.1:0-8712 GCA_964470035.1 uncultured Saprospiraceae bacterium
TTGATATCAGTGATCATAGCAAGGGCTTCTTAGAGACCTGGCAGACCTATGAAAGTATAGGTACTATGGTATCAACCTTTCTGGGCCATCGTCTAGATCTTTGGTATAGTGGCGCTTCCGCAAATATGGGTTATCACAAGGAAGTATATAATAACTATATAGCTAACCACGAACCCCGCCAAGCATCAGGAGATGACGTCTTCATGCTAGAACATGCCACATCCCACAAACGCAAAATCTCCTTTGTAAAGAGTAAAGATGCAGTTGTCAAAACTGCACCTGTTCATTCTCTTGGCGCTTTGTATAGACAGCGAATGAGATGGGCAAGTAAGACTACCTCTTATGAATCATCTGGTCTGAAAATCTTTATGGTAGCGATGGCATCCTATCATATCCTCTTAGTTGTAAGCCTTATCTATGTCATACTCACTCTCGGAACTGGAGGGAGCATCTTGATACTTGGAGCCTTCACGTGTAAGTGGCTTGGAGACTTACTCATCATCGGTCCGAGTGCTTCGTTTTTTGGTCATAAGTATAATCCCATTATATCGCCGATCATGTCACTCGCGCATGCGATCTATGTATGTGTCATCAGTATAACAGCAACTTTTAAGAAAGACTATAAGTGGAAGGATAGACAAGTAAAGTGATCTACTTGTTGCGATCATCGATGAGCCCGACGTCCTGGAGGATCTTCATCTGTGGTGCATAGGTCTTTGCTATGTTCTCTCTGGTGAAGACCTCATCTACATCACCATATGCTATCAGACGTTGATTGAGTAATATCACCTTATCAAAGTAGTCATCAGCTGTAGCAAGGTCATGATGTACGACCATGATAGTCTTATCCTGAAGAGCAAGATCTTTCATGATCTCTACGATCTTGTGCTCTGTCATCATATCGACTCCTACAAAAGGCTCATCCATAAGAAAGATCTCTGCCTGCTGACAGATGGAGCGCGCTATAAAAACTCGCTGTTGTTGCCCACCCGAGAGAGCTCCGATCTGCCGATCTGCGAGTTCTTCGATGCCTAGTAATTCCATAGCATCATGAGTGATAGCTATATCTGCTTTAGACATGCGTTGGAAGAGCTTCTTATGCGGATACCTGCCCATCATAACGACATCTTTTACTGTGGCAGGGAAGTCCCAATCGATATCATCTTTCTGTGGGACATATGCTATGCGTCTATGCGTGCTTTCTATGCTCTTATCGTCTATGGTGATGCTACCTGCATTAGGCTCGATAAGACCTAACATGGATTTGAATAAGGTCGACTTACCGGCGCCATTTGGCCCTATAAGACCATACGTTTTTCCTCGCTCGATCTTAAGGAAAATGTTGGACAGTACCCGCTTCCTATCGTATGAAACTGATAACCCTTTTATGTCTATGATGGGAGCTTTCACTTTCTATTTATTCATCAAACGAGCAGTCACAAATAATCCAGCGATAAGTGCTCCTATCAATAATCCGATGAGCTGTGAGTTATATCCTTCACCTTCTTCAGGTATGATATCTTCTAAGTCTTTCGATAGTGCAGATACGATGGTGCTTGTATTATATCTCATCATATCGACGTAAGTACTTGCAGGGCTATCCTTATCACCTAGCGAATCTGCATATAGTTCTCCTCCGATAGAGACTTTGTTGTCAGTAGCGAGGGTCTGGATCAACTTTGGGTTGATCGTGCTCTCTACGAATATGGACGGTATTTTATGTTCCTTGATTACTCGATTTACTCGTCTTATGTCAGATGTCTGTGCTTCTGCTTCCGTTGAGATACCCATGATGGCTTCTAATTGGATGCCATAGCGACGGCCATAATATTGGAAGGCATCATGTGAAGTGACGAGGATGCGTTTTTGCTCTGGTATAGTAGCTATGGCTGCTTTGATGTCGTTATCGAGATCATCAAGTTGTTGACTATAGGAGGCTTGTCTTTCTGTGTAGACTGATTTGTTAGAAGGGTCGATGTCTATCATGGCCTCTGCGATACTCCTAACATAACTTTTGACTAAGGAAGCATCCATCCACGCATGTGGATCGGCTGAGTTTGCATAGGTCACACTCGTGAGTGGGGTGATATGTTCTGTTACTGTTACCACCTTGGCTGCTGTGCCTGAGTTTTCGATCAGTTCGTTGATCCAACCTTCGAAAGTGAGTCCATTAATAAGAATCAAGTCTGCTCCTGCCACGAGGCTTGCATTAGAGGGTGTGGGTTCATGGAGATGAGGGTCTCCACCTATCGGTACAATCATCTCGATATCATGGAGATCTCCTATTATCTCGGTTGCCATATCTGCTATCATCGAAGCGGACGCTACCACTTTGAGTTTTTCCTGAGATGACAAACTGAATGCGAATATCAATGTAAAGAGTATCGTAAGACCAGTTCTCATGATGTGATTACTTTTCTGACGAGCAAATTACTACAGACTCTATGGGATAAGAGAGCTTCTTCCTTTTGGTCCACCACAATCTTCATAGATTGGTCATAGCTGGATTTTTCTTTGACAAGCAACTCTGTACCCAAGCCTATAGAATAATTGTTGAGGTGGTTCAGAAAATCTGCTTCATGATTTTTGACACCTACAAGTACGCAGTTATCTCCTGGTTGTAGCCGACTTATGGCTATCTGTTCGCGAAGAGTAAACTTACCTTCAGCGTTTGGTATGGGGTCGCCGTGGGGATCATATTTGGGATGACCCAAGTACTTATCTAGTTTGTCGATGAGCTTATCAGAATTGATGTGTTCTAGCTCTTCTGCGATTTCGTGGACTTCCTCCCATGAGAAACCCAGTTTTTGTACAAGAAAAGTCTCCCATAGACGGTGCTTCCTTATGAGGGAAGTTGCTGTCTTACTGCCCGTGGCACTTAGTCTGGCCCCTCGATACTTTTCATAGATGATAAGATCCTTGTTAGCGAGCTTCTTCATCATATCTGTTACTGAAGCTGGAGATGTCTTCATCTCTTGCGCTATCATATTAGTGCTGACTGCCTCCTTTGTGCTTTGGTTGGTCTTGTAGATAGCCTTCAGGTAGTTTTCTTCCGTATGTGTGAGTGATAATCTTGTTGCTGCCATGGGTCAAAATTAAACATTTTAGACAAGACTAAAAATAATTTTAACCGCCAATAAATATTTACGAAAGTGATATCCATCTCAATAATCTATGAGATGTCTGCTGATTGCCGATGATGGAGTCTCTTTGACTTGACTCCAAGTATAGTGAATACAGAATTAGCGTTACATTTGCCGATCCAAATTTTGATATTACAATAATCTGAATACGAAAATTTAAATCAACAAAACACTATGAATCAGACGATACTATATATCATTCCAGCTTTTGGTGTAATCGCACTGCTTTACACCATGTGGAAGTCGTCGTGGGTTTCAAAGCAAGAAATCGGTACAGACAGGATGAAAAATATAGCGAACAACATCGCAGATGGCGCCATGTCATTCTTAAAGGCGGAGTACCGTGTACTTGCCATATTCGTTGCAGTTGTCGCTGTCCTTATGGCAGTAAGTGGTAATACACCAGACTCACACATGCTTGTTGCACTTTCATTCGTCCTGGGAGCTATTTGTTCGGCTCTTGCAGGCTTTATCGGCATGCGCGTAGCAACTAAAGCAAACGTAAGAACTACCAATGCTGCAAGAACAGGACTTGGAAAGGCACTAGAAGTGGCCTTCGCTGGAGGAGCTGTGATGGGCCTTGGCGTTGTTGGGCTTGGTGTACTAGGTCTTGGCCTACTCTTTTTGCTCTATTCTAATATGTTTGGTGTAGGGAGTCAAGATGAGGTAGTGAGAGTGATCACTGTACTTACCGGGTTTTCATTTGGTGCTTCATCCATTGCTCTTTTTGCAAGAGTGGGTGGAGGTATATATACAAAGGCGGCAGATGTAGGAGCTGATCTTGTAGGAAAAGTAGAAGCTGGTATCCCAGAAGATCACCCACTTAATCCAGCGACTATCGCAGATAACGTGGGAGATAATGTAGGTGATGTAGCTGGTATGGGTGCTGACTTATTTGAGTCCTATGTTGGATCCATCATAGGTACGATGGTGATAGGTGCGACATTTATCGGTGTCACAGGATTTGCTTCAGGCAATTCCTTTGGAGGTATGAATGCAGTTTTGCTACCACTTGGACTTGCTTGTCTAGGTATCATCACTTCTATCATCGGGACTTTCTTTGTAAGGGTGAAAGAGGGAGGTAATCCTCAGACAGCACTTAATACTGGTGAGTATCTATCATTCGCATTGATGATCATAGGTACCTACTTCATGGTGAATCACTTCTTGCCTAGCACTTGGACTGCCCTTGGAGAATCATATACTTCTATGGGTGTGTTTTATGCTGTCCTCTTCGGACTTGCTGCAGGATTGTTGATAGGTATCATCACTGAGTTTTATACGGGCACTGGTACAAAGCCAGTAAGGTCTATCGTCAAGCAATCACTTACTGGATCTGCTACGAATATCATCGCAGGACTCGGAGTTGGTATGCAATCAACTGCACTGCCAATCATAGTACTAGCAGCAGCCATCATAGGAGCACATCACTTCGCAGGTCTTTATGGTATCGCTATTGCCGCTGTCGGTATGCTTTCTAATACTGGTATACAGTTGGCGGTAGATGCATACGGTCCTATAGCAGATAATGCCGGAGGTATCGCAGAGATGGCTGAACTACCAAAAGAAGTAAGACAAAGAACAGATAAGCTTGATGCTGTAGGTAATACGACGGCAGCGATAGGTAAGGGATTTGCGATAGGGTCTGCAGCGCTAACGGCGCTTGCACTATTTGCAGCTTTTATCACAGCGTATAACACTGCTAATCCTAATGATCAGCTTTCAGGTATCGATATAACAAATGCGAGTACGATGGCTGCACTCTTTGTTGGAGGTATGCTACCATTCTTGTTCTCAGCACTTTCGATGAATGCCGTAGGACGTGCTGCGATGGATATGATAACAGAAGTACGTCGTCAGTTTAAAGATATACCAGAACTAAGAGCAGCACTCGATGTCATGAATAAGAATGAAGGCAAAGAGATGGGCTCTTGGAGTGATACAGATATCAAGATCTTTGAAGCTGCTGATGGAAAAGCGGAGTATAGCAAGTGTGTAGATATCTCAACCAAGGCTTCTATCCGTGAGATGATCTTACCAGGATTAATCGCTGTGACGACTCCTGTGCTTTTTGGCTTTATCGGAGGAGCAGAGATGCTCGGTGGATTGCTTGCTGGAGTAACTGTATGTGGTGTACTTATGGCCATCTTCCAATCTAATGCTGGTGGTGCTTGGGACAACGCTAAGAAGATGTTTGAAGAAGGAGTCGAAATCGAAGGAAAGATGTACTATAAAGGCTCTGAGCCACACAAGGCTACAGTAGTCGGAGATACAGTTGGAGATCCATTCAAGGATACTTCTGGGCCATCTCTCAATATCTTGTTAAAGTTAATGACGGTGGTGGCGTTAGTTATCGCACCATTCATCTAAACTACCTGTATTCATTGGCGATCAGAGTCGCCTAAAATATGTGGCTGGTTATAAATAAGTTAATGTGAAGTGCTCGGCGAATCTCTGCCGAGCACTTTGGCATTAAAGATGTACTTTAGTTCAGTTAGAACTACAATCTAAAACCGTCATATGTTAAAGATCTTATCCCTCCTTTTTATAGGAAGCCTCGGATTTTCACTGAGCTCGCACATTGCCGATACCACAGACCCGACTGACCCGGAGAAGGAAAAGGTTATCCAAAGTACTGTGATCGGTATACTGGAGCAATATCACTACGAACCAGAAGATCTTGATGATGACTTCTCTAATGAAGCATTTGACTTATTCTTGAGTTATGTGGATAGTCGTAAGCGCTTCTTCACTAAGGAGGACCTAGATCAACTTGAGCAGTATCGACACCAGATCGATGATCAGATACAATCAGGATCATTCGAATTCTTTAATAAAGCTATTGAGCTACTCAATGAAAGAGTGAAAGCTGCCGATGAGATATATCAGGAGGTTCTTTCTGAAGCCTTTGACTTTGAAGAAAAGGAAACATTTGAGTTTGACCCTGATAATAAAAAATGGGCGACTAATGAACAGACATTAAAAGAATCCTGGCGGAAGCAACTTAAATATGACGTTCTCACAGATCTAGCTAGTCTAGTAAGAAAGCAAGAGACAGCTCAGAAGAGACTGGAGAAAGATGACTATGAAGATGATGAGGATAGCGAGTCAGACATGAGATCTGAAGACCAAGAGTTTTGTGACAAGTCGATGGCAGATTTAGAGGTGCAAGCTCGAGAACAAGTGCTCGATGACTATGAAAAATGGTACGAAAGCTTTGAGAAGGTGCGTAGGTCTGATCGCTTTGAGTCATACCTTAATACTATCACGCACATATTCGACCCTCATTCAGATTACTTTAACCCTAAAGAAAAGCAGGACTTCGATATCAATATGGGGGGTAAGCTCGAAGGTATAGGAGCAAGATTGCGTACAGAAGGAGATCTCACACAAATAGTGTCTATAGTACCAGGAGGTCCAGTCTGGAAAGACAAACAGATAGAAGTCAATGACTATATTTTGAAAGTGCGCCAGGCCGATGAAGAGGAAGCTTTAGATGTTTCTGGTTGGAGGATAGATGATGTAGTAAGTAAGATCAGAGGAAAAAAAGGATCACATGTCATCCTCACTGTTCAAAAGAAAGATGGTTCAGTGATTGAAGTTGATCTAGAAAGAGATGTCATCAACATCCTGGACAGTGCGGCAAAATCAGCTATCATCGAACTCGATGATGTCATGGACAAAGTAGGATATATAGATCTTCCGAAGTTTTATAGTTCATTTGATGGCCCCGAGGGTAATAGCTGTGCTATTGATGTAGCTAAAGAAATAACGAAATTGAAAGAGAATAATGTCAATGGTATCATCCTCGACCTTAGAGGTAATGGCGGTGGCTCGTTAAAAGATGTAGTGGACATGAGTGGACTATTTATAGAAGAAGGACCGATCGTCCAAGTAAAGCCGCGTGATCGTCGACCCTATGTCTATAATGATGAAGAAGCAGGTGTGCATTACGATGGTCCACTGATTGTGCTAGTGAATTCTTTTAGCGCATCGGCCTCGGAGATTCTTGCAGCTGCGATGCAAGATTATGATAGAGCTATCATCGTAGGTAGCCAATCTTTTGGAAAAGGAACTGTACAGAGATTTGTAGATCTAGATAGAGCGGTAAAAGGAAATCAAGAATTCAAACCACTCGGTCAGATTAAGTTAACCATGCAAAAGTTCTATAGAGTAAATGGTGGATCCACACAACTTAGAGGTGTTACACCAGATATCATCTTACCAGACAGGTTCCGTAAGATCGATGTAGGAGAGAGAGAGTATCCACATGCTATGGAGTGGTCTCAACTTCCAAGTTTAGAATACGATCAAGAAGTGTATAAGATTCCTAACCGCTCTTTGCTGCAGCAAAAAAGTGAGGCGCGTCTTTCGGAAGATGAGACCTTTGCTTTGATCAACGAGCATGGAGATTGGTTCGAACAAAGCAGAAATAAAACTTCTTATTCCCTAAATCTAGCCGAACACCAAGCTTGGGAATCCAAGAAAAAGCAGATGTCGGAGAAGTTCAAGAAGGTGACGGAAGGGAATATCGAAGGACTCAGTATAATCGACTTACCTCAAGATGCAGAAGCGATCAATAAAGACGAAGATGCACAAGCTAATCACCAAGATTGGGTAGAGGCACTCTTAAAAGATGTCTATCTCGAAGAAGTTCTTTCTATCATGAGGGATATGGTTGATAATAGTGAGTACACGGCAGTCGATAAAACAAAGCCTTGATCTCCTAGTAATCGTCTTTGTGTTCTTAATACCCGCGTAGTTTGATATAACGAAGCAGGTACCTTTTATCTAGCATTTTAAAGTTGAATGGAAGATAAGGATGTCTTGACCTCTTATCTACCTACTTTTGCCGTATGGAGTATCTTTCATTAGAGCAGGTATCCAAGAGTTTTGGGGAGAAGGTCTTATTCGACCGCATAAATTTCACTATTAGTAAGGGAGATAAGATTGGACTGATCGCTCGCAATGGAAGTGGTAAGACTACACTACTAAAAGTTATCGCCGGTGTAGAGGCGCCTGAAGGTGAAAAGGCGCGGGTACTTCTCAATCGCAATGTCAAGACCTCCTATCTCGATCAGGATCCTAAGTTTGATCTAAAGGGCACGGTTGGTGAAGCGATTTTCGATGTAGACATACCAGTACTCAGAGCATTAAAGAGCTATGAAAATGCCATGGCTGACGGAGATGCAGATCGGATCGAATCAGCCATACAGCTCATGGATGAGCTCAAAGCTTGGGATGCTGAGGCGAAGGCCAAAGAGATACTTTATAAACTCCATCTCACAGATCTAGATCAAGTGATAGGAAGGATGAGTGGCGGCCAAGTCAAGAGACTAGCATTAGCGCGGATTATCCTTTCTGAACCAGACTTCCTCATCATGGATGAGCCCACTAACCATCTTGACATCGAGATGATAGAGTGGCTCGAGGATTACCTTTCATCACAGCAGCTGACCATACTCATGGTTACTCATGATCGCTACTTCCTAGAGCGTGTCTGCAATAGCATCATCGAGCTAGACAAAGGAAATCTCTTCACATATAGCGGAAACTATAGTGACTATCT
>CAYYBR010000015.1:8812-31069 GCA_964470035.1 uncultured Saprospiraceae bacterium
GATAAGATCATCATGAAGGAGTGGTGGTACAAGTGGCAGAAGGGAGAGCGTGCTGGTATCGCAGGCCCTAACGGAGTAGGTAAGACCACTTTCGTAAATATCATAGAAGGTAGTATCCGTGCAGATAGAGGTAAGCGCGTTGTCGGCGAAACGGTCCAAATGGGATACTATACTCAAACTGGACTGCATGTAGAAGGCGATAAGAGAGTCATCGATGTAATCAGAGATATCGCTGAGTACATCCCACTTAAGAAAGGGTTGAAACTGAGTGCTGCAGCCTTGCTAGAGAGATTCATGTTTGACAGGAAACAGCAGCAAGTCTTCACGTCACAATTAAGTGGAGGAGAGAAAAAACGCCTCCACCTCCTTACGGTCCTTATCAAGAACCCTAACTTCTTGATCCTTGATGAACCTACTAATGACTTAGATCTACTTACCCTCAATGTCCTCGAAGATTACCTGAAGCAATACAAAGGATGCTTACTCATCATCAGCCACGATCGATACTTCATGGACAAGCTTGTAGATCACATGTTCATCTTTAAAGGAAAAGGTGTGATACAGGATTATCCTGGCAACTATAGTCAGTGGAAGGCACAAGATGAACTAGAGAGAAAAAACAAATCCTCTTCAGTTATCCCTACTTCCACCACACCTCAAGCTCCAGTCGAGGGGGCAAAAAGAAAGCTGAGCTATCTCGAAAAGAAGGAGATGCAGGATATCGAGAAAGAAATTGACAAACTAGCTAACCGTAAAAAAGAGATCGAAGATCTATTTCTGACTGGTTTAGAAGATCAAACTAAGATCGAAGAGTTGTCCATCGAACTTGGCACTATCAGGACACGTACAGACGAGATAGAAACGAGGTGGTTAGAGCTATCAGAGTGGATGTAAATTCTAGATAACTATCTAGCAACATCCGCCACCCGGAATACAAACCCCAGCGCCCTCTACAAATGATAATGCATCACTATGTGCACCACTATCACTTTTCCTTCCAAAGACTGTGATGCTGTATATTCCGGTAGCTCCACTTTTAAAACTGGCGATTTCTTCCATACTCATATAATCTTGAAGTATGTCATCAGGGATGATGATGGCTTTCTCCTTTTGGATAGTTACTTCTTCAAATCCAGCCTCTCTGATAAGAGAGAGATAGTCAGACTTTTGGATAGCACCAGATACACATCCTGCATACATCTCAGCAGCTTGAGTAAGCTCTTTTGGTAGGTCACCTTCTAGGACGATATCTGAGATACTAAAGTGACCACTCGGCTTAAGTACTCGGTATATCTCATGAAATATCTTGTCCTTCTTAGGCAGTAGATTTAAGACACAATTACTTACTACCACATCTACGGTCTGTTCGGTAACTGGCATATTCTCGATATCTCCTTGTCTAAACTCGACATTATTAAAGCCGCTAACAGCTGCATTTTTTCGAGCGAGATGGATCATCTCTGGCGTGAAGTCGATGCCGATTACCTTGCCTGTTGGTCCAGATTCATGTCGAGCTACGAAGCAATCATTGCCAGCGCCTGATCCCAGATCGACTACCGTATCTCCTTCTTTGATCATAGCGTACTGAGTTGGAAGTCCACAGCCTAGTCCAAGATCGGCTTCCTCTTTATATCCCTCCATCTCATACTCATCAGACATGATGTTATACACTTCCTGACTGGAGTTAGTGGCTCCACAGCAAGATGCTTGTATGACGGCTTTGTCGCCTTTGGCTATCTCTGCGTATTTGTCTCTGACGAGGGTTTTCAGATCTTGATTACTATCCATAATGAGTGTGTCGTGATAAAGAAATATAAAGATACACGATCAATCATGAAACAACTAGCTAGATCTTGATCTAGCAGAAAGTCCTTTTTTATATATACCTCCGTAAAACAATAGCATCATCGAGTGATAGATATCAAAGCTTAATTGAAGATTTACCCACTTGGGTAAAAAACTGCTCTTCTCTTTATCTTACATTGTCACATAGAAGATTAAGTCATGTCACTGCGAGGTCTTAAAGTGCTTATAGTAGAAGATGATCCTATCATCTGCGAACACATCAATCAACTACTTCGGATAGAAGAAGCTGTTGTACTGGGATATGCACACCGTGGAGTGCGAGCATTAGATATGATCCATAGCTTACAGCCAGATTTCGTGATCTGTGACATACACTTAGAAGACCATATTACGGGTATAGAGATAGCAGAGACATTAGATACTAAGTATAGCATCCCCTATATATTTCTTACTTCTTATGATGATGAGATGACAGTGCTTGAAGCACAGGAGCACAGCCCGTATGGATATATAGTAAAGCCATTTCAAGATCGTACACTGATCGCTACTATTAAGATCGCAGTTGCTAATTTCAAGAAGCAAAGTGAGAGTTCGTCTCTAACTAAAGAAAAGTTAGAAGAAGTAATATCGGTGTCGATGACTGAACAAGAATACAATATCTTCAAAAGACTATATCATGGAGCATCTTATACAGACATCGCAAAAGAGGAACATCTTTCTCGGGATTCTATAAAATATCATGCAGGGAAAATCTATGCCAAGTGTGGTATAAAAGGTAGATCAGAACTGGCAGGAAGATTTGCTAGTATATAATCTTGGTAGTTGACATGATGAAATTTCTCTTTTTAAGTTTTGCTTTTCTTTTCAGCCTGCATGTCGATCTTTTGCAAGCGCAGCATCGTAATCCAGAGTTTAGCGTAACTGAGATTCAGAACATCGACGAAGTCGATATCACATCTACTGCGTTAATTGGATTAATCGATAATCGTGAAGATGCAACCATAGATTATCACTCTTTATCTGATGTCTCCACTTATCAAGACGAAGGGACGTATTCTGCAAAAGTGAGATTTACTAATCAAACATCTAACGTTCATTGGATTGTCCAATTACCTTTTCAGACGATCACCCATGGACATTTGCTGCTGAAGAGCTTGGATGGTCAGGATAGTCTATATCGAGAGCTCGGTATATTTCAAAGAAGATCTGAATCTTCTGGGTCATTTAGTCTAGGAAGAAAGTGTACATATGTCGACGCCTATCTAAGGAGTGGAGCTATATATGAGTTGACTTTGGTTATAAAGAATGAAAAAGATTTTGACTCGATCAATCCTTATATTCATTTAGTTCCAGGGGAGGATTTTATAAAAGACCAATCTTCCGCAGTCATGATCTATGGACTTTTCTCTGGTGTAGTCATAGTTATACTGGCTATCGTCCTGATATTTTACAGCACTACTCGAGAGACGCTTTATTTGCAGTACGCTGGTTATATATTCACCTTTCTGTTATGGTCTGCTTTTTCTAGTGGCCTACTTCGAGAGTGGTGTTATGATGTGCTTAATCTTCAAGATCCTCGTTATTACTATTTCCTAAGATCGATGGGTATACCATCCACATTCTTTTATGTAAGATTTCTGATAGAGTTTAGTGGCCTACATGAGAAGTATGCAGGATTGCGAACCATAAGAAAGTGGGTCATGCCGGTGATGGTGGGCATGGTCTTGTTAGATTGGATATCTCTACTGGCGACTGATTTTAACTTTATCTATTCTAATTTCATTTCACTTGTAGTTGTCTTATTATTTGTTGGATATAATGTCGTGATGCTTGGACTAATCTTGAGACATAAAGAAGTCCGATATCGCTGGCTCATGATCACTGCGATCACTATATTTTTGCTCGGGCTAACAGCTATTATTATTAAGATAGTTTATAATGATTTCAGAAGTATATATGCGTGGGAGGCCCATCTTGCTACTTTGATTGAGATGGGGATCTTTAGTTTTGGTATAGGCCTGCGAGCCAGAGATCATGTGAAGACCTCTAAAGAAAATGATGTTATAAAAGGGCTGCTCGGCGAGAAGGAGACTCTTCTAAAAGAAGTGCATCATCGCGTAAAAAACAACCTGCAGGTCGTTTCCTCTCTTCTAGGTATGCAATCCCTGTCTATCCAAGATGAGCACGCCAAATCGGCTATACAAGAAGGAAGGTCGCGGGTGCACAGTATGTCTCTTATACATCAGTATCTCTATAAAGATGATCAGCTTACAGGAGTGCCTATGCCTAAGTACATTAGGAGACTCTGCGAGGATCTAATTAGAACCTATGAGATAGGAGATACGGAGATCATCCTCTATGATGATGTGGACGAGGATCTTGTACTTGATGTAGAGACGGTTGTTCCTATAGGGCTTGTCATCAATGAACTCATGACAAACTCTTTGAAGCATGCTTTTGTTGATAAAGCCAAAGGATTGATCACAGTGATGCTTCATGAAGTTGACAATGAACTTATACTGGAAGTAAAAGACAATGGTATCGGTCTAGATGCTACTAAGATATCATCAGACTCCTTTGGACTGCGGCTAGTAAAGTCGTTTAATCAGAAACTAGATGGAGAACTTGTCATCAAGTCAGATAATGGTACTCATATCATACTGACGATCAAGAAGTATAAAAAGCTTTCTTGATTATTATTCTAATTACCTTTTTGAAGGCTGTAGAAGCATAAAATTTACCCACATGGGTAAATTTTAGACTGTCTAGACTCCTCATCTTTACTCTATGCTTAGAGAGTTACTCAACATCTTATCGGAAGCTGAAAACATCATCGAGGATCTTGATCAACATCGAGAATCCTTAAAAGAAGTTTTCAACGACCTCAAAGACATTGATCAAACTATAGATCAGCATTAAGTAAAAGACAACAGGCCACCAATCACAATGCACAATATGAAATCCTCCAAAATTTCTGCAAGGGAAAGAGAGATTCTCTCTTTGATAGCTTACGAGCGCAATTCTAAAGAGATCGCTCAAGAACTTTATATATCAGAACATACGGTCCTGTCACATCGCAAAAACCTTATGCTTAAGATGGATGTGAAAAATACTGCCGGACTCGTCCGAAAGGCTTTTGAAGTAGGACTACTTCAGCTGAATGCTCTAATTCAAGATTGTCCAGAGTATAGAAGCACTTTAGTCGGTTAACCTTCTGGAAAGACTTCTCAAGAAGTATCCTAGTAGAACTCTAATTATAAAAAGACTCTTGTCCATTTTTCTTACACAAGAATCTGAAAATTTAAAAATAGAATTGAATATGAAACTCATCAATCAAACGACAAAAGATGCTTATGTCCTGCTCGCAGTTCTTCTGCTTTTGAGTAGTACGCTAACTGCACAACACATCAACTTTGAACAACAGATATCTATAGACACCTCTGGGGCAGAACCACATGCCAGTGCCATGCTCGATATTTCAAGTATCGACAAAGGAGTCTTGTTTCCACGTATGACTTCTGCACAACGTACTGATATCACTGGCACTCAAGGGTTGTTGGTTTATGATATAAATACTGATTCTTTCTGGTATCACGATGGTTCTGTCTGGACTGAGCTAAGTACTGGGTCATCAGCCTTATTAGATAGTGTGGCCCTAGGAAATGGAGTCCTGCTTACCTTAACTGAAAGTGATGCAGGTCTACTCGAGTTAAATGACGATACCGGATCACCAGGTCTAAGACTCTATGGAGAGTTCGATAATAATGATGCTGGATACATAGAGTTTTTTAATAGCGAAGGTGAGCAAACCCTTTTTATAAATGGAGATGATAATCATGATGGAGGTCGTCTTGTGTTGAGAGACTCCTCAGGCGCTTCTCGCATACAACTGAATACAAATTTTCAGGGGTCTGAAGACGCCCGTATTGTAACAGATGAGATAGAGATACGTGGAGGTAGTGACCTGGCAGAACTTTTTGATATCAATACCGATGAAGCAAAAGTCGAGTCAGGTATGATCGTCTCTTTAGATCCATCTCAGCCAGGTAAGTTGAAGATATGTGATCGCGCATATGACAAGTCGGTGGTGGGTGTAGTGTCTGGAGCAAATGGCATCAAACCCGGTATCCTGATGGGTCAGGACCAGACTATAGCAACAGGAGATGATCTTGTCACTCTTTCGGGTAGGACATATATAAAAGCGAACCTCCAGGGAGGGAAGATTGAGATCGGAGACTTTATCACTTCATCTAGTATTCATGGCGAGGCGATGAGAGCGAAGAATAGAAAAAAGGCCAGAGGTGCCATCATTGGCAAAGCTATGACAGTGCTCCATGAAGAATCAGGTTATGTACTTGTCCTTGTCACTCTCCAATAAACAAATTATGAACAATCGCATAATCATATCTATTGCCATCTTCCTCTTTTTAGGCGTTCTATGGTATACTATTACTCCTAAAAAGAGTGTCCTATACGCTGATGAGAGTCCATATGGGAGGGATGCATATCGCAGTGAGATGAGAGCCCACAGCGCAACTCCTCAGAAGATAGAAGCAGCCAAGTCGATGATAGCATCAAGTATCGAAAAGAGAAAAAACTATAAAGATGGCGGACTATCTACCTGGGAAGAACTCGGACCAGGCCAATATGCAGGAAGAACGAGGGCGATCGCAGTAGATCCTAGAAATACCAATACCCTGTGGGTTGGAGGAGTAAGTGGAGGTCTATGGAAGTCTACTAATACTGGCAACAGCTGGAGTCCTAAAGGCCAGTCGATCTCTAACTTTTCTATTACCAGTATACTTATAGATCCAGATCATCCTGATACGATGTACGTGAGCACCGGTGAGGGCATCACATCTTTTGGTGCAAGAGCTGTGACAGAAGATAATCCATTTCAGTCTACACCTGGTGGTGGTGTTTTTAGAAGTTTTGATGGTGGAGATACATGGGAGAGAGTACCAGGTATCTCGGACTTACAACAACAAACATTTTTTCTTTGGATTAATAAGATAGCTTTCGAGCCAGGGAACCCTAGTACCTTTTACGCTGTCACGACAGATCGAAATACTGCTGGAATTGGATCTCGCGGGAGCATATATAAGTTTGAAGACTATGGTGCTAGCTTCACCTTTCTAGATGACTTTCCCAGCGGTGGGGCACTTGATATCGAGATAGACCCATCTAATACTACGCGGATATATATAGGCTATGAAGATGCGCTTGTGATGAGCTCACTCTCAGGTGGCACCCTAGACTTCACTAGTCAAAATGGGTCAGTTGGATTTCCGGCTATTTCAGGAAGAGTGGAGCTGGCCATAGATCCTTCTGTGAGTACTACTGTCTATGCCCTGTGCGAAGGTGATGCTACTAATGTGGGTCTTCTTTATAAGTCTACTAACGGTGGTCTCTCCTGGACAGACATGAACCTTTCAGTTGACGTATTTAGTAATGGCGCTGGCCAAAACCAAGGTTGGTATAATAATACCATATGGGTAGACCCGGTTGATCCAGACTTGGTGATCATCGGAGGTATCCGTATCTATCGAAGTACTGATGGAGGTGCTTCATTTACTCAGATATCATCGCCTCTTGATTACTTTAATGGGACTTCTGCTCATGCGGATTGTCATATAGTCGTGCCTGCCTCTAACTATAGCGCAAGTGCACGTGTCCTTTACTTCGGTACAGACGGGGGCATCTGTAGAGCTCCAAACATTACTAATACTAGTCTTACTTCTGGTTGGCAGATTAGAAATGGCACCACGCTCAATACCACTCAGTTCTACGCTTTTGATGTGGCAGGGTCGAGTACGAACCCCATCATCATCGGTGGTGCACAGGACAATGGTACACTGATGAGCTCTCAGGATGGCACTGCTTGGAGCCATGAGATAGGTGGTGATGGAGGCTTTTGTGCTATCAGTCGTCAGGATACAGCCTACCGATATGCTACCCAACAAAATGGACGGATATTCCTCAGAGATGCCATAGGTATATGGCGCGGATTTGATACTCTTTCGAGATCTCCTCGGTTTATCAGCCCGATAGCTATCTTCCCAGATGACGGTACAAGGATGTTGGCTGGTGATCAAGGTCTCACACTGTATAGAGCAGATATCTTCACTATAGGCCCTGTAAATACTAGAGTGGTAGACCCTACTACTCCTCGAGTAGGGGTGTTCATATCGGCTATAGATATATCGGCAGATGGTTCTAAAGTCGTAGTAGGCTATACTAACGGTGAAGTGTGGATCGGCACTCCAGGTGTAACTTGGGACTGGGGTGCTGGCCCAGTTATTTCCTTATTTAGGCCGATCACTTCCGTAAATATTAATCCCAATAACTTCAACAAGATCGCAGTATCGACTGGTGGATACTTTGATAATAACATTCACTTTTCTAATAACAATGGAGCCACATGGTTAGAACGCTCATCTGGCATCCCAGCACTTCATGTGAATAAGTTGCTTTGGCATTACAGTAACCCAGACTGGATATATGCAGGTTCGGACTTGGGTGTTTATGCGTCAGAAGACAATGGAGAAAACTGGAATATCACTCCCCACTTCGACCTTAATGACGGACCGGTATTTACGGAAGTGACAGACTTGGAGTGGGGTCCTAATATCCAAGCACTAGATGCACCTAACCTCTATGTGGCAACTTATGGCAGAGGCATATGGAAGACACAGACAGGTGCGCGATCTGATATTTATTTTGACTACTTGTTTCCGGGACAAAACTTAGGCACATCGGTCGATCCTTATCGTACCATCGAAGATGGAGAAGCCACCCAGGCAAGTGGACAGACTTGGCATATCACTGGAGGAAATTATGAGACGTCCAAGACGATCATACTGGACAGGAGATTAGGAGAGATTCAAAAAACCGGTGTCGGATCAGTGATCATAGGAGATAATAATTAAGGTCATATGTAAGTACGACTACTACAGGGTTTACAAAGAGAAGGGATGGGCTTTTCAGAACCCATGACAAAATATAGGGCTAATGCGTAGATACATATAATGAAAAAACTTTCTATATGAATCATTCTTTATGTGACAGTTACGATCATTTTTTATCTATATTATCCCATGTATGGGTATCCTTCGATTGTTCTTTTGTTTTCTCCTATTAGTTGGGGTCGCCGAGACTTCTGCTCAAGCTGACAGCCTGGTTGCAGTATTTCACTTTGATGGAAATGCGATAGATTCTGTGATGGGCAGGGAAGGGAGTGTAGATGGTCCAATCTTGGTCTCCGATAGATTTGGCAATCCTGAAGGGGCGTATGAGTTCGATGGTATAGACGATATAATTCGGATACTTGATGACTCACTCTTAAGACTTGACGAAGACTTTACACTAGCTGTGTGGTTCATGCCCTATTCTGTTAAGGATGGTACTCTATTTAGAAAGAACTCTTCTCTGAATCAGGTTCCTAGCATTGGGTATGGAGTAGGTTTGTCTGCAACAGGGCATCATACTTTCACTATCAGTACAGATAGTTCTGCGGCTGGTCTTTCATCACAAGGGCCTCTTATCAATGAGTACGTACTTGATGATTGGAACCTGATAGTAGCTTCTAAAATACAGGACACTATTTTTATGACTACCAATAGATTTGGTACAGGTCGATTCACTAATTATGCGAGGCTTGTAAAGGGGGTGATTGGTTATGACACCTCTCCACTACTTATAGGTTCGAGATCACAACTAGCCACTAATACATTTCATGGTCGAATAGATGAGATTAGAATCTATAACCAATATGTATCTATAGAAGACTTACTTGGTATCAGTTTTGAAGATCAGACGACAAGTGTCATGGACATAGATGATGCTGACTTTGATATTCATCCAAATCCATTTACAGACAAACTCACAATTACATCTGAAGATCCCGGAGGAAAGGAAATGACTTTATCCATCTACGATCAACTAGGAAGATTAGTCTACGAACAAAGCTTGACCTCTGATCAGACCATAACGCCTAACATCACTAGCAGTGGTGTATATTTCTTGTACTTCTTAACTGAAGAAGGATTATTTATCAAAAGAATGATAAAGAGATAATTGCTAGTTCTATCCCTTGTCTAACTTCTGCTCGACAAGTTGTGGATAGCTTGGAGAGTATCCATTCATCTTGGATATAATGTTTCCGTCTTTATCGATTAACCATGAGTATGGGATACTTCGGACTTTGAGTTTGGAGGCAACATCTTGATTGCCATCGTACATGAAAGTGTAGTTCCAGCCATTGGATTTTGCCATTTGCTTGGCTTTGGATACCATGCTTGGTACATCCATGGATACGGTGATAATCTCAAGGCCATATTTTTCTTTCCACTCGGCTTCTACTTTCTTTAGTGCATTGAGTTCAGTACGGCATGGTCCACACCAGGTAGCCCATAGGCTGATGAGCTTTGGACCTCCTTCAGCGATATAAGCTTGGAGGTTAACAGGTTCGCCAAGTTCATTTAGCACTTCTACATCGGGAAATTTCTCCTGAGAGAATAGGGAAGCAGCGCATATGAGGCTAAAGCATATCGTGAGTATCAGTCGAATTCTATTCATTACTTGGGTGTTTATAGGGTTGTAGTCTTTGTGCTATAACGGTAAGTGGAGCTGGATAATTCTTAAAAGGCAAATTTTATGAACTTCTTAGGGTTTTTGCTTGGGTAGAAACCACGTATTTGGACCGATATAGTGAGGACATACTCAGGTGTTATATATCTGGTGGTTCGTGTTTTACATCATACATTTACGAAAGTGGCGAAGCAATATGTACATACCGATATAGATGGACGGTCGCTAAAACTTAGCAACCTAGACAAGGTGATATATCCGTCTTTAGGGGCCACTAAAGCGGAGGTTATCAAGTACTATCTTGATATGTCGACGTATATCCTTCGATATGTTAAGGAGCGTCCGATCACCATGATCAGGTTTCCTGACGGCGTCGAGGGGAAGAGCTTTTACTCTAAAGACAAACCTGACTGGACACCCACCTGGATCGAGAGCATGAAGATAGATCATGAAGAGAAGGTCATCGATTATATAGTGCCAGTGGATAAGGCGACTATAGTTTGGCTAGCTAATCTGGCGTGTCTTGAGATACATCCTACTCAGTTTAAGAAATCCAGTAAGATGAAACCTGACTTCTTCATCGTGGACTTAGACCCTGATGAAGGACTGGCATTTGAGGATGTCAAGGAGGCAGCATGGAAGATAAAAGAGTTTTTAGAGCGGTATGATTATACACCTTTCTTGAAAACTTCAGGTGGGAAGGGCTTGCACGTATATGTGCCTATCAGACCAGAGCTGCCTTATGAAGATGTGACTAAATCTGTAAAGGCATTGGCGAAGGTGTTTGTCAGGGAGTATGGTCAGAAGTACACCTTACAAATCAGTAAGGCTCGTCGCGGAGGAAAGATCTTAATAGATATCTATCGTAACCACCTCTCTAATACCTGTGTCGCACCATATAGCTTGAGAGGTAAGCAGGGAGGTCCAGTATCTCTCCCTATCAGATGGGAAGACCTTAAAAGTCTTGAGAGATCAGGCGCGTATGACATCAGAACCGCGCCGAGATACATAGAAGAGTATGGAGATCCGTGGCATGACTGGAGAGTACATGAGGTCAGTCTTCATGACCATCGCCATGAAGAGCAAGCAGCAAGTCTAGAAGGATCTAGACTTGCGGACTATGTAAAGAAGAGAGATTTTAAGCAGACCACAGAGCCGCCGGCTAGAGTCAGCAAAAAATTTGAAGACCAGTATGTCGTACAGCTCCACGATGCTTCAAATCTTCACTATGATTTGCGACTAGAAGATGAAGGAGTACTGATGTCTTGGGCGATACCTAAGGGACTACCATTTGCGAAAGCGCAAAAAAGGCTAGCCATCCGAACTGAGGACCATCCGATAGCATATCTTGACTATGAAGGAACCATACCTAAAGGTCAGTATGGGGCTGGAGAGATGTGGATCGCTCACAAAGGCCAGATCACATGGACGAAGAAAAAAGAAGGTGCATATTCTTTCTCTCTTACTAACCGATGGACGACTCGGAGCTATCACTTACATAAGACTGGTAGAGAAGACCAGTGGCTGATCTCCTGCGATGAAGACTATGATCATGTACAACATGATAAAGGTGTCTTGCCTATGCTAGCATCGGCGAGTAAAGATGTGCCAAGAGGTAAGCACATCAGCTACGAAGTGAAGTGGGATGGCATACGTGTGCTCATATATATCGAGGATGATGAAGTGAAGATCATCAGTAGGAGTGGCAAGGATATCACAAAGCAGTTTCCAGAGTTAATACGTCCGGAGTCTATAAGAGTAGAGCACGCTGTGCTGGATGGCGAGATCGTCGTCTTGGATGATAAAGGTAGACCCCTTTTTCATGAGGTGATCAGTAGGATGCACAGAAAAGGTGAAGCTTCGATCAGCTCTGCTAGTAAGACTAAACCAGTTTCATTTTATGCTTTTGACTTGCTGTCTCTAGACGGTAGTGATATTATGCATCTTCCGCTTCAGCGACGGCGAGCATGGTTAAAGTGTATCTTAAAGAGTGGAACATACTTTAGATATAGCGATGACTTTGAGGATGGTAAGCAGCTTTTTGAGGCGATAAAAGCTCAAGGTATGGAAGGTATCATGGCCAAAGATCAAACTAGTAGATACCTGCCTGGTCAGCGATCCGATCACTGGCTAAAGGTCAAGAGTCGTACTTTAGAGGTATGTACTATCATCGGCTATACCGAAGGACAGGGAGATAGAGCGGGGCTGATGGGTGCTATGCACCTGGCGATATATGAAGATGATGGGATGACATATAAAGGTAAGGTGGGCACGGGTTTTGATCATAAGAAGTTAAGAGAACTTACTGATCTCCTAAAAGCGCTACCAACAACTGCTAAACCGATGGATGATCCCATCGATGAAGCATCTCGTAGTGTCTTTGTAAAGCCTCTCCTCAAGTGCCAGATCGAGTATGCATCACTAAGTTCTAATGGCACTTACAGAGAGCCTGTATTTTTAAAATTGATAAAAGAGAAGTCATGAGATCTATATGGAAAGGACACATCAGGTTTTCGCTGGTGACGATACCGATACAAATATTTAATGCCATAGACAGCAGTTCTACGATATCCTTTAACCAACTACATAAGGAAGATATGGGAAGGGTATCATACCGTAAGGTTTGTAGATCATGTAGTGAGGAGCTGTCTATGAAGCAGATAGTGAAAGGGTATGAATATGCCGATGATCAGTATGTGGTTTTTGAAAAGCAGGAGTTTGATGCGATAAAATTAAAAAGCACGAGAGCGATAGATATAGAGGCCTTCGTTGATATTAATGAGGTGCATCCGAGCCGGTTTGAGGCGGTATACTTTGTTGGGCCCAATGGCGATGTAGCAAAGAAAACCTATGGACTATTTTGTGAGGTGCTCAAAAGGTCTGGAAAGGCTGGGGTGGGGCGGATCATCCTTCGTGATAAGGAAGATGTCGTCTTGCTGAAGGCAGAAGAGAAAGGGATGATCATGTATAAGTTGAGATTTCCGGATGAAGTTAGATCTATCGATAAGGTCCCTGACCTAGATGATATAGAAGTAGATGAAAAGCAGCTGGCTTTAGCTGAAACACTAGTAGACTCATTAGTTATGAGTTTTGATGAAGTGGATTTCCAGGATCGATATAAAGAAGCACTTATGGAACTGGTCAATGAGAAAATAGAAGGCAAGGAGATCGTAAGTGTGAGCGAGGATAAAGAAGATGCACCTGTGATCGATATTATGGAAGCCTTGAAGGCAAGCATCGAGAATACTAAGAAAGTCAAGAAAGGTGCTTGATATCCTTTCCTGGAATATCCGCCAAGGAGGTGGTAGTCGACTGACTAGGATAGTAAGCGCTATCGGTAAGCTATCACCAGAGGTAGTCGCATTAAGTGAGTTTCGTAATAATAAGTCTGGGATCAGGCTACGTACTTCTCTTCTACAGTTAGGATATCGCTATCAAGGAGTATCTCTAGCAGATACAGATGCTAACAGTGCTATCCTAGCAAGCAAATATCCGTGTGATCTTTCCATATTTCCGAAGGCAGATGACGAGTATGCACATAGTATCGTATGTGGAAGACTGCCAGCCTTCGACGTGTATTCAGTATATTTTCCGCATAAGAAAAAGCATAAGCTATTTGAATATTTGATAGATGAAGAGCTCGGAGAAAAACCAGCTATCATAGTCGGAGATTATAATACTGGCAAGAACTATGTAGACCAAGCTGGTAATTCCTTCTGGTACACTGACCAACTAGAAGACCTTGAAAAGAAAGGATATGTAGATGCCTTTCGTCATGTCCATGGAGATGTGAAAGAGTTTTCGTGGTTCAGTCATCAAGGTAACGGGTATCGCTACGACCATACCTATGTGAGTCAGGAACTCTTACCTTTTATAGATGATTGTAGATATCTGCACGGATGGAGAGAAGAAGGTATGTCGGATCACTCGCCTATGGTCCTCACCCTCAAAGTTTGATATGTCTTATCATTTTGCACAAGCTTCCACTCGAGATCATCTCCATCAGATCATGCAACTTCAGCTTACTAATCTGAAAAGATCACTTACTCCAGAGGAAATAGTAGAGGAAGGCTTCGTGACCTGTGAGCATAGTATGGCTCTGCTTGAAAAGATGAATCATCCTGATGGTCATATCCTTGCACTCAGGGAAGAGGAAGTAGTCGGCTACTGTCTTGTGATGTCACCTAGTTGGAGAGATGAGTTAGATGTGCTCAAGCCTATGTTTGAGAAGATAGAACGCATAGCCAAAGACCATGAGACCTTATCACCTTCTAATTATATCGTGATGGGCCAAGTGTGTATAGATAAAGCGCATCGACGGCAGGGCTTATTCAAAGGTATGTACAACTATTATCGATCTTGTCTTTCTGATAAGTATAGATACTGTATCACTGAGGTAGCAACTGAAAATACTCGATCTCTTTCAGCCCACAAAGCAGTCGGTTTCGAAGCTTTATATAGTTACGACGTTGATGATGGCCGAAGCTGGGTGCTCGTGATATGGGACTGGTCTAAGCATACTACTCTATAAACCACTTCCAGTCTTTCAATCTAAAACTAGACAGGGCCCATATCGGTAAGATCATCAAAGCCAAAAACTCGTTGGTGCGAAAAGCGTCATTAAAAAACTTAGATATACCTATCCACCATGAACCGGGCTTCATCAGTATGGACATGGTGTTAGGATCAAAGTTAGCATCAAACAGAGCTGTATACTTCATAGCTAACAGGAGCAAGACAAAGAAACCGCCGATAGCAAATGAAAGAAGCTTTCTTTTCCAGGATATAGGTGACGCGATAATCAAAGAAAGCAACAAGATCAGAGGCCCGAAAGCAGTAATCCTTGCATTTTGATTAGTGATAACGAATGGCTTGACCTGACTCTTATTTCGACTATTGCGATACTGTTCTTTAGAGAATATGTGGATTGAAAAATCGAATTGATCCGTAGGCCCGTCATAGCTGGTGAAGTCAGTCCGTATAACTGGATGGACGAGATTAAAAGTTGTTTTTTGAAAGACGTTATACACCGGGATTACAGCAGTCCTAATTGGCTTTACATAAGTCAACGACGACATCACTAGGTAGCAAACCACAAATATGCCGAGGAACTTAAAAATATTTGGCATCGATCTCATGAAGCAGGATTTACGGGTGCCGGATTGACCTGTGCTGTAGCCCATCGCATCCAGTAAATCCATAGTCCCACAGTGAATACTATGAAAATAGCTTGCCAAAAATCAACATGCATAAACTCAAAGAGCGAAGGTGCGTAGATCCCTGTTAAAAAGAGTGTTACTATTCTTATGATATTCAGCACAGCTATAGCTAAAAGACCATATAAAAGGCCTTTCCACTTCGTCTTAGTGGCGATAGGAAAAATAGCCACTGATATAATATATAGGATAGCAGGCGCTATGGCATCGCAGCCCTCTTCTATACTCACCGAAAAGTCAGCTCCAGAAATAACCTCACCTCTTGCTTCTACTCCATACCCAAAAATGTTTAGTATAGCAGATGAGATAGTTGAGTATCCCAATAGAATAGGCGCTCTAAAAGCTTGAAACCAATCCATGTTGGTGATGAGGTAAAACACCAAGCAGATGACGAGGAAGCTCACAGCAAATATGACAACGGGCTTTCGCTCACTCCATTCACTCGGTCCTTTTTTGACCGTTCGCTTCTTGATAATTTTCTTTTTCGATGCCTTCTTGCCCTTGTTCTTGTCTTTTGCTTTAGACTGAATGGTGCTCTTCTTGTTATCTTTTGAGTTTGGCTGTTTAGCGTCCTTCTTTTTTTTGGCCATTATTAGCTTTCGGTTCTAGTAGGTTGATACATTTTATTCGAGTCTAACATACATAATTGTATGTACAACTCGGCTAACTTATCTGTACAGTCTCTTAAAAATTTTGCACCCTTTTCAACGGTTGATAAACTTGGATCACCTATGCCAGTATCTTCTGTTACTGAAGACCATCGTCTCTCTGTCCAAGCCCAACCTTCTTTAATGCCAGTGATCCGTGACTTCTTTTCATCACCTGGTCCAGCTATGGATAGGTCAATCCAGTCTGGATAGAGATACATCATAACTGACGTCTCCATTTCATCAGCATGATCTCCATTTTTCTCAAAATACTCATATTTATCGACCGCCTTGAACCAATGACATAGGGATAAAAGCATATCAGGATAGTGGGCTCCAAGCTCTCTGAGTAAAGGCTTAAAGTTGTTGCCGCCATGGCTATTGACGACCAAAAGCTTGTTGATACCTGCATTACTAAGGACTTCGATAGTATCTGAGAGGATCGCCATCTGTGTGCTTGGGTAGATGTTCATATCTAGCTTGATGTCCATCTGACCGGTATTTACCCCAAATGGTATAGTTGGTAGCACTACAAATCTTTGATCTTTGGCATATGCTTTCTTACCAGCCTCCGCAGATACATAATCCGCTTCGTATATATCTGTGCCATAGGGAAGATGATAATTATGCGCTTCACATGCCCCCCAGGGCAGCACTGCTAGTTCGATCTCTTTGTCTTTGATCTCTGCCCAGGTAATTTCACTGAGGATATAAGGTCTTCGTGTCATGACCGACCAAGATATCACTTACGTAAATGTTTATACCCTGATACAACTAAAAAGGGCGATACTAAAAGTATCGCCCCCGTCTTTTTGGCCAACTAAATTACCTTCTCAGGTGTAACAAATTGACCAATATGGATCTAATGATGAAAACGTTCAGTAAAGAAAATGGATAAAACACATATATCCAAACTTATAATGTAAAATAAATTATAATATGTTGGACAGCGAGGATATCGAATAGGTCAGATATTCTACACAGCTACATCTTGTTTAAAAGAGTGGAAAGCATATCTTTGCAGCCCGATGTATGAAAGGCATATATCTTGCTCTGAATAGAGCTCACTTTTTAGGTGAGGTGGGTGAGTGGCTGAAACCACCGGTTTGCTAAACCGGCGTACCTTGAAAGGGGTACCGGGGGTTCGAATCCCCCTCTCACCGCCACGAGAATTTCTTTCATCGAAAGATGAAGCTTGAGGCGTAGCCCTTTCCGTGTAGCGGATCGCACAATGTGCGTGAGAGTAGCAACCGGAAGAGCTAGTTTCGAAGAGAATCAGAAAAAGATCTATCAAAGGATAGATATCGAGACAAGAAATATCTCGAGAAAAGAAGAAAAGATCTATCGCAAGATGGATATCGGGGCGTAGGGCAGTCCGGTTAGGGCATCACGCTGTCGGCGTGAGGGTCGCAACTAGAGTAGCTAGTTTCGAAGAGGAGCAAGAAATAAATTCTATCAAAGGATAGATATCGGGACAAGAAATATCTCGAGAAAAGAAGAAAAGATCTATCGCAAGATGGATATCGGGGCGTAGCGCAGTCCGGTTAGCGCACCTGTTTTGGGAACAGGGGGTCGCAGGTTCGAATCCTGCCGCCCCGACGATTAGAGGTCTGACAACCATTTGTCAGGCCTCTTTTTGATTTATAGGCCGTATCTTTTATGAAGAGATTCGACCGAATTCTCATAGACTGTCATGGTTTGGATCGTTTTTTCCAAAATCATAGCATACCTTTTTTTTGGGCGTAGTATAAACTTCTATCTTGCGAAAGTTTATGGATTATAAAGAAGCTGGTCGCAGACTCCTATATTTTCTCTTTGATCCACTAGTTCATCTTGTTAAAAAACTAGGTATCAGACCCAACCATATCACATTGATAGGTTTGCTTCTCAATGTCTATGCAGCACTTCATTTGGTTGATTTTTTTATCTGGGATGATATCAAATACGGAGACAACCTCTTTGGTTTTGGGATAATACTTGGATTTGCAGGACTCATGGACACTATAGATGGTCGACTCGCGAGATTATATGCGATGAAATCTAAGTTCGGTGCGTTCTTTGACTCTGTCGTGGATCGATATAGTGAGTTTATTATGTTCATGGGTATAATCTTATACTACACGCGCTTTGATTATTTACCTGGAGTGATTTTGACTTTTTTAGCTTTGATAGGCTCTATCATGGTTTCGTATAACAGATCGCGTGCCGAAGCTCTTGGTGTCGACTGTGCAGTAGGACTTATGCAACGTCCAGAGAGGATCGTCTTTATCGGAGTATGGTCTATTATATGGGGCATTGTTTATTGGGTGGGTGCGCCTAGCGATTTAGAACTTGGATCTATGATTTTAGATTACTATACATTGGGCTTTGTATTTTTAGCTATCACGACAAATATAACCGCCTTGCGTCGACTCTTTTATTCGGAAGATCAGCTTAGAAAAATAACCTCTTAGTCTACCCTTCAAGCCTGAGGATATCTAATATGGAAAACCTGAAGAGTAGAGCTCAACTTGCTGCTGTTTTCACAGTCATATATTTTCTCATATTCTATGGACTAGTAGGCTGGAGGCCCCTACATACATATCTCCTGATACTAGTACTGGCCTTAGCCCTCTCTCATCGGTATACGATGTACGTGCTATTGGCCTGGTCAGGTTTCTTAGGATGGACATTACTGTATGATGCTATGTCCATCATGCCAAATTATGAAGTGAATAATGTACACATCAAAGATCTTTATGATCTAGAAGTAAAGTTTTTTGGTATTTACGAAAGTGGAGTGAAAGTCAGTCTATGTGAGTGGATAGTTCCTCGCTATAATTCTTTCCTTAGTTTTATTCTTGGGTTTTCCTACCTACTATGGATGCCCGCTCCTATGGCATTTGGGATATTCCTCATTTTTAGAAATAGATCTGCTATATCATTCTATGCATCGGCTTATTTTTTGACTAATGTGATAGGCGTCCTTTTCTATTATCTCATACCTGCGGCACCACCGTGGTATTTCTTGCACCATGGTGCGGAGGTGGACTTGTTAGTTCCTGGAAGTGCAGCAGGCCTTGCTGAGTTTGATAAGATTATCGGTATACCGATTTTCCAAGGTATTTATTCTAACAACTCTAATATCTTCGGTGCCATCCCCAGTCTTCATGCAGCATATCCTCTATTGTGCCTTCTGGTGGCAAGAAAAATCGGCCAAAAAGGATGGGTTATCTTTTTTGGATTGATGTCGTTAGGTACATGGATAGCTGCCGTTTATACACAGCATCACTATGTTATAGATGTAATATGCGGTATCGTATGTGCTTTGGTGGCATACTATCTGATGAGCTATCTGTCTACATTTTCCGGATGGAAGAAAATCGAAGAGTGGTATGGGGGATATTTATATAGACCTGCTGAGATAAGAGCATGAAGTTTTTTCATATCACGGTAGTTTCAGCTTTTGGTGCTGGTTTTGCTAAGATAGCACCAGGTACATGGGGCACATTGGTGGGTAGTCTCTTGCTCTATCTATTATGGTCATTTGGTGGATTATCATCACCATGGCTACTCTTGGTCCTTACTATCATGGTAACTGGACTTGGATATTGGAGTATTACAAAACTTCCTGATACTTGGATCCACGATGATCAAAGGATCGTCATCGACGAAGTGCTTGGTTTGTGGGTATCTATGCTATGGATACCTATCAGCTGGAAGACGATTCTTTTATCCTTTGTACTCTTTAGAGTATATGACATCTTCAAACCACTTGGGATACGTAGTTTTGATAATATGAAGTCAGATATAGCGGTGATCGTCGATGATCTTATAGCAGGTGTCTATGCTAATATCACATTACGAATACTCATAGTAGCTTTGTCAGCCTATGAGCTCTGGTAGATATAAACCGCGTGTACCGTTTGTTACATCATTTTTACGATATAATGTAAGTGCTGCCACAGCCACAGCCACTGACTACTCGGTGCTTGCCTTATGTGCTGAGATATTGGGGTTAGATCCTGTATTGAGCACCTTTATAGGTGCTATTGCTGGGGGTACGGTAGCATTTCTACTAGGAAGAAACTGGACCTTTCTTAACAAAGAAGGAAAAGTCAGTAGTCAGGGGGTCAAGTTTTTGATAGTTGTCGGTGGAAGTATATTATTGAATACATTTGGGATGTACATTGCAACCAATTTCTTAAGCCTTGGCCATTATATGATTGCTAGGATATTAGTGAGTGTCACTATCGGAGTGTGCTATAACTTTCCGATGCAGAGATATTTTGTATTCAGATGAGTTCGAAAAAGAAGCTACTATTTATAGTAAATCCCTTTGCTGGACATGGATCTAAATCTAAGATCCCTAGCCTCATCGTTAATACAATCGACAAGACAAAATTCGATTACGACCTTGTTTTTACAGAGCATGGCGGACATGCTAAGATCCTAGCTAAAGAAGCCAAAGCTAATCATCTGGATGCCGTTGTTTCTGTAGGAGGTGATGGTACTGTCAATGAGATAGCCTCAGAACTGTTATATGCTGACACAGCTCTTGGTATTGTCCCTGGTGGCTCGGGCAATGGACTAAGTACTCATCTAGGAATCGGAAGAAATGCTCGCAAGGCACTCGATATCCTAGAAAGATTCAATATAAAAAAGATAGACACCGCTACTGTCAATGATCAGTGCTATGTCAATATGGCTGGTGTTGGCATCGATGGATTAGTAGCATATAAAACAAAGCAAAGCTCTAAACGAGGATTTAAGACCTATCTCAAAGGTGCCTTAACTGAAGCTATCAAGTATAAGAATCAGACCTATAAGGTTGAGATCGATGGGGTCGTACAAGAAGGAAAATTCCTATCGATTAATGTAGCTAACGGATCTATGTTTGGATACAATTTTACAGTAGCTGCAGACGCAGATACGAGCGACGGATATGTGGATGCGCTGATGTTACATGATGCTTGGAAGATGGACTACTTTGGCAATGCCTGGAGATTCTGGGCAGGGCGTATACATAAGAGCAAGTTTGCAAGTATGAATAAGGTCACTGAGGTGAAGGTGACCGCTTATGAAGATACCTTTATGCATATCGACGGGGAAGGATATCCACTACAAGCTGGCGAGTTGAGTTTTAAGGTGCAAAAGCACTCGCTAAGAGTTATCTGCTAGTGCTTTTTTACTGATTACCAAGAATGTCGGTTCTATATCTATTAACATCTCTTTAAGATCATAGGATACTCTATATCAGAGTCTTAAGATACTTTTGTTGGATGAAATTCACTTTGATCTTGTTTTGGCTTTTTCTAAGCATAAATATGTCCGGACAAGATCTTTTAGAGGCAAAGTCTCTTGATATACATAGGACAGATCAAGCACCGATCATAGATGGTGCTTTAGATGAAGAGATGTGGAGTAAGCTCCCTGCTGCTAAAGACTTCTGGCAGTACTTCCCGACGGACTCTCTCCTAGCCCAAGGCCAAACAGAAATTTACATAAGTGCAGATGATGATCAGCTCTATGTCGGTATCAAATGTTATGGTGCTGGCAATGACTGGATCGTGAGCTCTCTAAGACGTGACTATAGAGCAGGAGGCAGTGATAACATCACACTGATCTTCGACACTTTTAATGACAAGACAAATGCTATCTTCTTTGGCATAAATCCTGAAGGAGTCATCAGAGAAGGGCTTATAGCCAATGGTGGTAACAATAGATCAGACTTCTCGGAGTCATGGGATAACAAGTGGCGTGGGGAGGCAAAAATATACGATGGCTATTATACCGCTGAGCTAGCTATCCCCTTCGCGACACTTAGATTTGATCCCTCTGTAACAGAATGGGGATTTTCTGCATATAGATTTGATACCCAAGATAACGAGATAAGCGTCTGGAATCGCAGACCAAGAAACCAAGGCCTCTTCAATCTAGCGGTTACGAGTCCCTTGAAATGGTTAGAACCTGCTGGCGGAGGAAAGACAAGTAATATAAGTGTCATCCCATTTGTATCT